>NZ_JBFUIR010000005.1:0-195316 GCF_056401755.1 Pseudomonas sp. P4_D7 | reverse complement strand
CCGAGTTCGGCTCGATATCTCAAGCTGGCGAGGGGAAAGGGAGCCGATCTTCATGCTTTTCAATGCCGGAGTTCGACTCAAGACGTTCAGGTCGGCGTACCTCGAGCATCCACCTCGGTCAGTCCCCTCTCCCTTTGGGAGAGGGCTAGGGTGAGGGGCTTTTTGTTTTTCAGCTTTTAGCCTTCCACAGCAGGAATATGCCCGAACATCTCCTGCGTAAACGCCACCCGCTCTTCAACCGATTCCGTCACCCCACGCGCCTTCAGCTCTTCCAGCCGCGCTTCAACCGCATGGGTACGCAACGTCAGCCCACAATCATTGGCAATCTGAATATTCAGCCCAGGCCGCGCATTCAGCTCGAGAATCAGTGGGCCTTTCTCCTGATCAAGCACCATATCAACACCGATATAGCCCAACCCGCACAGCTCATAACAGCCAGCTGCGAGCTTCATGAAACCGTCCCAGTAGGGCAGTTGCACGCCGTCCACCGCGTTGGTGGTGTCAGGGTGTTTGGCGATGATGTTGTTCAGCCAGGTGCCGCGCAACGTCAGACCCGTGGCCAGGTCAACACCGACACCGATGGCGCCCTGGTGCAGGTTGGCCTTGCCGCCGGACTGCCGGGTCGGCAAGCGCAGCATGGCCATCACCGGGTAGCCCATCAGCACGATGATGCGGATGTCCGGCACGCCTTCGTAGCTGATGCTCTTGAAGATCTGATCCGGGGTCACGCGGTATTCGATCAGCGCCCGATCACGGTGGCCGCCGAGCGAATACAGGCCAGTGAGGATGCTCGAGATGTGATGCTCCAGCTCTTCATGAGCGAGGATCTTGCCTGACACCGTGCGATAGCGGCCCTCGAAGCGGTCGGCAATCACGATGATGCCGTCACCGCCAGCGCCTTGGGCCGGTTTGATCACGAAGTCGTTGCGCCCGCCGATGATCTCGTCGAGCTTGTCGATTTCCTTCTCGGTGGAGATCACGCCGTACAGCTCCGGCACGTGAATGCCGGCCTCGATGGCGCGTTCCTTGGTGATGATCTTGTCATCGACAATCGGGTACAGGCTGCGCTT
Source organism: Pseudomonas sp. P4_D7 (assembly GCF_056401755.1). Lineage (NCBI taxonomy): Bacteria > Pseudomonadati > Pseudomonadota > Gammaproteobacteria > Pseudomonadales > Pseudomonadaceae > Pseudomonas > Pseudomonas sp. P4_D7. The sequence goes on along the minus strand of NZ_JBFUIR010000005.1, from coordinate 194,246 downwards.
GTTGTACTTGAGCACGTAGTCGGCGTTACGCCGATTGATGCCCATGATGCCCCGCGCCTCCAGGGCCTTCCAGGTCTTCCAGAAACCGAACATCAGGCGTCAGCCTTCTTCAGGAAAGCCTTGAAGCGCACCAGCTCGGTCAGGCGGTAGCCGCGATAACGACCCATCGCCAACATGAAGCCGACCAGAATCAGCAGGATCGCCGGGAAGGTGAACACGAAGTAGACCAGCTCTGGCACGGTCATGATCAGGTGCGCGAGTGACGCCGCGAACAGCGTGCCGATCGCGACTTTCATCGCATGGCTGGCGCCGCGTTCTTCCCAGGTGATCGACAGACGTTCGATGGTCATGGTCAGAATCACCATCGGGAACAACGCCACCGACAGCCCGCGTTCCAGGCCGAGTTTGTGGCTGAACAGGCTGATCGCCGCGATCAACACTACAACAAAGGTCAGCACCACCGAGAGTCGCGGCAGCATTTGCAGCTTCAGGTGTTCCAGATACGAACGTAACGATAGGCCCAGCGCCGTGATCACGGTAAACAGCAGAATGCCGAAGCCCAGTTGCGTTTCGCGGAAGGCGAGGGCGATCAGCACCGGGGTGAACGTGCCGAGTGTCTGCAGGCCGATCAGGTTGCGCAGAATCAGGATCACCAGCACGCCGATCGGGATCATCACCATGATCATGAACGTCTGCTGAGTCTGCAGCGGCAAGCCGTACAGCGAGTATTCGAGGAAGTTGGCGTCGGTGTTTTCGTCCGTCAGCTTGGCCAGACGAATCGCGTTCATCTCGCTGTTGTTCAGGCTGAAGGTCACGTTGGCTTTCTTGCCGCCGTCGACGGTGATCAGGTTTTCATCGCCGGTCCACCACAGCAGGCGGTCGGTCGGCAGGCCTTGCTCACCGGTTTCCGGGTTGAAGTACAGCCAGTCGTTGCCGTTGAAGCTGCGCAGCCACAGTTCAGGCGTTTGCGGCTGGTCGGCGACGAGGCGGATGGTGTGGACTTTTTCCACCGGCACGTGGGCGATGGACAACAGCAGTTCAACGATTTTGGCTTTGTGCGGCGTCGACGGATCGCCGGCCAGCAGCAGTTTCACGTTGTCGTCGTTGACGTTGTTGACGCGTTTGATCGCCTCGCCAATAAAGGTTTCGACGTCGGCGGAATGCTGGCGGATCGGCGCGAGCAGGGCTTCGGCGGCGATTTTCTCAGGGCCTTCGATGGCGATGCTGTCGCGGAAGGTCGGGCCTTTGATCTTGGATTTTTCGGCGGTGTAACGCTTGGTCAGCACCAAACGGTAATAAAGCGTCTGGTTGCCCTTGGCCCGGCGCGCCGACCAGGTGACCTTGCGGTTGCCGTCGACGCGGTTGACGGCGACACCGTAGTTATTGGAGATAAAGCTTTCATTGAGGCTGACGTAATCGCGGCTCAACGGTGGCACGAACATCTGGATCTTCACCGGATCCTTGGTGCTGGCGACGAACTCGACCTTGGCGTCGATGTTCCACAAGTCGTCGGTGGCGTCTTCGGTCACCGGGATGCCGAGCACGAAAATCTGATAGGCCGTAACCGAAACGCCCAGGAGCACCAGAATGGTGATCAGGATTTTCAGGTGGAAGGTTAGAGAACGCATGGAAATTACTCGGCGGTATGAGCGGCGATGGTGCAGGCGGGTTTGCCGGCAGCGTATTTAAGGCTTGGATCGACCAGCGCATCAAAGCGTTTCAGCGCTTCGGAGCCAATCAAAAGCGGATATTGGAACGCACTTCGGTCGGTCAGGTTCACTTCGATGCTGCGCATCGCCGTGCCCATGCAGATATCCAGCTCGATCACCGGACGGGCGGTATACTTCTTGCCTTCCTCCGGGTCGTAATCGCCAGCGCGGCGCTTGATCTTGCTGACCCGCGCCAGCGGCCGTTCGATCGGGTGCGAATGCGCGGCGTCGATGGCCAGGTAGAAACGTACCCAGGACTCACCGTTGCGTTTAAAGCGTTTGATGTCGCGGGCACTCAGCGATGCGGTTTTCGCACCGGTGTCGAGTTTTGCCGCAACTTCCAGGTTGATGCCGTCAAGCGAAGCGTATTCGTTGAGGCCGTACACGGTTTTTTCCCCCGCGGCGGCGAGGCCGGGCAGGCAAAACAGGGCAAAGAATGTGGGAAAAGGCTTGAGTCTCATAAATCCTGGTGCGCAGCGTTCCGTTTTCGGTTCAGGTCCTTGGCAAAACTTGCGCAAGGCCCTTCGTGTGCCTGGCAGCTTTTTATGACAAGCCGTACAAATGGCCAGCAAATGCGGGCGGCATTCTAGCACGGTGGGTTTATGGCGCCAGCGCTTGGGCCGGTCTATAAAAGATCAGAAGATCGCAGCCTTCGGCAGCTCCTACATTGGATTTGCGTGCGCCCTGTAGGAGCTGCCGAAGGCTGCGATCTTTTAAGGTTATTAGACGATTGTCGACAATACCTATTTATCCTTTGACTGATGCGGGCGAATTGGCTAGTTTTTGCCGCATTGGATTTAAAGGTGTCGACAATCATGCTGGATCAACTCGATCCCCCGGTCATCAGCGGCGACGATTCCGAGACGCTCTCGGAAAACGTCTTCCGGCGTATTCAAGCGGCCATCGTCAAAGGTGAGATCGCCCCGGGCAGCAAGATCTCAGAGCCGGAGCTGGCGCGCACCTACGGCATCAGTCGCGGGCCGTTGCGTGAGGCGATTCATCGCCTGGAAGGCCAGCGCCTGCTGGTGCGTGTACCGCACGTCGGTGCGCGGGTGGTGTCGCTCAGTCATGCCGAATTGCTCGAACTCTACGAAATCCGCGAATCCCTCGAAGGCATGGCCTGCCGTCTGGCGGCCGAACGCATGAGCGTCGAAGAAATCGACGAACTGCGCCGGGTGCTGGAAACCCACGAGCGCGATGCGGCGTTTCAGGCCGGCGTTGGCTATTACCAGCAGGAAGGCGATTTCGACTTCCACTACCGGATCATCCAGGGCAGCGGCAACCGCACGCTGACGCAGATGCTCTGCGGCGAGCTGTATCAACTGGTGCGCATGTACCGCATCCAGTTCTCGACCACGCCGAACCGCCCGCGCCAGGCCTTTGCCGAACACCACCGGATTCTCGATGCCATCGCCGACCGTGACGGCGAACTCGCGGAATTGTTGATGCGCCGTCACATCGGCGCTTCTAAACGCAACATCGCCCGTCATTACCAGGACGGCGCCCACAACAAGACAGCCACTGAACGAGGTGAGTCATGAGTTCCAACCTGAACACTCCAGGCCAGCGTTTCCGCGATGCGGTCGCCAGCGAGCATCCATTGCAAGTGGTCGGCGCGATCAACGCCAACCACGCGCTGCTGGCCAAGCGCGCCGGTTTCAAGGCGATCTACCTGTCCGGTGGCGGCGTGGCCGCAGGTTCCCTCGGCGTGCCGGATCTGGGCATCACCGGCCTGGACGACGTGCTGACTGACGTGCGGCGCATCACCGACGTCTGCGATCTGCCGCTGCTGGTCGACGTCGACACCGGTTTCGGCTCGTCGGCGTTCAATGTGGCGCGCACGGTCAAGTCGATGATCAAGTTCGGCGCGGCGGCGATTCACATCGAGGACCAGGTTGGCGCCAAGCGTTGTGGCCATCGTCCTAATAAAGAGATCGTCAGCCAGCAGGAAATGGTTGATCGCATCAAGGCTGCGGTGGATGCGCGTACCGATGACAGCTTCGTGATCATGGCGCGAACCGATGCACTGGCGGTGGAAGGTCTGGAGTCGGCACTCGATCGCGCAGCCGCGTGCATCGAGGCTGGTGCCGACATGATTTTCCCGGAAGCCATCACTGAGCTGGAGATGTACAAACTGTTCGCCAACCGCGTAAAAGCGCCGATCCTGGCCAATATCACCGAGTTCGGCGCGACGCCGCTGTACACCACCGAGCAACTGGCTGGCGCCGATGTGTCGCTGGTGCTGTATCCGCTGTCGGCGTTCCGCGCGATGAACAAGGCAGCAGAAAACGTTTACACCGCGATCCGCCGCGATGGCACGCAGCAGAATGTCATCGACACCATGCAGACTCGCATGGAGCTTTACGATCGCATCGACTACCACACCTTCGAGCAGAAGCTCGATGCGTTGTTTGCACAAAAGAAAGGCTGAACAAGATCCCCTGTGGGAGCGAGCCTGCTCGCGAAGGACGCCAACGATGACGCGGTGTCCCTGACGCACCGAGGTGTTCCAGCCACCTTCGCGAGCAGGCTTGCTCCCACAAGTTTTCCCCATACAAATTCAAAAAGATTGGAGAACACAATGGCCGAAGCAAAAGTACTCAGTGGTGCCGGGCTCCGTGGCCAGGTTGCCGGGCAAACCGCACTGTCCACCGTGGGCCAGGCCGGTGCCGGGCTGACCTATCGCGGCTACGACGTGCGCGAACTCGCTGCCGATGCGCAATTTGAAGAAGTCGCGTACCTGCTGCTCTACGGCGAGCTGCCGACGAAGGCGCAACTCGACGAATACCAAGGCAAACTGAGCAAGCTGCGCGACCTGCCGCAAGCGCTGAAAGAAGTGCTTGAACGCATCCCCGCCGACGCCCACCCGATGGACGTGATGCGCACCGGTTGCTCGTTCCTTGGCAACCTCGAGCCGGAGCAAGACTTCTCCGAGCAGCGCGACAAGACTGACCGCTTGCTGGCCGCGTTCCCGGCGATCATGTGCTACTGGTATCGCTTCAGCCACGACGGCAAACGCATCAACTGCGTCAGTGACGAGCCGACTATCGGCGGTCACTTCCTGCACCTGCTGCACGACAAGAAGCCAAGCGAACTGCACGTCAAAGTGATGAACGTTTCGCTGATCCTCTACGCCGAACACGAATTCAACGCCTCGACCTTCACCGCGCGCGTTTGTGCGTCGACCCTGTCTGATCTTTATTCCTGCGTGACCGCCGCCATCGGTTCGCTGCGTGGCCCGTTGCACGGCGGCGCCAACGAAGCGGCGATGGAAATGATCGAGCGCTTCTCGTCGCCGGAAGAGGCGATCAAGGGCACCCTCGGCATGCTCGAGCGCAAGGACAAGATCATGGGCTTCGGCCACGCGATCTATAAGGACAGCGATCCGCGCAACGAGGTGATCAAGGGCTGGTCGAAAAAACTCGCGGACGAGGTCGGCGACAAGGTGTTGTTCGCGGTTTCCGAAGCCATCGACAAGACCATGTGGGAGCAGAAAAAACTGTTCCCCAACGCCGATTTCTACCATGCCTCGGCGTACCACTTCATGGGCATTCCGACCAAGCTGTTCACGCCGATCTTCGTCTGCTCGCGCCTGACCGGCTGGGCCGCGCACGTGTTCGAGCAGCGCGCCAACAACCGCATCATCCGTCCAAGCGCCGAATATATCGGCGTTGAACAGCGCAAGTTCGTGCCAATCGAACGTCGCTGAAATGGTGAGCTGACCCGAAGCGCAAGATCACCGCTAAACCCTGTAGGAGTGAGCCTGCTCGCGATGACGGACTGACATTCACCATCGATGTCGACTGATCTACCGCTATCGCGAGCAGGCTCACTCCTACAAGGGACGGTCTGAATCTTGAGTCTGGCGTCAGCCCACCCTTTGCAACCACCGTGACCCGAGTCCTGACCCGATGAACACAGAATTCCGCAAAACCCTGCCCGGCAGTCCTCTGGATTATTTCGACGCCCGCGCGGCAGTCGAGGCGATCCAGCCCGGCAGTTACGACACTTTGCCGTACACCTCCCGCGTGCTGGCGGAAAACCTCGTGCGTCGCTGCGCCCCGGCCACGCTCACCGATTCCCTCAAGCAACTGATCGAGCGCAAACGCGACCTCGACTTCCCGTGGTTCCCGGCGCGCGTGGTCTGCCACGACATTCTCGGCCAGACCGCATTGGTCGACCTCGCCGGCCTGCGCGACGCGATTGCGTTGCAGGGCGGCGACCCAGCGCAGGTCAACCCGGTGGTGCCGACGCAATTGATCGTCGACCACTCGCTGGCGGTGGAAGCGGGCGGTTTCGACAAGCAGGCGTTCGAGAAAAACCGCGCCATCGAAGACCGTCGCAACGAAGACCGTTTCCACTTCATCAACTGGACCAAAAAAGCCTTCAAGAACGTTGATGTGATCCCGCCGGGCAACGGCATCATGCACCAGATCAACCTGGAGAAGATGTCCCCGGTGATCCAGGTGCGTGAGGGCGTCGCGTTCCCTGACACCTGCGTCGGCACCGACAGCCACACCCCGCACGTCGATGCGCTGGGCGTGATTGCCATCGGTGTCGGCGGCCTCGAAGCCGAGAGCGTGATGCTCGGTCGCGCGTCGTGGATGCGCCTGCCGGAAAGCGTCGGCGTCGAACTGACCGGCAAGCTGCAACCGGGCATCACCGCCACTGACATGGTGCTGGCGCTGACCGAATACCTGCGCAAACAGAAAGTCGTCGGCGCCTGGCTGGAGTTCTTCGGCGAAGGTGCGGCGGCGCTGACCCTCGGCGACCGCGCGACCATCTCCAACATGGCCCCGGAATACGGCGCCACTGCAGCGATGTTCTACATTGACCAACAGACTATCGATTACCTGAAACTGACCGGTCGTGAAGACCAGCAAGTGCAGCTCGTAGAGCAGTACGCCAAGCTCACCGGCCTGTGGGCCGATAGCCTGAAAGGTGCGCAATACGAGCGCGGCCTGACTTTCGATCTGTCCTCGGTAGTGCGCAACATGGCCGGCCCGAGCAACCCGCACGCGCGCGTTGCGGTGGCGGATCTGGCGGCCAAAGGCATCTCCGGGCAGTGGGAGGACGTGCCGGGGCAAATGCCCGACGGCGCGGTGATCATCGCCGCCATCACCAGTTGCACCAACACCAGTAACCCGCGCAACGTGATTGCCGCCGGACTGCTGGCGCGCAACGCCAACAAGCTTGGCCTGACCCGCAAACCGTGGGTGAAATCCTCGCTGGCGCCGGGTTCGAAAACCGTGGCGCTGTACCTCGACGAAGCGGGGCTGACCACTGAGCTGGAGCAGCTCGGTTTCGGTGTTGTCGCCTTCGCTTGCACCACCTGCAACGGCATGTCCGGCGCGCTCGATCCGCTGATCCAGCAAGAGATCATCGATCGCGATCTGTACGCCACCGCCGTGCTTTCCGGCAACCGCAATTTCGACGGCCGCATTCACCCGTATGCCAAGCAAGCGTTCCTCGCTTCGCCGCCGCTGGTGGTCGCATACGCCATCGCCGGGACCATCCGTTTCGACATCGAAAAAGATGTGTTGGGCGTGGTCGACGGCAAGGAAATCCGCCTGAAGGACATCTGGCCGAGCGACGAAGAAATCGACGCCGTGGTGAAATCTTCGGTCAAGCCTGAGCAATTCCGTCAGGTCTACATTCCGATGTTCGCCGTCCACGAAGACACCGGCCCGAAAGTCACGCCGCTGTACGACTGGCGCGAAATGAGCACCTACATTCGCCGTCCACCGTACTGGGAAGGCGCGCTGGCCGGCGCACGTCCGCTTAAGGGTATGCGCCCGCTGGCGGTGCTGCCGGACAACATCACCACCGATCACCTGTCGCCATCCAACGCGATCATGCTCGACAGCGCCGCCGGCGAATACCTGGCGAAAATGGGCTTGCCGGAAGAGGACTTCAACTCTTACGCCACCCACCGTGGCGACCACTTGACCGCGCAGCGCGCGACGTTTGCCAACCCGAAACTGTTCAATGAAATGGTCGTGGAAGACGGCAAGGTCAAACAGGGTTCGCTGGCCCGCGTCGAGCCGGAAGGCAAAGTGATGCGCATGTGGGAAGCCATCGAAACCTACATGGAGCGCAAGCAGCCGCTGATCATTATTGCCGGCGCCGATTACGGTCAGGGTTCGTCCCGTGACTGGGCGGCGAAAGGCGTGCGTCTGGCCGGTGTCGAGGCGATTGCCGCAGAAGGTTTCGAGCGCATTCACCGCACCAACCTGGTGGGCATGGGCGTGTTGCCACTGGAGTTCAAGCCGGGCACTGACCGTCACACCCTGGCCATCGACGGCAGCGAAACCTACGACGTGATCGGCGAGCGCAAACCGCGCGCGGACCTGACGCTGGTGATCCATCGCAAGAACGGCGAGCGCGTTGACGTGCCGGTGACCTGCCGTCTGGATACCGCTGAAGAAGTGTCGATCTATGAGGCTGGCGGCGTGTTGCAGCGCTTCGCTCAGGACTTCCTCGAAGAGTCGGCGGTTGCCGTTTAAATCTACTGATGCAGGCGTGAGGCTTGGGTCTCACGTCTGTGGTTAAGGAGCACCATGGCTCACGCACCACAAATCAAAATCCCTGCGACCTACATGCGCGGCGGCACCAGCAAAGGCGTGTTTTTCAGCCTCAAGGACCTGCCCGAGGCGGCACAGATTCCCGGCCCGACCCGCGACGCTTTGCTGCTGCGCGTGATCGGCAGCCCCGACCCGTACGACAAACAAATTGATGGCATGGGCGGCGCCACGTCCAGCACCAGCAAAACCGTGATCCTGTCGAAAAGCATCAAGGCCGATCACGACGTCGATTACCTGTTCGGTCAGGTCTCCATCGACAAGCCGTTCGTGGACTGGAGCGGCAATTGCGGCAACCTCTCGGCAGCGGTCGGTTCGTTCGCCATCAGCAACGGTCTGGTCGACGCCAGCCGCATTCCGCACAACGGTGTTGCGGTGGTGCGCGTGTGGCAGGCCAACATCGGTAAAACGATTATTGCCCATGTGCCGATCACCAACGGCGAAGTGCAGGAAACCGGTGATTTCGAACTCGACGGCGTGACCTTTCCGGCGGCCGAAGTGCAAGTCGAATTCATGGACCCGGCAGCGGAAGAAGAGGGCGGCGGTGGTTCGATGTTTCCCACCGGCAACCTCATCGATGAGCTGGAAGTACCGGGTGTCGGCACGTTCAAGGCGACCATGATCAATGCTGGCATCCCGACGATTTTCGTCAATGCTGAAGACATCGGTTACACCGGCACCGAGTTGCAGAGCGCGATCAACAGCGATCCGCAAGCGCTGCAGATGTTCGAGACGATTCGGGCTTATGGCGCGTTGCGCATGGGTCTGATATCGAATCTCGATGAAGCGGCCAAACGTCAGCACACGCCGAAAGTCGCGTTTGTTGCCAAGCCTGCTGATTACGTGGCGTCGAGTGGCAAAGCGGTTGGCGCCGGTGATGTGGATTTGCTGGTGCGCGCCTTGTCGATGGGCAAGTTGCATCACGCGATGATGGGCACGGCGGCGGTGGCGATTGGTACGGCGGCAGCCATTTCCGGGACATTGGTGAACCTTGCAGCGGGTGGTGTTGAACGTAGTGCCGTGCGTTTTGGGCATCCGTCCGGGACGTTGCGCGTTGGCGCTGAAGCGAGCCTGGAAAACGGCGAGTGGGTGGTGAAGAAAGCCATCATGAGCCGTAGTGCTCGGGTGCTGATGGAAGGCTACGTCCGCGTCCCCGGGGATTCTTTCTAACTTGAGATCTTATACCCTCACCCCAGCCCTCTCCCAAAGGGAGAGGGGGCCGACCGAGGTGTCTGGGGTTGTACATCGACCTGAAAGATCGAGTCGATTATGGACTCAGGGGGCCGACCGAGGTGGCTGGGATGTTCATCGATCTAATCGATTATGGATTCCGTGGAGATCGTTCACGTCGGTGAACCTCTACAGCATCCCCCAATCGGTTCCCTCTCCCTCGGGAGAGGGCTAGGGTGAGGGGCCACCCACTGAAGAAACCCAAAACAAGCAGGCACCCCAGACCTGCAATCAACCAGACCAACCCAGCCAAGCCCTGAGGAAGACCGCACCCACTCATCATTCCCGCACAGGAGAACCGCAATGAGCGCCAACGTCGACCTGAACAACCGCCCCGACTACGACCGTGTCCTGCAGGACATCGCCGATTACGTCCTCACCTTCAAAGTCACCTCCACCGAAGCCCTCGACACCGCCCGCAACTGCCTGATGGACACGCTGGGCTGCGGCCTGCTGGCGTTGCGCTTTCCCGAATGCACCAAGCATCTGGGCCCGATCGTCGAAGGCACCGTCGTCCCGTTCGGCGCACGCGTTCCCGGCACCTCCTATCGCCTCGACCCGGTCAAGGCCGCGTGGGACATCGGCTGCATCGTCCGCTGGCTCGACTACAACGACACCTGGCTCGCCGCCGAGTGGGGTCATCCATCCGACAACCTCGGCGGGATTCTCGCTGTGGCCGATCATCTTTCGCAGAAGCGTCTGGCCAACGCTGAAGCACCGCTGACGATTCGCGATGTGCTCGAAGCGATGATCATGGCCCACGAAATTCAAGGCGTGATCGCTCTGGAAAACTCCTTCAATCGTGTAGGACTCGATCACGTCATTCTGGTGAAAGTCGCTTCAACCGCCGTTACCGCCAAACTGATGGGCGCTCATCGTGAGCAACTGCTGTCGGCGTTGTCCCATGCATTCGCCGATGGTCAGGCGCTGCGCACCTATCGACATGCACCGAACGCCGGTTCGCGAAAGTCCTGGGCGGCGGGGGATGCGACGAGTCGTGGTGTGCGACTGGCCGACATCGCCATGCGCGGCGAGATGGGTATTCCCGGCGTGCTGACTGCGAAACAGTGGGGCTTTTATGACGTGCTGTTCAGCCACACCAATAGCGATCTGGCGCTGAAACCGGAGAATAAACGCGCCTTCAGTTTCTCGCGCTCGTTCGGCAGTTATGTGATGGAAAACGTGCTGTTCAAGATCAGTTTCCCCGCCGAATTCCACGCGCAAACCGCCTGCGAAGCCGCGGTGACCTTGCACCCGCAAGTGCGCAATCGTCTGCATGAAATCGACCGCATCGTCATCACCACCCACGAATCGGCGATTCGCATTATTTCCAAGGTCGGGCCGCTGGCCAACGCTGCCGACCGCGACCACTGCATCCAGTACATGACCGCCGTGCCACTGGCCTTTGGCAATCTGGTCGCCGAGCAGTACGAAGACGATTTCCACCGGGCGCATCCGATCATCGATGTGCTACGCGAAAAAATGGTCATCGTCGAGGAGCCGCGTTTCACCCGTGAATATCTGGAGCCCGACAAGCGCTCGATCGCCAACGCCGTGCAGGTGTTTTTCAAGGATGGCAGCAGCACTGAAAACGTCGTCGTGGAATACCCGATCGGTCATCGTCGCCGCCGTGTCGAGGGCATTCCATTGCTGGAAGACAAGTTCAAGGCCAATCTGGCTACACGTTTCACCGGCCAGCGCAGCGGCGAAATTTTCGCGTTGTGCAAGGATCCGGCGCAGCTCGAAGCCACCCCGGTCAATCGTTTTGTGGATATGTTCGTTATCTGAACCACTTTTCCACAGGCAATTTGGTGATCGCAAACCCGCTCAACAAAACCGCCGAATAGATCATCAGCTCCCGGGACAGGGTTTGCCCCTCGTACCAGGCGCCGATGATCACAGCGAACACCGGGAAAATGATAAACACGAACGACAGGATGATCGGGCTCAAGCGTTTAAGCAGCAAAAAGTAAACGATGAATCCGCCCACCGATGCCACCAGCCCCAGATACAGCAGGGCGCCCCACGAGCGCGCGCTGACATCGCTGAATACCGGCGTCTCAACGCTCAATCCGACAATAAATAACATCGCCCCGGCAATGCCGATTGGCAGCGTGTTGTAGGTGATCACGCTGATCGCGCTGCCGTGTTTTTTCGTCACTACGTAACACAGCGCATGCATCACCGCCGCACAGAGAATCGCCAATACTCCCAGCCATTCCGCTTGATCCAGATGCAGGCCCTGACTACGAATAATCATGAACAGACTGCCAAAACCAATGGCGATGCCGAGCATTTGTGACGGGTAGATTCTCTCGCGCAGAAACAGCGCGGAAAACAACAGGATAAACACCGGCATGCAACTGAACAGCAGGGCGGTCAGGCCGGACGATACGTGCATCTCACCGTAGTTGAGCAGGTAGTAAGGCAGGCTGAAATACGACAGCGTGACGAACACAAAGAACCAGCGGCTTTGCCGGGGAAACAACAGCGGTTCCTTGCGCAACAGCGCGAAGCTCAGGAACAGCGGAAAAGCAATCAGAAAACGCAGCCCGGCGGCCGTCAGCGGCGGCACGCTTTCCACCGCAATCTTGATCCCCAGCCACGTCGTGCCCCAACTCAAACAGACGATGAGAAACAGCGTGCTGGTGATCAATCCGGCGAGCCAGGGTTTGCTGATGTGCATCGGTGTGCTGACGGCGGTCGACATGTGGCGTACTCCGAACGGTGGAATTGACCTGATCGCGGAAACGGTCTATTTCTGATTGAACCTTTTTAAGCACGCTATTCGGGGCGAGAATGACTGTCAAAGTAAGTATTGCCATGGTGTCAATCCTCCGTGATGGACTCGCCAATGGCGTGGGCGTGAAGTACAAACGCCTGGCGAATGCCGTCGCGCAGGCCATCGACGAAGGCGTAATCGATGCCGGTAGCAAACTGCCGCCGCACCGGTTGTTGGCCGACAGTCTCGGAGTGACCATCGGTACGATCAGCCGTGCCTATGGCGAATTGGAACGCGTGGGGTTGGTCGTCGCCCGCGTCGGAGATGGCACTTATGTGTGTCAGCGCGGGATGGAACGGCCGCAGGACAAAGGCTTTCGTAATGTCAGCGATGAGCCGTCAGCCTGCTTCGACATGAGCCGCAACCAGCCTATTCCGGCGCAGGAAGCGGCGTTCATGAGCCAGAGTCTGCAGGAACTGGCCAGCGATCCTCGGGTGCTGCAACAGTTGACCGGGTACACCGCTGAAGCCGGGTTGGCGCGGCATCGTGTGGCGGGGGCGGTGTGGTTGCAGCATGCGGCGTATGTCCCGCATGCCGATCAGGTGTTGTGCGTCAACGGTGGCCAGCATGGTCTGCTGTGCACGTTGATGGGCTTGCTCAAGGCCGGCGACACCGTTGTGACCGAGCATTTGTCCTACCCGGGATTGATCGGCGTCGCACGCCAGCTCGGAATAAAACTCATTGGCGCGGCAATGGATGACGAAGGGCTTTTACCGTCGGCGCTCGAGGACATTTGTCGTCAGCATCGTGTTTCAGCACTGTATTGCACCCCGACGATCCAGAATCCTACGGCCGCTGTAATGTCCATCCCACGGCGCGAGGCGATTGCCGACCTCTGTCGTCAAAACAATCTGCTGATTATCGAAGACGAGGCCCATGCCGTTCTGGATCGCCAGCGCCCATTGCCGCTCAGCTATTTTGCGCCGGAGCGATCGGTGTTGATCGGCAGCCTGAGCAAGGCTGTTTCGGCGGGGCTGCGCGTCGGTTATCTGCATGCGCCGCAAGCTTTGATCGGACGTTTGAGTGCCGCCATCCGCGCAACGTGCTGGATGGCCAATCCGTTATCGATGGAAGTCGCGAGCCTGTGGATTGAAAGCGGCATGGCCGAGCGTTTACTGGACGAGCAGATCAGCGAGATCGCTCGGCGCAAAGCGTTGGTGGCGCCTGTGCTGCAGGGTTTGAACTACAAGACTCACCCTTACAGTCCGCACTTCTGGGTGGAGGTGCCTGAGCTGTGGCGGGCGTCGCAGATTGCGGCGGAGTTGAAGGAGAACAACTATCTGGTGGCCACCGCTGAGGCGTTTGCGGTGGGGCACGCAGCAGTGCCGCAATTTATTCGGGTGAGTGTGTGTAATGCGGTGGGGGATGATCGCTTGCTGCAGGCAGGTTTTGAAGCTCTGGCCAAGGCATTAACAGACACCGTGTGATCGTTCTTCGCGAGCAGGCTCGCTCCCACATTCGACCGCATTTCAACGGGATAAACGCGATCAAACTGTGGGAGCGAGCCTGCTCGCGAAGGCGTCAGATCAAGCAATACAGACCTATTTGAACCGCCGCTCCACACCTTTCTCCACCAGAATCTTCGCCGAAATCTCTTCCACGGAAAAATGCGTGGAGTTGATGTTGGGGATGTTCTCGCGACGGAACAGATTCTCCACTTCACGCACCTCGAACTCGCACTGGGCGTAGCTCGAATAACGGCTGTTGGGCTTGCGCTCGTTGCGGATTGCGGTGAGGCGGTCGGGGTCGATGGTCAGGCCGAACAGCTTGTGCTGATGAGCGCGCAGGGCCGTCGGCAGGGTCAGGCGTTCCATGTCGTCTTCGGTCAGCGGATAGTTGGCCGCGCGAATGCCGAACTGCATGGCCATGTACAGACACGTCGGCGTTTTGCCGCATCGCGACACGCCCACTAGTATCAAATCGGCTTTGTCGTAATAGTGCGTGCGCGCACCGTCGTCGTTGTCGAGGGCAAAGTTAACCGCCTCGATACGCTCCATGTAATTGGAGTTGTGCCCGATCGAATGCGACTTGCCGACGGTGTAGGAAGAATGCTCGGTCAGTTCCTGCTCCAGCGGAGCAAGAAAGGTCGAGAAAATGTCGATCATGAAACCATTGGACGTTGCGAGAATCTCACGGATGTCCTGATTGACGATGGTGTCGAAGATGATCGGGCGAAAGCCGTCGGTTTCAGCGGCTTTGTTGATTTGTTGTACCATGGCCCGCGCTTTTTCAACGCTGTCGATGTACGGTCGCGTGAATTTGCTGAAGGTAATGTTTTCGAACTGCGCCAGAAGGCTTTGACCCAGGGTTTCGGCAGTGATGCCGGTGCCATCGGAGATGAAGAAAGCAGATCGTTTCATTTGCACCTTGGGCCTTAAGCTAATGAGCATTTCTGGATATGATAGGCGCGATTTGTCGGCCGCGACTGGCCCGCATTCTCACTTATTTTCCAGGTCCAGGCCATACAACCGGCCAAGGCTCCCCCGGGCCACCGGTTTCTGAGCTTTTCCAACACAGTTAGTGGAGAGATCACCTTGGTAGAGTACGTAGTTTCCCTCGATAAGCTCGGCAAACACGATGTTGAGCATGTGGGGGGCAAGAACGCATCCCTGGGCGAGATGATCAGTAACCTGGCAGGCGCCGGTGTTTCGGTCCCCGGCGGCTTCGCCACGACGGCCCAGGCCTATCGTGATTTCCTCGAACTGAGCGGCCTCAACGACCAGATCCACAAGGCCCTCGACGCGCTCGACGTTGATGATGTCAACGCCCTGGCCAAGACCGGCGCACAGATCCGTCAATGGATCATGGAAGCCGAATTCCCCGAAAAACTGAATGCCGAGATCCGCACCGCGTTCGCCGCGCTGTCGGCCGGCAATCCTGATGTGGCCGTGGCCGTGCGTTCTTCCGCCACCGCCGAAGACTTGCCGGACGCCTCGTTCGCCGGTCAGCAGGAAACCTTCCTGAACATCCGTGGTGTGGAAAACGTTATCCGCGCCGCCAAAGAGGTGTTCGCGTCGCTGTTCAACGACCGTGCGATCTCCTACCGCGTGCACCAGGGCTTCGACCACAAACTGGTCGCCCTGTCGGCTGGCGTGCAGCGCATGGTGCGTTCGGAAACCGGCACTGCCGGCGTGATGTTCACCCTCGACACCGAATCCGGTTTCCGTGACGTGGTGTTTATCACCGGCGCCTACGGCCTGGGCGAAACCGTCGTACAAGGCGCGGTCAACCCGGATGAGTTCTACGTGCACAAGGGCACGCTGGAGGCCGGTCGTCCGGCGATCCTGCGTCGCAACCTGGGCAGCAAAGCGATCAAGATGATCTATGGCGACGAGGCCAAGGCCGGTCGTTCGGTCAAGACCATTGACGTCGACAAGGCGGATCGCGCGCGTTTCTGTCTGTCCGACGCTGAAGTCAGCGAGCTGGCCAAACAAGCGATGATCATCGAGAAGCACTATGGCTGCCCGATGGACATCGAGTGGGCCAAGGACGGTGACGACGGCAAGCTCTACATCGTGCAGGCGCGTCCGGAAACCGTGAAAAGCCGCACCCAGGCCAACGTCATGGAACGTTACCTGCTGAAAGAAACCGGCACCGTGCTGGTTGAAGGTCGTGCGATTGGCCAGCGCATCGGCGCCGGTAAGGTTCGCATCATCAAAGACGTGTCCGAGATGGACAAAGTCCAGCCGGGCGACGTACTGGTTTCCGACATGACCGACCCGGACTGGGAACCGGTCATGAAGCGCGCCAGCGCGATCGTCACCAACCGTGGCGGCCGTACTTGCCACGCGGCGATCATCGCTCGTGAGCTGGGTATTCCGGCAGTGGTCGGTTGCGGCAACGCCACCCAACTGCTGAAGGATGGCCAGGGCGTGACCGTTTCGTGCGCCGAGGGCGACACCGGTTACATCTTCGAAGGCGAACTGGGCTTCGACATCAAGAAGAACTCCGTCGACGCCATGCCGGAGCTGCCGTTCAAAATCATGATGAACGTCGGCAACCCGGACCGCGCCTTCGACTTCGCGCAACTGCCGAACGCCGGTGTGGGCCTGGCCCGTCTGGAATTCATCATCAACCGCATGATCGGCGTCCACCCGAAAGCGCTGTTGAACTACGACGGTCTGCCGCAGGAAATCAAGGACAGCGTCGATAAGCGTATCGCCGGTTACGACGATCCGGTCGGCTTCTATGTCGAGAAACTGGTTGAAGGCATCAGCACCCTCGCGGCTGCGTTTGCACCGAAGAAAGTTATCGTGCGTCTGTCGGACTTCAAGTCCAACGAATACGCCAACCTGATCGGCGGCAAGCTCTACGAGCCGGAAGAAGAAAACCCGATGCTGGGCTTCCGTGGCGCTTCGCGTTACATCAGCGAATCGTTCCGTGACTGCTTCGAACTCGAATGCCGCGCGCTGAAACGTGTGCGCAACGAGATGGGCCTGACCAACGTCGAAATCATGGTGCCGTTTGTCCGTACTCTGGGCGAAGCCAGCCAGGTTGTTGATCTGCTCGCCGAGAACGGCTTGAAGCGCGGCGACAACGGTCTGCGCGTGATCATGATGTGTGAACTGCCATCCAACGCGATCCTTGCTGAAGAATTCCTCGAATTCTTCGACGGTTTCTCGATCGGTTCCAACGACCTGACTCAGCTGACCCTGGGTCTGGACCGCGATTCCGGTATCATCGCGCACCTGTTCGACGAGCGTAATCCGGCGGTCAAGAAGCTGTTGGCCAACGCGATTGCGGCATGCAACAAGGCCGGCAAGTACATCGGTATCTGCGGTCAGGGTCCTTCGGACCACCCGGATCTGGCCAAGTGGCTGATGGAGCAGGGCATCGAAAGCGTGTCGCTGAACCCGGACTCCGTGCTGGAAACCTGGTTCTTCCTCGCCGAAGGCCAGGCGCAGGCTTGATCAATATGTGAACGGCCTGTTCCCTCTCAGGGGGCGGGCCTTGAGATTCAAGTAGGGCGGGCTCCTGTAGATGCCGCCCTTTTTTGTGCAAGAGCATTATGCAAAGCAGCAGCAACTTATTTCCTGTCGCCCTGATCAGCGCCGAACGGCGTGGTGATCTGAGCGAAGACGTGTATCGCTTGAAACCCGGCAACAGTCCCGACTGGTCCGTGGAAATCGCTGTGACCCGTTTGGGCATGGCCGATGACTCGACGCCTCGCGGTGTGCCGGTGATTCTGCTGCACGGCAGTTTTTCCAATCGGCGCTTCTGGTTCTCACCCAAAGGCCTGGGCTTGGGCGCATATCTGACGCGCCTGGGGTTCGACGTTTGGATTCCGGAGATGCGCGGCCACGGCCTGTCGCAGCGCAATGAGGAATACCGGCGCAATCGCGTGGCCGACTATGCCCGCTACGACCTGCCGGCGATTGCCGCGTTCGTGCGTGAGCAGAGCGGACAGGTGCCGCACTGGATTGGTCATTCGCTGGGCGGCATCACCCTGGCGGCGGCGCTCGGTGGCGAATACCTGGGCGAGCCGGCAGTGGCCTCGGCGGCGTTTTTCGGCACCCAGGTCAGCCGCACCTACTGGCCACTGAAAATCCCGCCAGTGGAGTGGAGCGGGCGCTTTATCCTCAAGCGTTTTGCGCAATTGTCGGGTTCGCGTCTCAAGCGTGGCCCGGAAGATGAGCCGATCGGTCTGGCGCTGGAAAGCATGCGCTGGTACGGCTTGTTCGGTCGTTTTGGCGACAAGGACAAGGATTGGTGGGCGGGGCTGGCCGATGTTCAAGTGCCAGTGCTGGCGGTGACCGCAGCAGGGGATCATCAGGATCCGGCCTGGGCCTGTCGCAAATTGTTCGAGCAGATCGGCTCCGAGCACAAGCAGTTCCTCAATCTGGGGCGCGAGCAGGGCTTCAACGATAATTTCGGCCATGTCGAGATGTTGGTGAGCAAAGCGGCGCAGACCGAGGTCTGGCCATTGGTGTCGCGTTGGTTGAACGATCAGCACACGCCATTGCTGGGTGAGAAGCCGGATCTGGCCGCTGCCGTGTGAGTGCGAAGGCCTTGAAGGGATTTCGTTCGGGTTGGCTTGCGGCTAAGATATGACGCAATGTGCGGATCTGGTCATTTTTGGTGGCGGTTTAGCTATTACGTTTCAGGGTTTGTTCAGGTTCGTTCAGCGACCATGGGATGGACTAAGGTAAACAACGACCACCGAAACTCGTCTCCTCAGAACGCAGCATCCTTGATCGTTTTCCTTTTTACAGGAGTTTTTCGATGAACCATTACCTTACGCCTGATCTGTGCGACGCCTATCCGGAGCTGGTACAGGTGCTGGAACCGATGTTCAGCAATTTCGGCGGCCGTGATTCGTTCGGCGGCGAAATCGTGACCATCAAATGCTTCGAAGACAACTCGCTGGTCAAGGAACAGGCTGAACTCAAGGGCAGCGGCAAGGTGCTGGTGGTCGATGGCGGCGGTTCGCTGCGCCGTGCGCTGCTGGGCGACATGATCGCCGAGAAGGCGGCGAAAAACGGTTGGGAAGGGCTGGTGATCTACGGCTGCATCCGTGACGTTGACGTCATCGCCCAGACCGATCTGGGCGTGCAGGCGCTGGCCAGCCATCCGATGAAAACTGAAAAACGTGGTATTGGCGACCTCAACGTCCCGGTGACTTTCGCCGGTGTGACGTTCCACCCGGGCCACTACATTTATGCGGACAACAACGGCGTGATCATCTCGCCGAGTCCGCTGAAGATGCCTGAATAAGCTTTTCGACAAAGGGATGCGGATGTTCGAGGAAGAAAACGCGCAGTGGGGGCTAGTGCATGCCCTGGTGCTGGACGGAAAAGGCGGTGCGCGTTCGATAGCCCGGACTGAGCTCGACGATTTGCAGCTGCAGGCCCATGAAAGCCTGTGGCTGCATTGGGATCGCAGCCATCCGCAGACCCAGACCTGGCTGCGCAAATCCAGCGGGCTCAATGAATTCACCTGCGATCTGCTGCTGGAAGAGAACACCCGGCCGCGCCTGTTGCCGCTGCCGGATGCCGAACTGTTGCTGTTTCTGCGCGGGGTCAATCTCAACCCGGGCGCCGAGCCGGAAGACATGGTCTCGGTGCGGATTTTCGCTTCTGCCCAACGGGTGATTTCCCTGCGTTTGCGCCCGTTGCGCGCCACCGATGAGCTGCTGGCGCAATTGGCCGACGGCAACGGCCCGAAAACCTCCTCCGAACTGATCCTTTATCTGGCGCAGTTCCTCACCAACAAGGTGCAGGATCTGGTCACTTGCCTCTCGGAAATCGCCGATGAGGAAGAAGAAAAGATGGATGCCGACGAACGGTATACTCCCGAGCATGGTGCCATTTTGCACATCCGTCGCCGGGCGGCCGGACTAAAGCGATTTCTCGCGCCGCAGCGGGATATTTTCGGACAACTCACGCGGATAAAACTGCCTTGGTTTGTCGATGACGATGCCGATTACTGGAACGAACTGAACAACAGCCTGACCCGCTATCTCGAAGAGCTCGAATTGACCCGAGAGCGCGTGGGGCTTGTGCTGGAGGCCGAAGACCGGCGCTTGAGCGAGCGTATGAATCGCACGATGTACCGCTTCGGGATCATCACCTGCATCTTTTTGCCGATGAGTTTTATCACCGGTCTGCTGGGTATAAATGTCGGCGGAATTCCGTTCTCCAGCAGCCCTTATGGTTTCCTGATTGCCTGTTTGACGGTGCTCGCCCTGGCCTTTGGTCAGTGGTGGTTATTCCGTCGTTTGCGCTGGGTATGAAGATGGCGCATGTGACCCGACCAAATCTGCCCGCGTCTTTCACAGACATCACGAGAGGTGCGTATGCACGATCCGTTTGAACAGTCTTTGCGCGACATGCTCAACGCTTCGCCGTCCAGCCGCGACGACGATGCGTGCCTGGGCCGCGTACTCAAAACCGCCAACCGCCAGGTTGGCGCCGGTGATCTGTTCAGCCTGCTGGGCCGCTGGCTGCCCGCGCTGATGATCGCCCTGAATAATGGATCGGCGCATGTCTCGCCGGTTTCCCGTCTTCGTAAACCTACCGCTCGCACTGCTGATAAGGCTGATTGAATATGGAACTTGATCTCTGGACTCAGAGCCTCGTCACGGCAATGACTGCGTTGTGGACCAAAGTCGCCAACTTCATCCCGAACCTGTTCGGCGCACTGGTCGTGCTGCTGTTGGGTTTCGTCGTGGCCAAGCTGCTCGATACCCTGCTGTCCAAACTGCTCGCCAAGCTCGGTCTTGATCGCCTGATGGGTGGCACCGGGCTGACCAAATTGATGTCGCGCGCCGGGTTGCAAGTTCCGATCTCGACCCTGATCGGCAAGATCGTTTATTGGTTCGTCCTGCTGATTTTCCTGGTTTCTGCAGCAGAATCCCTTGGCCTTGAGCGAGTTTCGGCTACGCTGGATATGTTGGCGCTCTATTTGCCGAAAGTATTCGGCGCGGCGCTGGTATTGCTGGTAGGTGTTTTGCTCGCGCAACTGGCCAACGGGCTGGTGCGCGGGGCGGCAGAAGGTGTGGGCCTGGACTACGCTTCGGGGCTGGGGCGAATTGCACAAGGGCTGGTGATCATCATCAGCATCTCGGTCGCGATCAGTCAGCTTGAGGTCAAGACTGACCTGCTGAACCATGTGATCGTCATCGTTTTGATTACCGTTGGTCTGGCCGTTGCGCTGGCCATGGGTTTGGGAAGCCGGGAAATTGCCGGTCAGATTCTTGCGGGAATCTATGTGCGTGAGTTGTATCAGGTTGGGCAACAAGTGCGTGTTGGCGAGGTCGAAGGCCAGATCGAGGAGATCGGCACGGTTAAAACCACATTGCTGACCGATGAGGGTGAGCTAGTCTCTCTTTCCAATCGGATCCTGCTGGAACAGCATGTGAGTAGCCGCTAATCCGGCAAACCCTGCTAATGTATGCCGCCGCAAAATGCCAGCTGATGCTGGTTGCGGCGGACATTGACCTGACTGTCGGCACGACTTGTTTTGAATAAAGCCCAAACGCTATCCACGCGCTACGACCCCCGCGAGCTCTCTGATGAGGAGTTGGTCGCGCGCTCGCATACCGAGCTTTTTCACGTAACGCGCGCCTATGAAGAACTGATGCGGCGTTACCAGCGAACATTATTTAACGTTTGTGCGAGATATCTTGGGAACGATCGCGACGCAGACGATGTCTGTCAGGAAGTCATGTTGAAGGTGCTGTATGGCCTGAAGAACTTCGAGGGGAAATCGAAGTTCAAAACGTGGCTCTACAGCATCACGTACAACGAATGTATTACGCAGTATCGGAAGGAACGGCGAAAGCGTCGCTTGATGGACGCATTGAGTCTTGACCCCCTCGAGGAAGCGTCCGAAGAAAAGGCGCCGAAACCCGAGGAGAAGGGCGGGCTTGATCGCTGGCTGGTGTATGTGAACCCGATTGACCGTGAAATTCTGGTGCTTCGATTTGTCGCAGAGCTGGAATTTCAGGAGATCGCAGACATCATGCACATGGGTTTGAGTGCGACAAAAATGCGTTACAAACGTGCTCTAGATAAATTGCGTGAGAAATTTGCAGGCATTGCTGAAACTTAGTTCAGCGCAAATATCTCTTACGTGTAGGCAAGTTCTGATAGACTTGCCGCCGAGTTGTCCCCCGGTTTGCGGGACTGCTTCACAATCACCAGATGGGGATTTAACGGATGAAACTGAAAAACACCTTGGGCTTGGCCATTGGTTCTCTGATTGCCGCCACTTCGTTCGGCGCTCTGGCACAAGGCCAAGGCGCAGTTGAAATCGAAGGCTTCGCAAAGAAAGAACAATTCGACAGCGCTCGTAACTTCAAGAACAACGGCAACCTGTTCGGCGGCTCGATCGGTTACTTCCTGACCGACGACGTTGAACTGCGTCTGGGCTACGACGAAGTGCACAACGTGCGTTCCGACGACGGTCGTAACATCAAGGGCGCTAACACCGCTCTGGACGCTCTGTACCACTTCAACAACCCAGGCGACATGCTGCGTCCATACGTATCGGCTGGTTTCTCCGATCAGAGCATCGGTCAGAACGGTTCCGGCGGTCGTGACCGCTCCACCTTCGCCAACGTTGGCGCTGGTGCCAAGCTGTACTTCACCGACAACTTCTACGCCCGTGCTGGCGTTGAAGCTCAGTACAACATCGACCAGGGCGACACCGAGTGGGCTCCTAGCGTCGGTATCGGTGTGAACTTCGGTGGCGGCTCCAAGCCTGCTGCTGCTCCAGTTCCAGCACCAGCTGAAGTCTGCTCCGACAGCGACAACGATGGCGTTTGCGACAACGTTGACAAGTGCCCGGACACCCCAGCCAACGTAACTGTTGACGCTGACGGCTGCCCAGCAGTTGCTGAAGTTGTTCGTGTTGAGCTGGACGTTAAGTTCGACTTCGACAAGTCGGTTGTGAAGCCAAACAGCTACGGCGACATCAAAAACCTGGCTGACTTCATGAAGCAGTACCCATCCACCACCACTACTGTTGAAGGTCACACTGACTCCGTCGGTCCTGACGCTTACAACCAGAAACTGTCCGAGCGTCGTGCAAACGCCGTTAAGCAAGTTCTGACCAACCAGTACGGTGTTGAATCGTCCCGCGTTCAGTCTGTTGGCTACGGCGAATCCCGCCCAGTTGCTGACAACAAAACTGAAGCTGGCCGCGCTGTAAACCGTCGCGTAGAAGCGCAGGTTGAAGCTCAAGCTAAGTAATTAGCTGCCGCTCTGAGAAAAGCCCGGCTTAGGCCGGGCTTTTCTTTGCCTGCGATTTGGCTTTGCAGCTTTAAAAAATCGCAGCCTTCGGCAGCTCACAGGACCAATGCAGATCCAAAGTAGGAGCTGCCGCAGGCTGCGATCTTTTGTTCTTCAACAACAGCCGCCACCGCCCCGATCACCAGAATCGCCGGGCTTTTCAATCCAAACGCACGCGCATCATCACTCATACTCGCCAGATCACTCCGGCATTCGCGCTGCTCTGGCAACGATGCATTCTCGATCATCGCCACCGGCGTATCCGCCACCATCCCGCCTGCCAGCAGTTGATCGCGAATCTCCCCAAGCTTGGCCACGCCCATATAAACCACCAGCGTCGTACCACCCTGCGCCAGCGCCTGCCAGTTCAACTGGCTGTCGTCCTGGGTGTGTGCAGTCACCAGCGTCACCCCGCGTGCCACACCGCGTAACGTCAGCGGAATATCGCACTGCGTCGCCCCGGCCAGCCCGGCGGTGATGCCATTGACCAACTCTACTTCGACGCCACGTTCACGCAACCACTGCGCCTCTTCGCCACCACGGCCGAAAATGCACGGATCGCCGCCCTTGAGCCGCACCACACACTTGCCATGGCGGGCATAGCGCAGCATCAGCCGATGGATAAACGCTTGCGGTGTCGAACGGCAGCCGCCGCGTTTACCCACTGCAATGATGCGGGCGTCAGGGCAGTGTTCCAGCACCGCGTCGTTGACCAGATCATCAATCAGCACCACATCGGCCTCGCGCAAGGCGCGCACCGCTTTGAGGGTCAGCAGTTCCGGATCACCCGGTCCCGCGCCGACCAGCCAGACTTTTGCGTTCATGGTGTTTTCCTCATCAGATGATGGCGGCTGGCTGCACGTCGGCATCCAGTAAGCGTTTTATTTCCGGGACGCACGAGCCGCATTGCGTGCCGCAGCCCAGTTGGTTTTTCAAGCCCTGCAGATCCAGGCCTTGGCGAATGCCGGCGCAGACCGCGTTGAGGCTGACGTTCTTGCAGTTGCACAGGGTTTTATCCACAGCCATTTGCGCCCCGAAACTGCCCGGCGGCGCACTCATTGGCGCCAATAGCCAGCGCCGCAGTTGCTCATCCGCACGGCCTTCCAGCCACAACCCTTGCAGCCAATGCTGAGCGAGGGTTTCACCGGCTAACCGGATCGCAGTGATCCGGCCGTTTTCAATGCGCACGCGTTTGCCAATGGCGCGGCGAGGATCGTCATAAGCCAATACCGGGCCGTCGATCAGTGACAGGCATTGGTCGATTTCACCGAGCAATTGCGCATTCGGAGCTTCGCTGCTGGCCGCGCGTATCAGCAATGCCGATCGTTCACGTCCGACAAGGCTGAGACTCACGTAGGAGAATGCCTCACAGAGCGGCCGTAGCGTCTCGAAATGCCGTTGAACATCGCCTTCGATCAGTGCGAAAAGCTGCCACGGCAGATTGATCGGCTCGAGACGCACACCGCTGTGTTTCAGCTCCGGTTGCTTCGACAGCGGATCAAAGTCCGGCAGGGTCAGGCTATTCACACCGCCCTTGAGAAAACGGTCGCCCCAGTGCATCGGCAGAAACGCTTGCCCCGGACGTACGCTGTCATCGCTGCCAACCGCGACGATTACCGCGCCGCGACGACTTTTAAGGTTGACCAGATCGCCCGGCTGCAAACGATGCCGGCGCATTTCGTCCGGGTGCAGGCTCAACACCGCTTCGCTGACATGCCCGAACAATTGCGCTGCCGTGCCAGTGCGGCTCATACCGTGCCATTGATCGCGCAAGCGGCCAGTGATCAACGTCAGTGGAAAGCGAGCATCGCGCTGCTCTTTGGCGGCGCGATACGAATCGGCAATAAACTGAGCCCGACCGTTGGCCGTAGGAAAAATCCCGTCCTCGTACAGTCGTGGCGTTCCTTGCCGCGCTCCGACAGGGAAGGGCCATTGCTGCGGTCCGATCTCGTCGATCAGCGCGTGGCTGATCCCGGACATATCCAGATCCCGTCCACGGGTCAGCCCTTTGAATTCATTGAACAACTGCGCAGGTTGGTTAAACGTAAACAGGCTCGACTCAGCGGGACGCAGACGTTTCTCCAGACGTTGTGCGAAATCTACCGTGATCGCCCAGTCCGGCCGCGCCTCACCCGGTGGGAGGAGGGCTTTACGCACGTGGGAAATGCGTCGCTCGGAATTGGTCACCGAGCCTTCTTTCTCGCCCCAACTGGCGGCGGGTAGCAGGAGATCTGCGAATGCAGCGGTTTCGGTGGTGCGAAAGGCTTCTTGCAGAACCACAAACGGGCAGGTCTCAAGCGCTGCTCGCACAGCATGTTGGTCCGGCATCGATTGCGCAGGGTTGGTGCAGGCAATCCACAACGCCTTGATCTTGCCGTTGCGCACTTGCTCGAACAGTTCGATGGCACTGAGACCGGTACTTTCCGGCAACCGATCAACGCCCCAATATGCCGCTACTTCGGCGCGATGTTCAGGGTTGGCCGCGTCTCGATGGCCCGGCAACAGATTCGACAAACTGCCCGTTTCGCGCCCGCCCATGGCATTTGGCTGACCGGTAAGGGAGAAAGGTCCTGCACCCGGACGGCCGATTTGCCCGGTAGCTAAATGCAGATTGATCAGTGCGCTGTTCTTCGCGCTGCCAGCGGTGGACTGGTTCAGGCCCATGCACCACAGCGACAGAAAACTCGGCGAGGTGCCCACCCATTCAGCGCACTGCTGCAGTTGCTCGACACTGATCCCGCACAGTTGCGAAACCATTTGCGGGGTGTAATCGCGCACCAGATTTTTCAAGTCGGCGAGGCCATCGGTGTGCGCCTTGATGAAGTCACGGTCGATCCAGTCTTCCCACAGCAACAGATGCAGAATTCCGTGAAACAACGCGACATCGGTGCCCGGCAGAATCGCCAAGTGCAGATCCGCGAGGTCGCAGGTGTCGGTACGCCGTGGGTCAATGACGATGACTTTCATCTGTGGGCGGCGGGATTTTGCCTCTTCCAGCCGACGGAAAAGTACCGGATGGGCGTAGGCCATGTTACTGCCGACGATCATCACGCAATCGCTGAGTTCCAGGTCTTCATAACTGCACGGAGGAGCATCGGCGCCGAGGCTGCGTTTGTAGCCGACCACTGCTGAAGACATGCACAGGCGCGAATTGCTGTCGATGTTGTTGGTCCCGACCAACGCCCGCGCCAGTTTGTTGAAGGCGTAATAGTCCTCGGTCAGCAACTGCCCGGAGATATAGAACGCCACGCTGTCCGGGCCGTGCTCGGCAATGGTCTCGGCGAACACGTTGGCAGCGTGTTCCAGTGCCGTATCCCAATCCGTTCGGCTGCGCGCCAGGCCTTTGCCCAGACGCAGTTCCGGGTACAGCGCGCGAGCCGCGAGGTCGCCGGTCAGGTGCAGGGTCGAGCCTTTGCTGCACAGTTTGCCGAAGTTGGCCGGGTGCGCCGGATCGCCGCTGACGCCGAGGATGCGCTCGCCGTCATGCTCGATCAGCACGCCGCAGCCGACCCCGCAATAACAGCAGGTCGAGGCGGTCGTCTGGCGGTTCATCAGATGGCGTCCCGCAGGGCCAGTTGCACACGACCGTTTTCGACCCGCGCCGGGTGATGGTGCGCGCAACCGATGTCCGGCGCCTGAGCTTCGCCAGATTCGAGGTCGATCTGCCAGTTGTGCAACGGGCAGGCCACACGTTTGCCGTAGATCAAACCTTGCGACAATGGTCCGCCCTTGTGCGGGCAGCGGTCGTCGAGGGCGAAAACCTCATCGTCGCTTGTACGAAAAATCGCGATGTCACCTTTCGGCCCGGCAATGATTCGCGAACCGAGGGCATTGATCTCGTCGAGGGCACAGATATCCAGCCAGTTCATGCCGGCACCTCCAGGTTTTTCACGGGAATTACGTCGAATTCTTTCTTCAGTTGCGGCTGCGCCAGACGCTCTTTCCAAGGGTCTTGCTCGAACGACAGAGAGAATTGCAGGCGCTCGTTCAGGGCCTTGCGACGCTCGGGGTCTTCGAGCACGGCTTTCTTGATGTGCTCCATACCGACCCGTTGCAGGTAGTGCACGGTGCGTTCGAGGTAGAAGGCTTCTTCGCGGTAGAGCTGCAGGAACGCGCCGTTGTATTCGCGGACTTCCTCGGCGGTTTTCAGCTTGACGAAAAACTCAGCGACCTCGGTTTTGATTCCGCCGTTACCGCCGATGTACATCTCCCAACCGGAGTCGACACCGATAATTCCTACGTCTTTTATCCCCGCTTCCGAGCAGTTGCGTGGGCAACCGGAGACGGCGAGTTTCACTTTGTGCGGCGACCACATGTTGAACAGATCGTGCTCGAGCTCGATGCCCAGTTGTGTCGAGTTCTGCGTGCCGAAACGGCAGAACTCACTGCCGACGCAGGTTTTCACGGTGCGGATGGATTTGCCGTAGGCATGCCCGGACGGCATGTCGAGGTCTTTCCAGACGCCGGGCAAGTCCTGCTTCTTGATGCCGAGCAAATCGATGCGCTGACCGCCGGTGACCTTGACCATCGGCACGTTGTACTTGTCGGCCACGTCGGCAATCCGCCGCAGTTCCGAAGGATTGGTCACGCCGCCCCACATCCGTGGCACCACCGAATAGGTGCCGTCCTTCTGAATGTTGGCGTGGGCGCGTTCGTTGATCAGGCGCGATTGCGGATCGTCCTTGGCTTCGCCGGGCCAAGTGGAAATCAGGTAATAGTTGAGGGCAGGGCGGCATGTTGCGCAGCCGTTCGGCGTGCGCCAGTTGAGGTAGCTCATGGTGCCGGCGATGGTCAGCAGATGTTGCTCGCGGATGGCCTGACGGATCTGCCCGTGATTGAGGTCGCTGCAACCGCAGATGGCTTTTTCGCTCTTCGGTTTGACGTCCGCCGCACCGCCGACGGTGTTGATCAGGATCTGTTCGACCAGCCCGGCGCAGGAGCCGCAGGAGCTGGCAGCCTTGGTGTGTTTCTTCACCTCATCGACGCTGAACAGGCCGTGTTCCTGAATGGCTTTGACGATGGTGCCTTTGCACACGCCGTTGCAGCCGCAGACTTCGGCGGTGTCGGCCATGACCATGGCTTTGTCCTGGCCTTGATGTCCTACGTCGCCTAACGCATTTTCTCCAAACATGAGGTGATCGCGGATTTCGCCGATGGCGTGATTCTCACGAATCTGCCGGAAATACCAACCGCCATCTGCCGTATCGCCGTACAGACAGGCGCCGACCAGCACGTCATCCTTGATCACCAGTTTTTTGTACACGCCGCCAATCGGGTCGGAGAGGGTGATGGTTTCCGTGCCTTCGCCGCCCATGAAATCGCCGGCAGAAAACAGATCGATGCCGGTGACTTTCAATTTGGTCGAGGTCACCGAACCCTGATAACGGGCGAAACCCAGTTGTGCGAGGTGGTTGGCGCAGACCTTGGCCTGTTCGAACAACGGCGCGACCAGACCGTAGGCAATGCCGCGGTGGCTGGCGCATTCACCGATGGCATAAATACGCGGGTCGTAGGTTTGCAGCGTGTCATTGACCAGAATCCCGCGATTGCACGGGATGCCGGCCTTTTCCGCCAATTCTGTGTTGGGACGAATACCGGCAGCCATTACCACCAGATCAGCCGGGATGATCTCGCCGTTCTTGAACTGCACCGAGCCGACCCGGCCATTGCCCGCATCGTGCAGCGCCTGAGTCTGTTCGCACAGACGGAAATGCAAGCCTCGGGATTCGAGGGCAGTTTGCAGGAGTTGGCCGCTGGTTTTGTCCAGTTGCCGTTCCAGCAGCCATTCGCCGATGTGCACCACGGTGACGTGCATGCCGCGCAACATCAGGCCATTGGCGGCTTCGAGACCGAGCAGACCGCCACCGATGACCACCGCGTGTTTGTGGGTTTTAGCGGTGTCGATCATTGCCTGGGTATCGGCGATGTCGCGATAGCCGATCACTCCGTGCAAGGTGTTGCCGGGGATCGGCAGGATGAACGGCGTCGAACCGGTGGCGATCAGCAGGCGATCGTATTCGGCCTCGGTGCCGTCCTCGGCGATCACCCGGCGCTTGACCCGGTCGATCTCCATCACTTTGCGGTTGAGCAGCAACTTGATGTTGTTTTCCAGGTACCAGTCGAGATCGTTGAGGACGATCTCTTCGAAAGTCTGCTCACCGGCCAGCACCGGCGACAGCAGGATGCGGTTGTAGTTGGTGTGCGGTTCGGCGCCGAAGACCGTGATGTCGTACAGCTCGTTGCTCAGCTTGAGCAGTTCTTCCAGGGTGCGGACCCCGGCCATGCCATTACCGATCATCACCAGTTTGAGTTTTTTCATCAGGTTCTCCGGGAGCTGCGGCTGGCCTCTTGTGGGCAGTCAGGCCTTGCTCGAGAAATTTTGCGCAAACAAAAAAAGGCGTCCCGCTAGTTGCCTAGCGAGGACGCCTTTGTCCTGGTCCCGTTCTCTCGGGAAGCGCAGCCTTCGTCGTTGAAGGTTGGGCTTTATGTGTGTGTTGGGTGGGGTAATGCAGTGGTTGTGCCAAGTGGGGGCGGTGGCGGGTTTATTGGGGTTTGGCAGTTTTTGAGGGTAATTTTTTGCACTGAATCGAGGCGGGTTGCTCGTTCGTGGGGCATTCAGGCAGGTGGATTTGTAGTGATTGGGCGGGCCCCTTCGCGAGCAAGCTCGCTCCCACAGTGGATCTTTGTCGTTCACAAATTCCTTGTGGGAGCGAGCCTGCTCGCGAATGACGCGACGCGGTTCAACTGTGAAACAACAAAACCAGCAGCGCCACATTTCCGAGCAACGCCAGCAACGCCATCGTCCGCCAGACCTTCAACGGCTCACGCTCCAATAATGGTCTGGGCCGCACACTCAAACTCCGCCGCTCACCCTGTTCCAGCACCAACAGCCATTCCTCAGCCGTTTCAAACCGTTGTTGCGGATCAGCCGCCACGCCACGCTCCAGACTCTGCGCCAGCCATTCCGGCAGATCCGGCCGATAGCGACTGGCGCTCACCGGCAGACCAAAGCGCGGTCGTTGAAACGCTTCAATTTCGCCATAGGGAAAATGCCCTGTCAGCAGGAAATACAGGGTCACACCGACCGCATACAAATCCTGCGACACACTTGGCGGATCACCGCGAAATGCTTCCGGAGCGATGTAACTGGGTGTCCCGGGCAGCGTCGATGGCGCGTCTTCGGACAAGCCTGGGCAGTACGCCAGGCCAAAATCCAGCAGACGCAATTCGCCGTCGTCGCCCACGTGCAGATTTTCCGGTTTGATGTCCCGGTGCAGAATCTGTCGCCGATGCAGCAGCCCGACCGCGCGCAGCAGTCGCTCGGCGATGTCCTGCCACTGTGCCAACGGCAGCGGGCCTGACTGTTGAAACAGCTGTGCCAGCGTCGCCCCAGAATATTCCCGCATCACGTAGTACAAATGCTGACGCTGCTGGCAGGCATGGACTTCAGGAAAGTGGCGACCGGCTACGCGTTTCAGAAACCATTCCTCGGACAACAGTGCTTGCCCGGCGTAGGAATCATCGGCGGAACGCGTGGGTAGGGTTTTCAGAAGCCACGTTTGACCTTGTCCATCAAGCACCCGATACAGCAGCGATTGCTGGCTCTGAGCGACAACCTCCAGCACTTGCCAGCCTTCGAACGACTGACCGGGTTTCAACGGTGGCGGCAGGGGCCATTGCTGCAGATGAATCAGCGCATCGCCGATACTGGCCTCACCCAAAGCATCCACCCGCACCAGCAAAGCACTGGCATTGTCCTGGCTCCCCGCCAGATGCGCGGCGTTGATCAGCGTCTGCGCTGCACTGTGCAGATCCGGTTGATCACGCAGAATCGCCGCAATGGCGGTATCGCCGAGTGTCGACCAGACCCCGTCACTGAGCAAAACAAAGCACTCGCCGTCGCGCAGTTCGCCATCAAGGAAGTCCAGCACCAGATGCTGATCCAGCCCTAGCGCACGCTTGAGCACATGCTGCATGCCCGGCTGATCCCAGACGTGGTCTTCGCTGATTCGCTGCAAGCTGTCGGCGTGCCAGCGATACACCCGGCAATCGCCGACGTGGGCGAGGGTGAAACGCCGACCACGCATGACCAAGGCGCTGACCGTGGTGAGCAACGGTTGCCCACCACCGTTGGCCTGCAACCAGCGGTTTTGCGCGAGCAGCAGGCGATCCAGTGCCTGGGCCACGCTCCAGGTTTCCGGCGTGGCGTAGTAGTCGAGCGCCAGCGCCTGCAAGGTCGAGCGCGCGGCCAGTCCGCCATCGGCACACTGGCTGACGCCATCGGCGATAGCGAACAGATAACCCTTGCTCGCCGCCAGCGCCGGCGCGGGCGTGACCAGACGCAAAGCGTCCTGATTCTCCGCGCGCGGACCGGTGGCGCTGGCTTCGGCGAAACTCAGTTGCAGGGCCATCGAAGGTTCAGACCCGCGCCGCCGTCACTGCCGCCGACCCCCAGGTGGTTCTCCAGCGACGCTTGACGCCGTGCAGGCCAAACCACGCCAGCACGCCAAGGCTGGCGAACAACCACAACGCCAACTGATAGCTGCCGGTGCTCTGCTTGATCGCGCCCATACCGGCGGCCAAGGCAAAACCGCCGATGCCGCCGGCCATGCCGATCAGCCCGGTCATCACGCCGATCTCCAGACGAAAACGCTGCGGTACCAGTTGGAAAACTGCGCCGTTGCCTGCCCCTAAACCGAGCATGGTGCAGACGAAAAGCGCCAGAGCAGCGTAGGAACTTGGCAGGTTGAAACCGACGGCCGCGATGCACACGGCGGCGACGGTGTACATCGCCAGCAACGTACGAATACCACCGAAGCGATCAGCCAGTGCGCCACCCAGCGGCCGCATCAAGCTGCCGCCGAACACGCAGGCTGCGGTGTAGTAGCCAGCGGTCACCGGGCTCAAACCGTACTGATCGTTGAAATAGCCGGGCAGGGCGCTGGCCAGGCCGATAAAGCCGCCGAAGGTCACGCTGTAGAAAAACATGAACCACCAACTGTCACGGTCGCCCAGGGCTTTGAAGTAGTCAGCCATGGCTTTGGCTTTCGGCCGCTCAGGGGCGTTTTTTGCCAGCCAGGCGAACAGCACCAGGGTCAGAATCAGCGGGATCAGAGCGAAACCGAAGACATTGCTCCAGCCGAACGCGGCGGCGAGTACCGGCGCGAGCAGCGCGGCGAAAACGGTACCGGAGTTGCCCGCACCGGCGATGCCCATGGCTTTGCCTTGATGCTGCGGCGGATACCATTGCGAGGCCAAGGGCAGGGCGACCGCAAACGATGCGCCGGCCATGCCGAGGAACAGGCCGAGAATCAACGCCTGCTCGTAGCTATGAATGCCGATTTTCCAGGCACCGAACAGCGCGCAAATCACGATGACCTGACCGATCAGCCCAGCAGTTTTCGGTGACAGCCGATCGGCGAGCATGCCCATGATGAAGCGCAACACGGCGCCAGCAAGGATCGGCGTGGCGACGACGAGACCGCGTTGTTGCGTGGTTAGCTGCAGGTCGGCGGCAATCTGCACCGCCAGCGGGCCGAGCAGGTACCAGACCATGAAGCTCAGGTCGAAATACAGGAAGGCCGCGAACAGGGTCGGGGTGTGGCCGGATTTCCAGAAGCTTGAATTCATCGCGCACCTCAGCTGAAAAGAGTCTCGAAAGGAGTCATGCAACAGCAGGTGGGGCGCCGCCACGGCCGCACCACCGGCCCCGGTCTGTGGGGCCAAAACGCAAAAACGCCGCTCCCTGATGCGCCGGTTGGGCGAACGGGTGAGCGACGTCTTTGTCGTAGGTGGGGCAACCGCCGTTGGTTACCTGTGCGTTTTACTTAGCGAGATTTGTGCCAATAACCTGAAAATCAAAAGCCCCTCACCCTAGCCCTCTCCCAGAGGGAGAGGGGACTGACCGAGGTGTCGGACCTCAAACATCGACCTGAAACACCGAGTCGATTATGGATTCACAGAAGGAATTGCAGGTCGGCGTATTTCCCGAGCATCCCCCAATCGGTTCCCTCTCCCTCCGGGAGAGGGCTAGGGTGAGGGGCTCTTAAGCTGTCAGAACACCTCAGCCCAATAACTCACTCATCGCAATAATCTGCTCCGCCACCTGAATCAGCTTCTGCTGCCGACTCATCGCCTGGCGCCGCATCAAGGTGTAAGCCTCTTCCTCATTGCAATCCTTCATCTTCATCAACAACCCCTTGGCCAACTCAATGCGCTTACGTTCAGCCAATTGCTGATCACGCGCCTGCAACTGCGCGCGCAAGGCCTGATCACTCTCGAATCGTGCCATCGCCACATCGAGAATCGGCTGCAAGCGCTGGGCGTGAATGCCTTCGACGATGTACGCACTGACCCCGGACTTGATCGCCTGACGCATCACACCGGGGTCATGCTCGTCGGTAAACATCACGATCGGCCGTGGCTGGTCGCGGCTGACCAGTACCACTTGCTCCATGACATCGCGGCTCGGTGACTCGGTATCGATCAGGATCACGTCCGGGCGCACCGTTTCGACGCGCGCGGGCAGGTCGATGGTCAGGCCGGACTCGTCGATCACCTCGAAACCGGCCTCGGTCAACGCAGCTTTCAGGCGCCCGACTTTTTTCGCTGTGTCGTTGATCAACAGAATACGCAACATGTTCGCGGTCTCCTGTCAGCGGCGGGCGAGAAGGGGGGCGTCGTCGTTCAGCGCGTGCAACTTGAAACTGCGCGCGTAAGCAGCCGGGTCGCTGCCGTCCCAGACTTTGCCGTCGAGCAACTGGCTGCTGCGCATGTCAGTGCCCCATGCGGCGACGCCGACAGCGGTGGCGGCGTCGCGGTAGACGTCCAGCCGCTGAACCTGGCGGGCGACGGCGAGGTAATCCGGATCTTCGCGCAGCAAACCCCAGCGGCGGAACTGGGTCATGAACCACATGCCGTCCGACAGATACGGCAGATTCACTTCACCGTTGCCGTGAAAACGCAGCGCATGCGGATCCTGCCAGCGATTGCCGAGGCCATCGGCGTAATCACCGAGAAAACGCGGTTCGATGCACGCCACTGGCGCATCGAGATATTCCGGCGCGCTAAGCAACTGCGCGGTGCTGCGGCGGTTTTCCGGGCTTTCTTCGATGAAGCGGCTGGCTTCAAGGATCGCCATCACCAACGCCCGTGCGGTGTTCGGATACTGCTCGACAAATTCGCGAGTGCAACCAAGGACTTTTTCCGGATGATCGGGCCAGATGGTCTGGCTGGTGGCCAGGGTAAAACCGAGATTCTGCTGCACTGCACTGGCGGCCCACGGTTCGCCGACGCAAAAACCGTCGATACGCCCGGCTTGCAGGTGCGCGACCATTTGCGGCGGCGGCACCACCACGCTGTCGACGTCCTGCAATGGATGAATGCCCTGGCTCGCCAGCCAGTAATACAGCCACATGGCATGAGTGCCGGTGGGGAAGGTCTGCGCGAAGGTGAGTTTTGCGCGGCTTTGGTGCACGTGCCGGTCCAGTGCTTCAGGACTGCTCACGCCGAGGTTTTGCAGGCCGTGAGAGAGGTTGAGGCTCTGACCGTTCTGATTCAGGCCCATCAGTACGGCCATATCCGTCGGGGCGACCCCGCCGATACCCAGGTGCACGGCGTAGATCAGTCCGTACAAACTGTGCGCGGCGTCGAGTTCGCCGCTGACCAGATTGTCGCGCAGATTCGCCCATGAGCTCTGGCGCTTGAGGTTCAGCGTCAATCCATAAGGCTGGGCGAAGCCCTGTGTGGCTGCGACCACCACCGACGCGCAATCGCTCAGGGCCATGAAGCCGAGGTTGATCGCGCTTTTTTCCGGGGCATCGCTGCCATTGACCCAGGCCAGTGGCCCTACCGAAGGTTCATTCATCCAACGTACCTCGAAAAAAAAGCGCCGCCCCGGACTTTGCGCAGGCAAACCCCGAAGACGACGCCATTGTCCGTGCCCGCCTGCCGTCATTGACCGGCGCGCTGATAGCCAGGAGGGTGCAAGGCATATGCCAGTGCCAGTGATTTGCGCGTGCGCCTCGCGCCGCAGGTCGATGCCCGGCTATAATCGCCGCCTCTTTTCGCCGCCCGAGTCATCGCCGCCCATGTACACCCTGGCCCGTCAGCTGTTGTTCAAACTTTCCCCGGAAACCTCCCACGATCTGTCGCTGGATCTGATCGGCGCGGGTGGGCGTTTGGGCCTCAACGGCTTGCTGTGCAAGGCGCCGGCAAAGAAGCCGGTGACGGTCATGGGCCTGGAGTTTCCGAACCCGGTGGGGCTGGCGGCCGGTCTGGACAAGAACGGCGCGGCCATCGATGGCTTCGCGCAACTGGGTTTCGGTTTTGTTGAAATCGGCACCGTGACCCCACGCCCGCAGCCGGGCAACCCGAAACCACGGATCTTCCGCCTGCCGGAAGCCGAGGCGATCATCAACCGCATGGGTTTCAACAACCTCGGTGTCGATAACCTGCTGGCGCGTGTGGCCGCGGCGAAATACAAAGGCGTGCTGGGCATCAACATCGGCAAGAACTTCGATACGCCGGTTGAGCGCGCGGTCGACGATTACCTGATCTGCCTGGACAAGGTTTACGCCCACGCCAGCTATGTGACAGTCAACGTCAGCTCGCCGAACACTCCGGGCCTGCGCAGCCTGCAATTTGGTGATTCGCTCAAGCAGTTGCTCGCCGATCTGGCTACCCGCCGCGCCGAACTGGCCTTGCGTCACGGCAAGCATGTGCCGCTGGCGATCAAGATCGCGCCGGACATGACCGATGAAGAAACCGCACAGGTTGCTCAGGCGCTGATCGAAACCGGCATGGACGCGGTGATCGCGACCAACACCACCCTGAGCCGTGTTGGCGTCGAAGGCATGGAGCATGGCGACGAGGCGGGCGGTTTGTCCGGCGCACCAGTGCGGGAGAAGAGCACCAATACCGTGAAGGTGCTGGCGGGTGAGTTGGCTGGGCGGTTGCCGATCATTGCGGCTGGCGGGATTACCGAAGGCAAGCATGCTGCCGAGAAGATTCTGGCCGGTGCGAGCCCGCTATCGCGAGCAGGCTCACTCCTACAGGTTATGCGCTCGGCACAAAAATCCATGCAATAAAAAGGGCTCCTCGAAGGAGCCCCTGGGCCGCAGCCCGCCGTCCGGGAAGGACGTGCATGGTAAGTCGTTACAAATTCAGATTGTCGTGTCGGAATTAATGCCCTGTGTCAGCCGACGGCGTGAAGTTCGTTGAGTCTGTGGATTCCCGCAGTGCCGGTCATACCGTCCCAGTTGTCGCCGCGTCCTTCTCGCCAGCCGTTAATCCAGGCTTGGCGTACCGACGGTAGAGTAAATGGGCAAAGCTCACGGGATTTGCCACCAACGCCATATTGATATCCGCGCAAAAATGCTCTTTCCAACGGATCACGCTTAAGTCTTCTCATAGGGTGTTTCCCTCACTTGTTGACTGTTTTGTGTCGCGTTGACCTCAACTGAGGTCTGGCAGAAGAAACCTGCCATGGTGCGGCTCGCTGCCGGCGTGGCGAGCCAAGGTGTTGACGCCGTTGCGACGTCAACCTGTGTTCAGTTCTAACCAATGAGTCACACCGAGGGAATGATCGTTTTGTCATAAGGACGTAACGAAATTGGTGCTACAGCCATAAGTAACGACGGGTTTCATGCACGGTTTTTCAGCAAACCCCGGTATGATCGGCCCCGCGCTGCATGATGGGGTTAATTCTTTAGTGAGAATGACCCACGTTTGCGCTGGGGTATAAAGCGACGAAGGGTCGCTTTAAGACTTTTTGTTTCATCAACTTTTTTATCTGTCCCGGCATCTAAGCTCTTTTAACCCGAGCAGCGGGGATGGAACGGCACACCTTCGTGCCACGCGGGCGTTCTTTTAGAAAAGCGCCTGATTGAAAACCGGATCGGCAATGCGTTGCCGATTCACTAGCCAAAGGCTCTGGAAATACCATGTCCGACCGTTTCGAACTCTTCCTCACTTGCCCTAAAGGTCTTGAAGGCCTGCTCATCGAGGAAGCCGTCGGGCTTGGCCTTGAAGAAGCGCGCGAGCACACTTCCGCCGTGCGTGGCATGGCGACCATGGAAACCGCTTATCGCCTGTGCCTCTGGTCGCGTCTGGCCAACCGCGTGTTGCTGGTACTCAAGCGTTTCCCGATGAAAGACGCTGAAGACCTGTACCACGGTGTGCTCGACATCGAGTGGCAGGATCACATGCTCAGCGACGGCACCCTGGCCGTTGAATTCAGCGGCCACGGCTCAGGCATCGACAACACCCACTTCGGTGCCCTGAAAGTCAAAGACGCCATCGTCGACAAACTGCGCACGCCGCAGGGCGACCGTCCTTCGATCGATAAGCTCAACCCGGACCTGCGCATTCACCTGCGTCTGGATCGCGGCGAAGCGATTCTCTCCCTTGACCTGTCCGGCCACAGCCTGCACCAGCGCGGTTACCGTCTGCAGCAGGGCGCTGCACCGCTGAAGGAAAACCTCGCGGCGGCGATCCTGATCCGTTCCGGCTGGCCGCGCATTGCCGCTGAAGGCGGCGCGCTGGCTGACCCGATGTGCGGTGTCGGTACGTTCCTCGTCGAAGCCGGCATGATCGCCGCTGATATGGCGCCGAACCTGCGCCGTGAGCAGTGGGGCTTCACCGCATGGCTCGGTCACGTGCCGGCGCTGTGGAAAAAACTCCACGAAGAAGCGGTCGAGCGTGCCGCTGCCGGTCTGGCCAAGCCACCGCTGTGGATTCGTGGTTATGAAGCTGACCCACGTCTGATTCAGCCAGGCCGCAACAACGTTGAGCGTGCTGGCCTGAGCGAGTGGATCAAGATCTACCAGGGCGAAGTCGCGACCTTCGAGCCGCGTCCGGATCAGAACCAGAAAGGTCTGGTCATCTGCAACCCGCCGTACGGCGAGCGTCTCGGTGACGAGGCCAGCCTGCTGTATCTCTACCAGAACCTCGGCGAGCGCCTACGTCAGGCTTGCCTGAACTGGGAAGCGGCGGTGTTCACCGGCGCCCCGGATCTGGGCAAGCGCATGGGCATTCGTAGCCACAAACAGTATTCGTTCTGGAACGGCGCGCTGCCGTGCAAACTGCTGTTGATCAAAGTGCTGCCGGATCAGTTCGTCACCGGCGAGCGGCGTACCCCGGAACAGCGTCAGGCCGAGCGTGAGCAAGCGGCTTACGACCAGACCCCGGACGAGCCGCAAGAGCGCAAGTTCAACAAGAACGGTAACCCGATCAAACCGACGCCAGCCCCGGCACCGGTGATCGAGCAACCGCGCTTGAGCGAAGGCGGGCAGATGTTTGCCAACCGTCTGCAGAAAAACCTCAAGGCCATGGGCAAGTGGGTCAAGCGCGAAGGCATCGATTGCTACCGCGTCTACGATGCCGACATGCCTGAATATGCGATGGCCATCGACCTGTACCACGATTGGGTGCACGTCCAGGAATACGCCGCGCCAAAATCGATCGACCCGGAAAAAGCCTCGGCGCGCATGTTCGACGCGCTGGCGGCCATTCCGCAGGCGCTGAACGTTGACAAGAGCCGCGTGGTGGTCAAACGCCGCGAGCGCCAGAGCGGCACCAAGCAGTACGAGCGTCAGGCTGCACAGGGCAAGTTCAATGAAGTCAGCGAGGGCGGCGTGAAGTTGCTGGTCAACCTCACCGACTACCTCGACACCGGCCTGTTCCTCGATCACCGGCCAATGCGCATGCGTATTCAGAAAGAGGCCGCCGGCAAGCGCTTCCTCAATCTGTTCTGCTACACCGCGACCGCCAGCGTGCACGCGGCCAAGGGCGGCGCGCGCAGCACCACCAGCGTCGACCTGTCGAAAACCTACCTCGACTGGGCACGCCGCAACCTGTCGTTGAACGGCTTCTCGGACAAGAACCGTCTGGAGCAGGGCGATGTGATGGCGTGGCTGGAAAGCAGCCGTGACGAGTACGACCTGATCTTCATCGATCCGCCGACCTTCTCCAACTCCAAGCGCATGGAAGGCATCTTCGACGTGCAACGTGACCAGGTGCAGTTGATCGACCTGGCCATGGCGCGTCTGGCGCCGGGCGGTGTGCTGTATTTCTCCAACAACTTCCGCAAGTTCCAGCTGGAAGAAAACCTCGCCGAGCGTTACGCGGTCGAGGAAATCAGCGCGCAGACCATCGATGCGGATTTCGCCCGTAACACCAAGATCCACCGCGCCTGGAAAATCACGGCTCGTTGACGCTTTGCGCAATTGGATCCACAGAGCCTTGATTTTTAAAGGCTCCGTGGATCTGCCCGCGCTAGCTAAATTAGTGGCTAATAGCTATAACTCACACACGGTCAATGGGGTTTTCCCGTAAATGCTGGCGTAGTGTGAGTTGTCTTTATGTCGTTGCACCCCGTGCGCCCAAAGATTCTGGGTTTCATCAGCGAAGACGTCTCGGCCTGGCTGGTCGCGCTACTGGTATTGCTCGCCGGCGGGGTTCTCACGGGGCTGCTCGCCTGGGCCACCCTCAATCAATTCCAGCAACAGACCCGTCAGCGTTTTCAACTGCTGGCCAACGAACGTTACACCCGCATCGAAGAACGCTTTCAGGATCAGGAGCAACGCCTCGATGGCCTGCGCCGCTTCTTCGCCAACTCTGAATCGGTGTCCCGCGCCGAATTCGACGGTTACACCCACCCCTTATTGATGCGTACCCAGGCCTATTCGTTTGCCCTCAAGCTCAATGGGGCCGAGCGCGCTGCATTTGAGCAGCGCGTGCGTGACGAAGGCCTGACCCACTTCACGATTCGTGAGCTGAATGCGCAGGGCGAACTGCAACTGGCGGGCGAACGCGAGGAATACGTGCCGGTGCTCTACAGCCAGACGCAGAGTCGACTTGGCTCACCGTTGGGTTATGACCTGCTGGCGCAACCCTTGCGCCGGGACACCCTGCAACGTGCCGACAAACGCGGCGGGCTGGCGGTGTCGCAACCGATGCACCTGGTCAGCATCGAGCCGTCCTACGCGCGCGGTGTGCTGCTGGTGGCGCCAGTGAGTCGTAATGGCGAGCGCCAGTCGTTTGGCTACGTGATGGCGGTAATCAGCATGCGCCAGTTGCTGGCCGATGGTCTGCCGGATGCCTTCCATGATTATCTGTCGGTGCGCATTCTCGACATGTCGACCAATGATCAGCACGAAGTGTTGTTCGAGTCGACCAATGAGCCGGCGCCGAGCGACCTGTCGGCCACGCGATTACTGCGCATGGCCGATCACGACTATCAGGTCGATATCCTGCCGAGCGACGCCTTCGCGCAGGCCAACCATTCGTCGGTCGGCAGTGTGATTATCCTGGGGGGCTTGCTCAGTCTGCTGCTCAGCGCCTTGCTCTACGTGTTGGTCAGTCAACGTCAGCGCGCCCTGCGCATGGTCGAATTGCGCACCCAGGAACTGCACGCCAGCGAACAGGAGCTGCGCGGCACCCACGGCCAGTTACGCGGCGTGCTGAATGCGGCGACGCAGGTGGCGATCATTGCCACCGACTTGCGCGGCGTGATCAACACCTTCAACCCCGGCGCCGAACAAATGCTCGGTTACAGCAGTGCCGAAGTCGTCGGGCACATGACCCTGGAAAACCTGCACCTGCCCCGTGAGCTGATGGCCCGCGCTGCCGAGTTGAGTGCGCGCTACGGGAAAAGCATCCCGACCTGCCACGCGATGCTGGTCGAGGGCGGTGAGGTCGGCGGCCACGAAGCCCGGGAGTGGACGCTGGTGCGCAGCGATGGCAGTCATTTGCCGGTGAACATGCTCGCCACGCCGGTGCTCGATGAACAAGGGTTGTGGGTCGGGCATCTGGCGATCTGCATCGACATCACTGAGCGCAAGCGCGTGCACGAGGTGCTGGCGGCGCGGGATGTGTTGCTGAAGAAACTCAGCGCGCACGTGCCCGGCGGTATTTATCAGTTCAGGATGGAATTCGATGGGCGCTTCAGCGTGATCTACGCCAGCGACGGCATCCGCGAGATCTACGAGCTGGAGCCGGACGTGCTGTTGTTCAACGCCGAAGCGATCTTCACGCGCATTCATCCACAGGACGTTACTCGTGTGCGCTCTTCCATTCGCGCCTCGGCCGACAGCCTCAGCCCATGGCGCGAGGAATACCGCGTGCAACTGCCCGAGCGCGGCCTGCGCTGGGTGCGCGGCGAGGCGACGCCGGAAGAGCTGCCGGGCGGCGGCGTGCTTTGGCACGGCTATATCTCGGATATTTCTGACCTCAAACGCGTCGAGGAAGAGTTGCGGGCGCTGTCGGTGACCGATTCGCTGACCGGCATCCACAACCGGCGCTACTTCCAGGAACGCCTGACCACGGAAATGGCCCGGGTCGAGCGCGGCGGCGGCGAGCTGTCGGTGATCATGCTTGATATTGACCACTTCAAACGTATCAACGATCAGTACGGCCACGCTGTGGGCGACCGGGTGCTGCAAGCGGTGTGCGAACGCATCGGCCATCGATTGCGGCGCACCGATGTGTTCTGTCGCTTGGGCGGCGAGGAATTCATGGTGCTGTGCCCGGACATCGACGGCGAGCATGCGCACACGCTGGCGGTTGAGTTGTGGCAGGGTTTGCGCAGTGCGCCGGTGGATGTAGTTGGCGTGGTGACCGCGAGTTTCGGTATCGCCAGTTGGCGACCGGGGGAGGGCGCGGACGCGCTGCTGTTGCGGGCGGATTCGGGCGTGTATATGGCGAAGCAGCGCGGGCGTGATCGCGTCGAACAGATGAGCTAAGCCGCGACGCTGTTCCCTTGTAGGAGTGAGCCTGCTCGCGATTGCGGTATGTCAGTCACACATGATGTATCTGGACTGACGCTATCGCGAGCAGGCTCACTCCTACAGGAGCCGCGGTGATCAGAGAACCGAAGCGGTCTGCGCCAGTTTCGGCTGCTTGTACAGATCCAGCAGCACCTGATCGAGCACCGACGATGCCCCAAACGGTGCCTTGTCATTGAGGATCGCCACCACTGCCCAGGTGTTGCCATTCACATCACGGCTGAAGCCGGCGATCGCGCGCACGGTGTTCAGGGTGCCGGTCTTGACGTGAGCCTCACCGCGCATCGCCGTGGTTTTCAGGCGTTTACGCATGGTGCCGTCAGTACCGGCGATCGGCAGCGAGCTGATGTATTCAGCGGCATACGGGCTGTGCCACGCCGCTTGCAGCATGCTCGCCATCTCACGGGCGCTGACACGTTCGGCGCGAGACAAACCGGAGCCATTCTCCATCACCAGATGCGGTGCGGTGATGCCTTTCTTCGCCATCCACTGACGCACTACGCGTTGCGCTGCCTTGGCGTCATCACCGTCGGCGTCGTTGCGGAAGCGTTGGCCAAGGCTGAGGAACAGCTGCTGGGCCATGGTGTTGTTACTGTATTTGTTGATGTCGCGGATGATTTCCGCCAGGTCCGGCGAGTAGGCACGAGCCAGCAGTTTCGCGTTGCTCGGGGTCGAGGCCAGACGATCCTTGCCCTGAATGCTGCCACCCAGTTCTTTCCAGATCGCGCGCACGGCGCCGGCGGTGTAGGTCGCGTGGTCGAGCAGCGACAGATAAGTCTGCGAACTGCAACCTTCGCCCAACTGGCCGGCCACGGTCACGGTCACGCTGCCATCGGCCTGCGGCACCGGGTTGTAGCGCACGCCGCCGGTGCATTGTTTGGAAGGCAGCGCTTTGACAGTGTTTTCGATACGCACGCTGGCAATCGGCGGCTCAACCGAGATCAGCACCCGGCCGTTATCGTTACGGGCAACAAAGCGCAGGGCCTTGAGGTTGACCAGCAAGGAGTCGGGTTTGACCAGGAACGGCTTGTTCTCGTCATTACCGTCATCGTTGAATTCCGGCAGCACTGGCTGCACGAAGAAGTTACGGTCGAGGATCAGATCACCGGTGATTTGCGTCACACCGTTGGCGCGCAGGTCGCGCATCAGCAGCCAGAGCTTTTCCATGTTCAGCTTTGGATCGCCGCCGCCCTTGAGGTAGAGGTTGCCGTTGAGGATGCCGCCGTTCAGGTCACCGTCGGTGTAGAACTCGGTCTTCCACTGATGGTTGGGGCCGAGCATTTCCAGCGCCGCGTAAGTGGTCACCAGTTTCATGGTCGAGGCCGGGTTGACCGACACGTCGGCGTTGAACACGGTCGGCGTGCCCGGGCCGTCCAGCGGCACCATCACCAGCGACAGGGCGCTGGGCTGCAATTTGCTCGCCTTGAGGGCTTTTTCGACATTCGGGGTGAGGGAAGTATTGATGGTGGCAGCGGAAACAGGCAGGGCCAGGGGCAAAAGAAGGCCGGCGAGCAATAGAGGACGCAACGATTTGATCATATGAAATAAAACCCTACAGTCGAGGGGAAAATAACGAGGACATGGATGAAAAAGCCCTCAGCGGTCATGAAAGTGTCGGCATTATGCCCCAAGGTGTTACAGCTTGTGCCTTGTCCGGGCCGGCCAATACGTTATTTTTTTACAGGCGGTCGGCTTCAGGGGCCAGAGAGTCGGGCAATCGGCGGCTTAAACTGGTAAAGTGCCGGCCGTTAATACTTAAGAGGATTGTTCCAATGGCGACTAACCGTTCCCAGCGTCTGCGCAAAAAACTGTGCGTTGATGAATTTCAAGAGCTGGGTTTCGAACTGAACCTGGACTTCAAAGAAGACTTGTCCGAAGAAGCCATTGACGCTTTCCTCGAAGCCTTCATCAAAGAAGCCATGGAAGCCAATGGTCTGGGTTATGTGGGCGGCGACGACTTCGGTCTGGTTTGCCTGCAGAAGCGTGGCTCGGTCAACGAAGAGCAGCGCGCTGCCGTTGAAGCCTGGCTGAAAACCCGCTCCGAGCTGACCAAGTATGAAGTCAGCCCGTTGCTGGACGTTTGGTATCCGGAAAAGCCGATCAACGCGGCTAAGTGATACTGAAAAAAACGGCGACCTGAGGGTCGCCGTTTTTTTTCGTCTGGTGGTTGGGGGTTCGGTTTTGGTTTGGCGGTGAATCTACCCCTCATCGGAACGCCGCCCGCCCAGCCCTCTCCCCCAGGAGAGGGGGCCGATTTATGGGCTTTTCAAAGCCTGAGTTCAACTCGGGATCACATGTCGCTAAAATTCCCGCATACAACGCGGTCAGTCCCCTCTCCCTCCGGGAGAGGGATAGGCGGGCGGCGTTCCGATGAGGGGCTTTTGATCTTTTGCCTTAAACTTTGCGCCAATTGAGGATCAGCAAGGTCAAAACCCCCGCCACAATCCCCCAAAACGCCGAACCAATGGAAAACAACGTCAACCCCGACGCCGTGACCATAAAGGTAATCAGCGCCGCCTCACGCTCCTTCACCTCGGTCATGGCAATGCTCAAGCCATTGATGATCGAACCGAACAGCGCCAGCGCGGCAATCGACAGCACCAGTTCCTTCGGCAGCGCGGCAAACAACGCCGCTAACGTGGCGCCGAACACCCCGGCAATCCCGTAGAAAATCCCGCACCACACCGCAGCGGTGTAGCGCTTGTTGCGATCTTCGTGGGCGTGCGGCCCGGTGCAGATCGCCGCGCTGATCGCTGCTAGGTTGATGCCGTGGGAGCCGAATGGCGCCAGCAGCAGCGAGGCAATACCGGTGGTGGTGATCAGCGGTGAGGCCGGCACGTTGTA
The DNA here is from genome assembly GCF_056401755.1 of Pseudomonas sp. P4_D7. Taxonomy (NCBI): domain Bacteria; kingdom Pseudomonadati; phylum Pseudomonadota; class Gammaproteobacteria; order Pseudomonadales; family Pseudomonadaceae; genus Pseudomonas; species Pseudomonas sp. P4_D7. The sequence goes on along the minus strand of NZ_JBFUIR010000005.1, from coordinate 149,582 downwards.
ACCGTCGGCGCGCAGCACGGCGATCCCGGGCATGTTCTGCGAGGTCATCGCGACTACGAACAGCGGAATGCCGATGCTGATGGTCGCCGCCAGCGAGAAGTGCGGGGTGGTCCACACCGGTGTCGCCACTTCCAGATGAAAACCGCTGAAGTCGAGCAGACCCATAAAGCCTGACAGCGCGRTGCCGATCAGCAGCGCGGCGAGCACGGCATAACGCGGCGACAGGCGTTTGATCAGCAGATAAGTGAAGAACATCCCCAGCACCAGCCCGGTGCGGTGCTGCGCGGCGACGAAGATCTCACTGCCGATCTTGAACAGAATCCCTGCCAACAATGCCGCCGCCAGCGACGCGGGGATCTTTTTCACCAGGCGTTCGAAGCTGCCGGTCAGGCCGCAGATCGTCACCAGCACGGCGCAGGTGATGTAGGCGCCGATGGCCTCGCCATAGCTCACGCCGCCGAGGCTGGTGATCAGTAACGCTGCGCCCGGTGTCGACCAGGCGATGGTGATGGGCGTGCGATAACGCAGCGACAAACCAATCGAACAGACCGCCATACCGATCGAGATCGCCCAGATCCACGAAGAAATCTGCCCGCTGGTCAGGCCCGCCGCTTGCCCGGCCTGGAACATCAGCACCAGCGAGCTGGTATAGCCGGTCATCATCGCGATGAATCCCGCGACGATCGCCGACGGTGATGTGTCGGCCAGTGGGCGCAGTTGAGTGTGCGTGGCGTCGTTCATGACGGCGGTGTTCCTTATACCAATGAAGATGTCCCCTGTACGCCAAACCCCTGTGGGAGCGAGCCTGCTCGCGAAAGCGGWGTGTCAGTCAACATTCATTTTGAATGTGAAACGGCTTTCGCGAGCAGGCTCGCTCCCACAGGGGATTGTGGTCGACCAGCGGATTCTGCGATCAAGCCTAAACTCAAACGTAACGGATCGTTGCAATACAGCGGAAGTCACAAACAGCCGTACAGTCGTGTTGCCACCTTCCATTGTGTACAATCGCGCTGTTTTTTACGCGATACTTGCCAGCGACCTACTGTGCCGTATTACAGTCACGGTCTATTCGCCGCAGTTCTCCCGACTCGAGTGCCCATGAACGAACAGTTGCAACCCCTCAAGAAACAACCGCGAGCAGGCAAAGCCGGCCGCAGCGGAACCCAGGACGATATTGTCTACGCGCATATCTTCGAGGCCATCCTCGAACAGCGTCTGGCGCCCGGCACAAAATTGAGCGAAGAAGCGCTGGGGGAAATCTTCGGGGTCAGCCGCACCATCATTCGCCGCGCGCTCTCGCGTCTGGCCCATGAAGGCGTGGTGCTGTTGCGGCCGAACCGTGGCGCCGTGGTTGCCAGCCCGAGCGTTGAAGAAGCCCGTCAGGTGTTTCTCGCACGCCGTCTGGTCGAACGCGCGATCACTGAGTTGGCGGTGCAACACGCCACCGCCGAGCAGATCGCCGAGCTGCGGCAGATGGTCAACGACGAGCGCGACAGCTTCTCCCGTGGCGATCGCGGCGCCGGTATTCGTCTGTCGGGCGAATTCCACCTGAAGCTGGCGGAAGCGGCGATGAACGCCCCGTTGATCAGCTTTCAGCGCAGCCTGGTTTCGCAGACGTCGCTGATCATTGCCCAGTATGAAAGCGGCAACCGCTCGCACTGCTCGTACGACGAACACACCCAGTTGATTGACGCGATCGAGAAGCGTGATGGTGAGTTGGCGGTGAATCTGATGATGCATCACATGGATCACATCGACAGCAAGCTCAACCTCGACGAGGAAGGCGCGTCGGATGATCTGCATGCGGTGTTCTCGCATTTGTTGCAGACCAAGAAGCCGGGGCGTCCTGCGGCCAAGCTCTGACTGACCAATAGAAAAATCCCCCGCAGCTGAAAAGTTGCGGGGGATTTTTTGTGCCTGTCTGATCGTTCCCACGCTCTGCGTGGGAATGCCTCTGGGGACGCTCCGCGTCCAGTGACGCGGAGCGTCACGGGCTGCATTCCCACGCAGAGCGTGGGAACGATCATGGGGCGGGGGAAATTAGCGCTGATGCACCAAAGCACCCGCCGCATACGTCTGCTGCACCGTGCGGTCATCGCCCAGCGTCATCAACACAAACAACGTCTCGGCAATGTTGTTGGCCTGCTTCAAACGGTAGCTCAGCAGCGGCGTGGCGTTGTAATCGAGCACCAGGAAGTCAGCGTCGGAACCCGGTTGCAGGTTGCCGATCTTGTCTTCCAGACGCAGCGCCCGCGCGCCACCCAAGGTCGCCAGGTACAGCGACTTGAACGGGCTCAGGCGCGCACCTTGCAGTTGCATCACTTTGTACGCTTCGTTCAGCGTTTGCAGCAGCGAGAAACTGGTGCCGCCGCCAACGTCAGTGCCCAGACCGACATTGAGCTTGTGCTTCTCGGCCATCGGCAGGTTGAACAAGCCGCTACCCAAGAAGAAGTTCGAGGTCGGGCAGAACGAGATCGCTGAACCGGTTTCCGCCAGTCGTGCGCATTCGTCGTCGCACAGGTGCACGCCGTGGGCGAACACCGAGCGCTCGCCGAGCAGTTTGTAGTGATCGTAAACGTCGAGATAGCCCTTGCGCTCCGGGAACAGCTCCTTGACCCACTCGATTTCCTTGAGGTTTTCGCTGATGTGGGTCTGCATGTACAGATCCGGGTATTCGGTCAGCAGTTGGCCGGCGAGGGTCAGTTGCTCCGGGGTGCTGGTCGGCGCGAAGCGCGGGGTGACCGCGTAGTGCAGGCGGCCCTTGCCGTGCCAGCGTTCGATCAGCGCCTTGCTTTCGACGTAGCTCGATTCGGCGGTGTCGGTCAGGTAGTCCGGGGCGTTGCGGTCCATCATCACCTTGCCGGCGATCATGCGCAGGTCGAGCTTCTCGGCCGCTTCGAATAACGAGTTCACCGATTGCGGGTGCACGCTGCCAAACACCAGTGCGGTGGTGGTGCCGTTGCGCAGCAGCTCCTTGACGAAAATGTCAGCGACTTCGTCGGCGTGGGCCTTGTCGCCGAACTGGCTTTCGCACGTGAAGGTGTAGGTGTTCAGCCAGTCGAGCAATTGCTCGCCGTAGGCACCGACCATGCCGGTTTGTGGAAAGTGAATGTGGGTGTCGATGAAGCCCGGGGTGATCAACGCGTCTTGGTAATGCTCGATTTCGATGTCCGCCGGCAGGGTCGGCAGCAAATCACTGGCGTGGCCAAGGGCGCTGATCTTGCCGCCATCGACCACCAGCAGGCCGTCCTCGAAATATTCGTAGGAGGCTTCGATCCCGACTTCGGCGGGGTCGGCGATGCTGTGCAGGATGGCGGCGCGGTAGGCTTTGCGAGTCAGAGGCATGAGGGTTCTCTAATCAGTTTGAGGCTTTGAGTTTGGTCGCCTGACTGCGCCGTGAAAGCGGCAGCAGTTTGGCAATCGGTTCGGCGCTGGCAGTCTGCTGGCCGAAGTTGGCGTTGTAGGTGGCGATGATTTCGCCGGCGATGGAGATGGCGATTTCCACAGGCAGTTTGCCTTTGACTTCGCCGATGCCCATCGGGCAGCGCATGCGTTGCACGACGCCGCTGTCGAAACCGCGATCGCGCAAACGGTGTTCGAACTTCGCGCGTTTGGTCTTCGAGCCGATCAGGCCGAAGTAGGCGAAGTCGTTGCGCTTGAGAATCGCGGCAGTGAGTTCAAGGTCGAGCTGATGGTTATGGGTCATGACGATGCAGTAACTGCCGGCGGGCAGCTCATCGATTTCATCCACAGGCTCTTCGGAAACGATTTTACGCACGCCGTGGGGGATGTGTTCGGGGAATTCGGCCTCGCGCGAATCGATCCAGCGCACCCGGCAGGGCAGGCTGGCGAGCAGCGGCACCAAGGCGCGGCCAACGTGACCGGCCCCGAACACGGCGATTTGCGCCTGCACCTGGCCCATCGGTTCGAACAGCAACACGGTGGCGCCGCCGCAGCACTGGCCCAGGCTGGCGCCGAGGCTGAAGCGCTCCAGATGAGTGTCCTGCTTGCCGCTGGCGAGCATCTCGCGGGCGATCTGCATGGCTTTGTATTCCAGATGCCCGCCACCGATGGTGTCGAAACTCTGATTAGCGCTGATGACCATTTTCGAGCCGGCATTGCGTGGCGTCGAGCCGAGCTCTTCGATGATCGTCACTAGAACGCAGGGTTCACCCTGGTTCTGCAGGTCGGCGAGGGCGTCGATCCAGTTGTACATACACACCTCTCAGATCGTTCCCACGCTCTGCGTGGGAATGCATCACTGGACGCTCCGCGTCCGCTGTTCAGGATGCGACGCAGAGCGTCGCGGGCTGCATTCCCACGCAGAGCGTGGGAACGATCATCAAACAACCGCGGTTTCAGCTTCGACCGCTTTCACAGCCTTCAACTGACGCATCTGCTCACACCCCCACAACACCCGCTCCGGCGTCGCAGGCGCATCGATCTGCGGCTGATGCTTGTAGTCACCGAGGCTCGCCACCGCATCCTTGATCGCGCACCACGAAGCAATCCCGAGCATGAACGGCGGCTCGCCGACAGCCTTGGAATGGAACACCGTGTCTTCCGGGTTCTTGCGGTTTTCCACCAGTTTCACCCGCAGGTCCAGCGGCATGTCCGCCACGGCCGGGATCTTGTAGCTGGCCGGGCCGTTGGTCATCAGCTTGCCTTTGTTGTTCCAGACCAGCTCTTCCATGGTCAGCCAACCCATGCCCTGAATGAAACCACCCTCGACCTGACCGATGTCGATGGACGGGTTCAGCGAGGCGCCGACGTCGTGAAGGATGTCGGTGCGCAGCATCTTGTACTCGCCGGTCAGGGTGTCGACGATCACTTCGCAGCACGCCGCGCCGAAGGCAAAGTAGTAGAACGGACGACCACGGGCCTGGCTGCGGTCGTAGTAGATTTTCGGGGTCTTGTAGAAGCCAGTGCTCGACAGCGAAACCTGATTGAAATACGCCTGCTGGATCAGCGCTTCAAAGGTCAGGATATGGTCGCGAACACGCACGTGACCGTTGTGGAATTCAACGTCTTCTTCAGTGACTTTGAAGTGACGCGCAGCGAATTCGATCAGGCGTTTCTTGATGATTTCCGCCGCGTTCTGCGCCGCTTTACCGTTCAAGTCGGCGCCGCTGGACGCTGCCGTCGGCGAGGTGTTTGGCACCTTGTCGGTGTTGGTCGCAGTGATCTGCACACGGTCGATTTCGACCTGGAACACTTCGGCCACGACCTGCGCGACTTTGGTGTTCAGGCCCTGACCCATTTCGGTGCCGCCATGGTTCAGGTGGATGCTGCCATCGGTGTAGATGTGGATCAGCGCACCGGCCTGGTTCAAGAAACTGGCGGTGAAGGAAATGCCGAACTTCACCGGGGTCAGCGCCAGACCTTTTTTCAGGATCGGGCTGTTGGCGTTGTAGCGACGAATCGCTTCACGGCGCTCGTGGTACTGGCTGCTTTCTTCCAGTTCGGCGGTCATCTCTTCGAGCATGTTGTGCTCGACGGTCTGGTAGTAGTGGGTGACGTTGCGTTCGGTCTTGCCGTAGTAGTTGGCCTTGCGCACCGCGAGTGGGTCGAGTTGCAAATGACGGGCAATCGCGTCCATCACTTCTTCGATCGCGACCATGCCTTGTGGGCCACCGAAACCACGGTAAGCGGTGTTCGACGCGGTGTTGGTCTTGCAGCGGTGACCATTGATGGTCGCATCGCCGAGGTAGTACGAGTTGTCCGAGTGAAACATCGCCCGGTCAACGATCGACGCGGACAGGTCCGGCGAGCAGCCGCAGTTGCCGGCCAGGTCCATGTTGATCCCGTGCAGGCGCCCGGTGCTGTCGAAGCCGACGTCGTACTCGACGTAGAACGGGTGACGCTTACCGGTCATCAGCATGTCTTCGACGCGCGGCAGGCGCATCTTCGTTGGTTGGCCGGTGAGGTGCGCAACCACCGCGCACAGGCAGGCCGGGCTGGCGGCTTGAGTTTCCTTGCCACCGAAACCACCGCCCATGCGGCGCATGTCGACAACGATTTTGTTCATCGACACGTCGAGCACTTCGGCAACCAGTTTCTGTACTTCGGTCGGGTTCTGCGTCGAGCAGTAGACGATCATGCCGCCGTCTTCGGTCGGCATCACTGAGGAGATTTGCGTCTCCAGATAGAAGTGTTCCTGACCGCCGATGTGCAGCGTTCCTTGGATGCGGTGTTCAGCGGTTGCCAGCGCAGAAACCGAATCGCCGCGCTGGTGGGTGTGGCTGTCGAGGACGAAGTGGCGTTTGCGCAGGGCTTCGACCACGTCGAGCACAGGTTCGAGATCTTCGTATTCGATGATCGCCGCCATCGCGGCTTTGCGCGCGGTTTCCAGATCCTTCGCGGCCACCGCAAGCACCGGTTGACCGACGAACTGCACGTCATCGATGGCCAGCAACGGGTCGCCTGGCATCAGCGGGCCGATGTCTTTCAGGCCAGGCACGTCTTCGTGGGTGATGGCGATGCGCACGCCTTCGAAGGCGTAACACGGCGAGGTGTCGATGCTGATGATCTTCGCGTGGGCGCGGTCCGACATGCGTGCATACAGGTGCAACTGGTTGGGAAATTCCAAACGATCATCGATGTACTGCGCTTCACCGGACACGTGCTTGGCGGCGCTGTCGTGCTTGACGCTGCGGCCGACGCCAGAGGTCAGATCCTTGGCGAACAGTTCAGCCAGTTCAGCCTGGGTTTTTTCTACGCCGTGATGGTTAGACATAAGCGGTCACCCGAGTCTCGATGTGCGGTGTTTGCAGTTCGATGAAGTATTTGCGCAGCAGGTTCTGTGCGCTGAGCAGGCGATATTCCTTGCTGGCGCGGAAGTCCGACAGCGGGGTGAAATCTTCGGCCAGTGCGGCGCAGGCGCGTTCGACCACCGTGTTGGTGAACGGCGCACCGATCAGCGCGGCTTCACAATGGGCGGCGCGTTTCGGGATCGCGGCCATGCCGCCGAAAGCCATGCGTGCATCGGTGATCACGCCGTTTTCCACGCGCAGGTTGAACGCGGCGCAGACGGCAGAGATGTCGTCGTCCAGACGCTTGGAGACCTTGTAGGCGCGGAACAGCTGCTCGGCGCTGGCGCGCGGGACGATGATCTTCTCGATGAATTCACTTTCCTGACGGGCCGTGACTTTGTAATCGATGAAGTAATCTTCCAGGTTCAAGGTGCGGCGAGTTTCGCCTTTGCACAGCACGACCTGCGCGCCGAGGGCGATCAGCAGCGGTGGCGAGTCACCGATCGGCGAGGCGTTGCCGATGTTGCCGCCGAGGGTGCCCTGGTTGCGGATTTGCAGCGAGGCGAAGCGGTGCAGCAGTTCGCCGAAGTCCGGGTACTCGGCGTTCAACGCTTCGTAGCAGTCGGAGAGGGCGGTGGCCGCGCCGATTTCGATGCGGTCTTCGAAGGTGTCGATGCGCTTCATTTCCGCGACGTTGCCGACGTAGATCATCACCGGCAGGGTGCGGTGGAATTGGGTGACTTCCAGCGCCAGATCAGTGCCGCCAGCGAGCAGGCGCGCTTGTGGGTAAGCGTCGTAGAGATCGGCCAGATCAGCGACGGTCAGCGGCACCAGGCAGCGTTTGTCGCCGCTGTTGAGTTCGCCGATATCGGTCGGTGCGATGGCTTTGAGGCGCGCAATGGTCTCCGCTTCGCGGGCATCGAACTGATCTGGTTGCTTGCCGCAGCAGGATTGCTCGGCAGCGGCCAGAATAGGCCGGTAGCCGGTGCAACGGCAGAGGTTGCCGGCCAGCGCTTCGTGGGCCTTGGCGTGATCCGGTGCATCACTGTTCTTTTGCAGGGCGAACAGCGACATGACGAAACCGGGGGTGCAGAAACCGCACTGCGAGCCGTGGCACTCGACCATGGCTTTCTGCACGCTGTGCAGTTCGCCTTTGTGTTTGAGGTCTTCGACGCTGATCAGTTGTTTGCCGTGCAGCGACGACACGAACGTCAGGCACGAGTTGAGGCTGCGATAGCGAATGTGTTCGCGGCCAGCGTCATCCGTTTGCAACTCGCCGACTACTACGGTGCAGGCGCCGCAGTCACCGCTGGCGCAACCTTCTTTGGTGCCGGATTTGCCGACGTGTTCACGCAGGTAATTGAGCACAGTCAGATTCGGGTCCAGGGCGTGCTCGCTACGGAGTTCCTGGTTAAGTAAAAACTGGATCACGGAAGGCCTCGCAGACTCATTATTGTTGTTAACCGACGTGAACCGAATTTAGCAGGTCTGACTTTTCGGTCAATGGTTTTCTGACTTAAAGGTCAGGAAAAAGCATTTCGTCGATCAACAACGTGTCTATTCAGTATTGACCCTCATTGGATCCCCTGCTTTTTTGCGGGAATCGTGCCAAAAACCGCTGAGTGGGCACTCCGCCATGAGCCTGCATTTGCGCTACACTGCGCCGCTTGTGCAGATCGATAGAGTTTGAAGGACAACCATGACGTTCAAGGCGCCGGACAGCCTCGCCGAGCAAATCGCTCACCACCTCGCCGAACGCATCATTCGTGGCGAAATGAAGCCGGGAGAGCGCATCCAGGAACAGAAGGTCACGCTGGCACTGAATGTCAGCCGCGGTTCGGTCCGTGAAGCCTTGCTGATCCTTGAGCGCCGCCACCTGATCGCGATCCTGCCGCGCCGTGGTGCGCACGTCACCGAGTTGACGCCGCACAAGGTGCAGAGCCTGTGCACATTGATGAGCGAGCTGTACATTCTGCTCGGCAACGCGGTGGCCAATGGCTGGCAAGTGCAGTCGGACATGGCGCCGTTCGTGCAGATCCAGCAGCGCCTGACCGCCAGCTACGAGCGTCAGGATATCCGCAGCTTTGTCGACGACAGCTTCGCCGTAATGCGCGCTGCCTATCCGTTCGCCAACAACCCGTACCTGCAAGAGACCGTCGAGAACCTGCAACCGGCGATGAGCCGTGCGTACTTCCTCGCCCTCGAACAGCGCAAGGCTTCAATGAGCGAGTTCCTCGAACTGTTCGAACGCCTGCTCGCCGCCGTGCTCGCCCGTGATTTGCCGCAGATCCGCATCGTGCTGACGGCTTACGCCCAGCGCAGCTGCGATCTGGTGGTTTCCGCCCTGACGGTTGCCTAAGCGTGCGGCTCAAGTGCATCAAACTGGCGGGATTCAAATCCTTCGTCGACCCGACCACGGTGAACTTCCCCAGTAACATGGCGGCGGTCGTCGGGCCGAACGGTTGCGGCAAGTCGAACATCATCGACGCCGTACGCTGGGTGATGGGCGAGAGTTCGGCGAAGAACCTCCGTGGCGAGTCGATGACCGACGTCATCTTCAACGGCTCGACCAGCCGCAAACCGGTGAGTCAGGCCAGTATCGAACTGGTTTTCGACAACTCCGACGGCACGCTGCTGGGCGAGTACGCCGCCTACGCCGAGATTTCCATCCGCCGTAAAGTCACCCGCGACAGCCAGACCACGTATTACCTCAACGGCACCAAATGCCGGCGTCGCGACATCACCGATATCTTCCTCGGCACCGGTCTGGGCCCGCGCAGTTACTCGATCATCGAGCAGGGGATGATCTCCAAGCTGATCGAGTCCAAGCCCGAAGACCTGCGCAACTTTATCGAAGAAGCCGCCGGCATCTCCAAGTACAAGGAGCGCCGGCGTGAGACCGAAAACCGCATCCGTCGCACCCACGAAAACCTCGCGCGTCTGACTGACCTGCGCGAAGAGCTCGAGCGTCAACTCGAGCGCCTGCACCGCCAGGCCGAAGCGGCGAAGAAGTATCAGGAATTCAAAGCCGAGGAGCGTCAGCTCAAGGCACAACTGTCGGCCCTGCGCTGGCAGGATCTCAACGAACAGGTCGGCCAGCGCGAGTCGATCATCGGCACCCAGGAAATCAGTTTCGAAGCGCTGGTCGCCGAGCAGCGTAATGCTGACGCGGCCATTGAGCGTCTGCGTGATGGTCACCATGACCTGTCCGAACGCTTCAATCTGGTGCAGGGACGCTTCTATTCGGTCGGCGGCGATATCGCCCGCGTCGAGCAAAGCATCCAGCACGGCCAGCAACGCTTGCGGCAGTTGCAGGACGACTTGAAAGAAGCCGAGCGCGCACGCCTCGAAACCGAATCACACCTGGGCCACGACCGCACGTTGCTGCTGACCCTCGGCGAAGAGCTGGACATGCTCACCCCCGAGCAGGAAGTCACCAGCGCTGCCGCCGAAGAAGCCGCCGCTGCACTGGAGGATTCCGAATCGGTCATGCACGGCTGGCAGGAGCAGTGGGACGCCTTCAACCTGACCGCCGCCGAACCGCGCCGTCAGGCTGAAGTGCAGCAGTCGCGCATCCAGCAGCTGGAAACCAGCATGGAGCGTCTGGCCGACCGGCAAAAGCGTCTCGGCGAAGAGCGCGCGCTGCTCTCGGCTGACCCGGAAGACGCGGCGATCATGGAACTCAACGAGCAGCTCGCCGAGTCCGAAGCGACCCTCGAAGATTTGCAGACCAGCGAAGAAGCGCAGGTCGAAAAACTCGAACAACTGCGGCAGGAATTGCAGCAGGCGCTGACCGCGCAACAACAGGCGCAGGGCGATTTGCAGCGACTTAACGGTCGCCTCGCGTCCCTCGAAGCCTTGCAGCAAGCCGCGCTCGACCCGGGCACCGGCACTGCCGAATGGCTGAAAGAACACAACCTCGCCGAGCGCCCGCGTCTGGCCGAGGGCTTGAAGGTCGAGGCCGGTTGGGAGCTGGCGGTGGAAACCGTGCTCGGCGCCGATCTGCAAGCGGTGCTGGTCGACGACTTCAGCGGCTTCGATTTGTCCGGTTTTACTCAGGGCGATCTGCGCCTGCTCAGCCCTGCCAGCGATGGCGTGCGCGTGGCCGGCAGCTTGCTCGACAAGGTTGATGCGCAGATCGATCTGTCGCCGTGGCTCGGTCAGGTCAAGCCGGTCGACAGCCTCGAGCAAGCCTTGGCCTTGCGCGGGCAATTGAGCGCCGGCGAGAGCTTGATCAGCCGCGACGGTTACTGGGTCGGTCGGCACTTCCTGCGCGTGCGCCGGGCCAGCGAAGCGGAAAGCGGCATGCTCGCCCGTGGCCAGGAAATCGAAGCGCTGCACCTCGAACGTGAAGAAAAAGAAGCCACGGTCGAGGCCATGGAAACCCGTCTGCAAACCCTGCGTGCGCAACAGCGTCAGCAGGAAAACGGCCGCGAACATTTGCGCCGTTTGCTGCAAGACGAAGCGCGTCAGCAAGGCGAATTGAAAGCACAGCTGTCCGCTGGCAAAGCCAAGGCCGAACAGTTGACTCTGCGTCGTACCCGTCTCGATGAAGAGCTGGTCGAACTGGGCGAACAACGCGAACTCGAGCATGAACAGATCGGCGAAGCGCGCATGCAATTGCAGGAAGCGCTGGATGCCATGGCGCTGGACACCGAGCAGCGTGAATTGCTGCTGGCCCAGCGCGACAGCCTGCGCGAGCGCCTTGACCGCGTGCGCCAGGAGGCGCGGCAGCACAAGGATCACGCCCATCAATTGGCCGTGCGTCTTGGCTCTTTGCGCGCGCAGCATGACTCCACGCGTCAGGCGCTGGAACGTCTGGAAATGCAGGCCGAGCGCCTGACTGAAAAGCGCGAACAGTTGAGTCTGAATCTGGAGGAGGGCGAGGCACCGCTGGAAGAGCTGCGCCTGAAACTCGAAGAACTGCTCGACAAGCGCATGACCGTCGATGAAGAACTGAAGACCGCGCAGATCGCTTTGGAAGATGCCGATCGCGAATTGCGCGACGCGGAAAAGCGCCGGACTCAGGCCGAGCAGCAATCGCAGTTGATTCGCGGCCAGCTCGAACAGCAACGCATGGAATGGCAAGCCCTGACCGTGCGCCGCAAGGCTTTGCAGGATCAGTTGCTGGAAGACGGCTACGATCTTAACGGCGTGCTCGCGACATTAACCGCGCAAGCCAGTGAACGCGAAGCCGAAGAAGAACTCGAACGCATCAACGCGCGGATTCAGCGCCTGGGTGCGATCAACCTCGCGGCCATCGATGAATACACGCAACAGTCTGAGCGTAAACGGTATCTGGATGCCCAGGACGCCGATCTGGTCGAAGCACTGGAGACCCTGGAAAACGTAATCCGCAAGATCGACAAGGAAACCCGTAACCGTTTCAAAGATACCTTTGATCAGATCAACGGTGGTTTACAGGCACTTTTTCCAAAAGTTTTCGGTGGCGGGCGCGCGTATTTGGAACTGACGGGCGAAGATCTACTCGATACAGGGGTAACGATCATGGCGCAGCCGCCAGGGAAGAAGAACAGCACCATCCATTTGCTCTCCGGCGGGGAAAAAGCCCTGACCGCACTGGCACTGGTTTTTGCCATCTTCAAATTGAACCCGGCGCCGTTCTGCATGCTCGATGAGGTTGACGCGCCACTGGATGACGCTAACGTTGGACGCTACGCACGCTTGGTCAAAGAGATGTCGCAGACCGTGCAGTTCATCTATATCACCCACAACAAGATCGCCATGGAAATGGCCGAGCAGTTGATGGGCGTAACGATGCATGAACCGGGTTGTTCGCGACTGGTAGCCGTGGATGTCGAGGAGGCGATGGCGATGGTGGACGCCTGAGTCAGCGTGGTGTCGGAAAAGGTAATTCAGGTCTGTAGGACTTTTTTACCAACTGCGACTTGCTGGCCAATCGACATATTCGCGCAAGCCAAATGAGACAGACGGTGTAAAGTTGTCTTTGGTCGTGCTAGTTTAATGTCAATTTTTCGTATACGTGGGCAAAACGCCTGTCAGAACATAGAGTTGGCGCCACGTTTTAAAGCGGTTTGCACAATGTAAACCCCTTATTTTTCAGCATTTTTTATAGAGGCACGGGATTACATGGAAATCGGTCTGCGCGAGTGGCTGATCGTCATCGGCATCATTGTGATAGCCGGTATTCTTTTCGATGGCTGGCGCCGTATGCGCGGCGGCAAGGGAAAACTGAAATTCCGTCTTGACCGAAGTCTGTCCAACCTGCCGGACGAGGACACCAGCGCTGAGCTGTTGGGCCCGGCTCGCGTGCTGGACACCCACAAAGAGCCGCAACTGGACGAACACGATCTGCCGTCGGTGAGCATGCCGGCCCGCGAAGCACGCGAGCCTCGCGAATCCGGTTCGAAACGTGGCAAGCGTGGCAGCAACGGTCCGGCGCAGGGCGACCTGAACCTCGATCTGGATCTGGACGGCGGCCCGAGCTTCAGCAGCCGTGACAACGATTTCGTTGAAGACAGCAAGCCCGCGCCGGCGATGGCCGACAAGGATCAGCCGCAAGCTGAAGAAGTATTGGTCATCAGCGTGATCTGCCGTGATGCCGCTGGCTTCAAAGGCCCGGCGCTGTTGCAGAACATTCTCGAAAGCGGTCTGCGTTTCGGCGAGATGGATATTTTCCACCGTCACGAAAGCATGGCTGGCAATGGTGAAGTGCTGTTCTCCATGGCCAACGCGGTCAAGCCGGGCATCTTTGATCTGGACGACATCGACCATTTCAGTACCCCGGCGGTAAGCTTCTTCCTCGGCCTGCCAGGCCCGCGTCATCCGAAGCAAGCTTTCGACGTGATGGTGGCTGCAGCCCGCAAGCTGTCGCAGGAATTGAACGGCGAACTGAAAGATGACCAGCGCAGCGTCCTGACCGCGCAGACCATCGAACACTACCGTCAGCGCATCGTCGAATTCGAACGTCGCGCCTTGACCCAGAAGCGTTGATTGAAAAGATTGCCTCGGCACAAGAGGCAGTCGGCAATATAGATTGAGCAGCCTCGGCTGCTCTTTTGCTTTATGAGAGAACACCCATGACCGCCGCCAAAAACCGCATTCTCGAGCTACGCGCTGAACTCGATCAGCACAACTACCGTTACCACGTCCTCGACGAGCCGAGCATTCCGGATGCCGAGTACGACCGGTTGTTCCACGAGCTCAAAGCGCTGGAAGCGGCCAACCCGGAACTGATCACCAGCGACTCGCCGACCCAGCGCGTCGGCAGCGTGGCGCTGACCGCGTTCACCCAGGTGCGTCACGAAGTGCCGATGCTCAGCCTCGGCAACGCCTTCGAAGAAACCGACATGCGCGAATTTGATCGCCGGGTGACCGAAGGTCTGGACCTGCCGGCCGGCGATCTGTTCGGTGGCGGTGCGGCGGTGGAGTACAGCTGCGAGCCGAAACTTGATGGCCTGGCGGTCAGTCTGCTTTATCAGGACGGCGTGCTGGTACGCGGCGCCACGCGCGGCGACGGCACCACTGGCGAAGACATCAGCGTCAACGTGCGCACCGTGCGCAACATTCCCCTGAAACTGCACGGCGAAGGCTGGCCGGCGACGCTGGAAGTGCGCGGCGAAGTGTTCATGTCCAAGGCCGGTTTCGAGCGCCTCAACGCCTCGCAACTGGAAGTCGGCGGCAAGACTTTCGCCAACCCGCGCAACGCTGCCGCTGGCAGCTTGCGTCAGCTTGATTCAAAGATCACCGCCAACCGTCCGCTGGAATTCTGCTGCTACGGCATCGGTCAGGTCTCCCACGATATTTCCGACACCCACATCGGCAACCTCAAGCAGTTGCAGAAGTGGGGTATGCCGATCAGTCACGAACTGAAGCTGGCCAAGGGCATCGGCGAATGTCTCGATTACTACCGCGACATCGGCGCGCGCCGTAACTCGCTGACCTATGAAATCGACGGCGTGGTGTTCAAGGTCAACAGCATTGCCGATCAACGCGAACTGGGCTTCCGCGCCCGCGAACCGCGTTGGGCGATCGCGCACAAATTCCCGGCTATGGAAGAACTCACCGAGCTGCTCGACGTCGAGTTTCAAGTCGGTCGTACCGGTGCTGTCACCCCGGTCGCTCGTTTGAAACCGGTCAAGGTCGCCGGCGTCACTGTGGCCAACGCTACGCTGCACAACATGGATGAAGTCGCGCGTCTGGGCCTGATGGTCGGCGACACCGTGATCATCCGCCGCGCCGGTGATGTGATTCCGCAGGTGGTGCAAGTGGTCATGGATCGCCGTCCCGAAAATGCGCGCGCGGTGCAGATTCCCGAGAGCTGCCCGGTGTGCGGTTCGCACGTCGAGCGCACGCAACTGATCAAGCGCAGCAAAGGCAAGGAAACCGTCAGCGAAGGCGCGGTGTATCGCTGCGTGGGCCGACTAGCCTGTGGCGCGCAACTGAAGCAGGCGATCATTCACTTCGTCTCGCGTCGGGCGATGGACATCGAAGGCTTGGGCGACAAAAGCGTTGAGCAACTGGTCGATGAAGGTCTGGTCAGTTCGCCGGCCGATCTGTATGCGCTGAAGTTCGATGACATCGTCGATCTGGAAGGTTTTGCCGAGGTATCGAGCAACAAACTGCTGGCGGCCATCGAAGACAGCAAGAAACCGGGGCTGGCGCGTTTTATCTATGCACTGGGTATCCCTGATGTCGGCGAGGAGACTGCCAAGGTCCTGGCGCGCTCGCTGGGTTCGCTGGAGCGCGTGCAGCAGGCGCTGCCGCAAGTGCTGACCTATCTGCCGGATGTGGGGCTGGAAGTGGCGCACGAGATTCACAGCTTCTTTGAAGATGCGCATAACCAGCAGGTGATCATCGAGTTGCTCGGCCATGGTTTGCAGATTCAGGATCAGGGTGAGTTGGGCGCCGAGTTCGCGGCCAGCACTACGTTGGGTGGCTTTCTCGACAAGCTGCACATTCCTTCGGTCGGCCCCGGTGGCGCGCAGAAGCTGGCGGACAAGTTCGGTTCGCTGGAAGCGGTGATGAATGCTGACTGGCTGGACATGCGTCAGGCCTTGCCGGAGAAACAGGCCAATTCGGTTCGCGAGTTTTTTGCGCTGCCTGAGAACCGGCAACTGGCTGAGGCATCCGAAAAGCAACTGCGTGATTTCGGCATGCACTGGCAGAGCGAGAAGAAGGTTGTTGAGGGCTTGCCGCTGTCCGACGAGACCTGGGTGCTGACCGGCAAGGTTGAGCTGATGAGCCGTGATGTCGCCAAGGAGCACTTGGAAAGCCTTGGCGCCAAGGTTGCCGGTTCCGTGTCGGCGAAGACTCATTGTGTGGTCGCAGGCCCCGGCGCTGGTTCCAAACTGACCAAGGCCAATGAGCTGGGCGTGAAAGTGATGGACGRAGAAACCTTCATCGCCTTCCTCAAAACTCACGGCGTCGCCGTTTAAGATTGATCGTTCCCACGCTCCCGCGTGGGAATGCCGCTCCGGACGCTCCGCGTCCGCTGTGACGCAGAGCGTCACTGGATGCATTCCCACGCAGAGCGTTGGAACGATCAGCAAAGCGCGGGAACGATGTTGTCACGGGAATGATCTAGTCTTGGCAAGCCCTAGGGAGAGATCGCCATGCACCGCTTTTTCGAGCAGCTCAGTTCCCGCATCATCGCGCCGTTCATGGGCGAATCCTCACGCAACAGCAAAGTCTGGCCGTGCCGCTGCGGCCAGTCGCTGTTCTTTCGCAATAGCCAGTGCCTGGCCTGCAACGCATTGCTTGGTTATCAAGCCGAAGAAAGTCGCCTGACCTCGCTGCAGCCGGGGCCGTATGAGGGCACCTGGACGCTCGATGCCGACCCCGAGGCCGGCCTGTTCCGCCGCTGCGCCAACCTCGACACAGCCGCCGCGTGCAACTGGCTGCTGCCGGCCAACGATCACGACAGCCTGTGCATCGCCTGCAGCCTCAACCGCACCATCCCCGACCTGTCCGCCCCGGACAACCCTGAGCGCTGGCGCAAAGTCGAAATCGCCAAGCGTCGCCTCGTTGCGCAACTGATCACCCTCGGCCTGCAAGTCATCCCGAAAACCGTGGATGAAGACACTGGGCTGGCCTTCGACTTCATCGGCGTCGACCTCGAAGGCAACGCACCGATGACCGGCCACGCCAATGGCCTGATCACCCTCGACATCAAAGAAGCCGACGACGCCCACCGCGAGCAGGTGAGGGCGGCGATGCATGAACCCTATCGCACACTGCTCGGGCATTTTCGCCATGAGGTTGGCCACTATTACTGGGATCGCCTGATCGCCAACGGCCCCTGGCTCGGCTCGTTCCGCAGCCTGTTCGGCGACGAACGCGCCAGTTACGCCGAAGCGCTTGATCGTCACTATCAACAAGGCGCACCTCAGGACTGGCCGCAGCACTACGTCAGCGCCTACGCAACCATGCACCCGTGGGAAGACTGGGCGGAAACCTGGGCGCACTACCTGCACATGATGGATGCGGTGGACACCGCGCTGGGTTTTGGCATGAGCGCGCGGGAAATGGATTTCGACTACCAGCCGTTTCCGCCCAGCACGCTGTACGACCCGGAGCATCCCGGTGGCGAGGCGTTCCTGTCATTCGTCAACGCGTGGATCGAACTGGCGGGCATGCTCAATGAGCTGTCACGGAGCATGGGCCAGCCGGATTTCTACCCGTTCGTGCTGCCGGCGCCAGCGATTGCCAAACTGCACTTCATTCATCTGGTGATCCAGCAGGCGGGCGGCAGGGCGGATGAGGTTCTGACCCTGTAGGCGCTGCCGCAGGCTGCGATCTTTATGTCCTTGAACCCGTTCATATTTTTAATCTGCAACCAACGGTTGTAACTTCGTCTCAGATAGGTACAATGGCGCGGCTCGCCGACAGGCAAGCATCGTTATGGTGACCCCATCGGTCCCCCCGCAACGATTACCCGTGAACCTGGTCAGAGCCGGAAGGCAGCAGCCACAGCGGGAACATTGTGTGCCGGGGTGTGGCTGGTGGGGTTACCACCTTAACGAACAATCGAACGCTTCAAACAGAACTGCATGGGTTTCGCCCACTGCGGTTTTTTTGTGTCTGCGATTTGGCCAGTGCCCTGAGTTAACTGTGGGAGCGAGCCTGCTCGCGAAGGCGTCAGACCTGCCAGAGATGAGTTGACTGAGACACCGCTTTCGCGAGCAGGCTCACTCCTACAGGGGTTATGGGGTGGCTTCAGAGGACCCGGTATAGAGCCGGATAATCTCATCAATCTCCCCCGACATTTTCATCCGCAACAACGTGCGCAATATTCGCTGCACCGGTACCTTCGGATCATTCCTCACGTAACAACCGACCTTCTGCTCCTGTAAAACCGCCACCCCCTGCAACTGTTGCTCAGGGAGCAGGCGCTGGTTAAACCAGTCCAGCGTCCACTGATTGCTCACCGCATACCGATAACGCCCGGCCAGCAGTTTCTCCAGCACCTGCTCCTGATTGCGCGCATCTTCGCGTTGCAATCGATCGTCATCGAACAGTGGTTGCAGAGTCGGGTAGGTGTAGCCCAGAACGGTGCCGATGGATTGGCGGGGCAAATGCGCGGGGACGACACTGGCAGGTTGATCTTTGCGGCTGATCAGCAGATCGCGCTGGAAGAACAACGGCAGACTCCAGATGTAATCCCCCGACTGATTTGGCAGCCATGACTGTGCGGCATAGCAGCGCACGTCGATCTCGCCGTGTTCCATGGCGGTCTGCACGCGGGCGCGGGGCAGGACGTGAAACTCGGCCGGTACACCGACCTGCGTGGCCAGGCTGAGCATCAGGTCGTAGAGAATGCCTTGGGTCGGTCGGCCGCGTTCGAATTGCACCATCGGCATTGCCCAGCTGTCGGGCATGGCGAAGCGCAACGGGTTTTCCGCTGCCGTCACGTTCAGGCTGATTCCCAGCAACGCCCCTAAGGCCCACCGCATAAACGCTCCGGTAATTCCCGATCCCCAGCCGATAAAAGCCTCTGCTCATGCAGCTTAGCCATATTAGACGAGGACACCGGATGCAATTTTGCCCTTGCTCCGCTAGCATTAGCCGCTTCTGCTTCCTTCGCTGCGACGGTTTTCGATGAGTTATCAGGTTCTTGCACGTAAATGGCGTCCGCGCTCGTTCCGCGAAATGGTCGGCCAGACCCATGTGCTCAAAGCTCTGATCAATGCCTTGGACAGCCAGCGGCTGCACCACGCGTACCTGTTCACCGGTACGCGCGGGGTGGGTAAAACCACGATTGCGCGGATCATTGCCAAATGCCTGAACTGTGAGACAGGTATCACTTCCAGCCCGTGCGGCGAGTGTTCGGTGTGCCGTGAAATCGATGAGGGGCGCTTCGTCGACCTGATCGAGATCGACGCCGCGAGCCGCACCAAGGTCGAAGACACCCGCGAACTGCTCGACAACGTGCAGTACGCGCCAAGCCGTGGGCGCTTCAAGGTCTACCTGATCGACGAAGTGCACATGCTCTCCAGCCATTCCTTCAATGCGCTGCTGAAAACCCTCGAAGAGCCGCCGCCGTACGTTAAGTTCATCCTGGCGACCACTGATCCGCAGAAACTTCCGGCAACGATTTTGTCGCGCTGCCTGCAGTTCTCGCTGAAGAACATGACGCCGGAGCGTGTGGTCGAGCATTTGACCCACGTTCTCACTGCCGAAAACGTGCCGTTTGAAGACGATGCCCTGTGGTTGCTCGGTCGCGCCGCTGACGGTTCGATGCGTGATGCCATGAGCCTCACCGACCAGGCGATTGCTTTCGGTGAAGGCAAGGTTCTCGCTACCGACGTGCGAGCGATGCTCGGCACGCTGGATCACGGTCAGGTCTATGACGTCCTGCATTCGTTGATCGAAGGCGACGCCAAAGCGTTGCTCGAAGCCGTGCGTCACCTGGCCGAACAAGGCCCGGACTGGAATGGCGTGCTCTCGGAAATTCTTAATGTGCTGCACCGCGTGGCCATCGCCCAGGCGCTGCCGGAAGGCGTCGACAATGGCCATGGCGACCGCGATCGCGTGTTGGCACTGGCGCAGGCCTTGCCGGCCGAAGACGTGCAGTTCTATTACCAGATGGGCCTGATCGGCCGCCGCGATTTACCGCTGGCGCCGGACCCGCGTGGTGGCTTCGAAATGGTCCTGCTGCGGATGCTGGCCTTCCGGCCGGCAGATACCGCAGACGCACCGAGGCAACCGCTAAAGCCAGTGGGGATCAGCCAGGCCACAGTTGATTCCGCAAACTCCGTGGCTGCCGCGCCTAAACCTGCGCCGGTAGTCGCTGCGGCTGTTGCGCCGACGCCTGCTGTAGCGCCTGCGCCTGCGCCAGTGGCTGCACCTGCACCGGCTCCCGAGCCGGCGCCGGTTGCTCCTGTTGCCGCGCCAGAACCTGAGCCAGCGCCTCTCGTCGCTGAAGAAGTCGTCGACCTGCCGTGGAATGACCCGGTGGAACCCGAGGCCGACCCCGAACCTGCACAGCAACCCGCCGTCGAACCGGTACTGGAAACCACCGCCGAGCAACCCGAGTTGCCGCCGATGCCGCTGCCGACCCCGGACAGCGTCGTTCCGGAGGCGCCTGAGTGGGCCGCCGCGCCGATTCCCGAACCGTCGGTCGCTGACGTCGATGTCGCCACCCCGGGCATGGACCTGGACGACGAGCCGCCGCTGGATGAGGATTACATCGAGCCGGACATCGATTCGGCCTACAGCTACCTCGACGAACTGGCCAGTGAGCACGCCGCCGAGCCTGCCCCGGAGCCCGAGCCAGAGCCGGCTGCGGCGCCGGCCACAGGTCTGGCGTTGCAGTGGCTGGAATTGTTCCCGAAACTGCCGATCTCCGGCATGACCGGCAGCATCGCCGCCAACTGCACATTGATCGCCGTCGATGGCGACCATTGGCTGATGCACCTCGACCCGGCGCACAGCGCACTCTTCAACGCCACGCAGCAGCGTCGTCTCAACGATGCGCTGAACCAGTTCCACGGTCGCACATTGAGCCTGACCATCGAGCTGATCAAGCCCGAGCAGGAAACCCCGGCCCAGGCCGCGTCCCGTCGGCGTGCCAACCGTCAGCGCGAGGCGGAGGAGTCGATTCACGGCGATCCGTTCATCCAGCAAATGGTTCAGCAGTTCGGCGCGGTGGTGCGACACGATACTATTGAACCTGTCGATGCCTTGGTCGCCCAAGGCTAATAACTGAAGGTGCCCGGCCGCGCTGGCCGGGCGCTGTTTTGATCCAAGTACTTTTGAGGTGATTCCCATGATGAAAGGTGGCATGGCCGGCCTGATGAAGCAGGCACAGCAGATGCAGGAAAAAATGGCCAAGATGCAGGAAGAACTGGCCAACGCCGAAGTCACCGGTAAGGCCGGCGGCGATATGGTCACCGTGGTGATGACCGGTCGTCACGACGTCAAAAGCGTGAGCATCGACCCAAGCCTGGTTGAAGGCATGAGCGAAGATGACAAAGAAATGCTGGAAGCGGTCATCGCCTCCGCCGTCAACGACGCAGTGCGCAAGATCGAAAAGAACAGCCAGGACAAAATGGGCAACATGACCGCTGGCATGAACCTGCCGGCCGGTATGAAACTGCCATTCTGATTCGCCAACCGGCGGCAGATGAGCTACACAAAATGCCAGGCATTGCGCCTGGCATTTTTGTTTCTGACCGATCGTTCCCACGCTCTGCGTGGGAATGCAGCCCGGGACGCTCCGCGTTCCAAGTCCAGAGCCGAACGCGGAGCGTCCGTTGCGGCATTCCCACGCGGAGCATGGGAACGATCAACTCACCTCGGTCCACCGGAATAAACATCGAACGCCCAAATGGCTCAACGGTCTGCTCCCTATACCCGCTGAATTAACCCTTCACAGGAGACGCTGACATGTCCGACTCTCTTACCCTCAACCAACGCTTCGTCCTCGCCTCGCGTCCGGTTGGCGCGCCGACCCCGGAAAACTTCCGCCTCGAACGCGAAGCCTTGCCGGATCTGCAGGACGGTCAGGTATTGTTGAAAACCCTGTACCTGTCCCTCGATCCCTACATGCGCGGGCGCATGAGCGACGCACCCTCTTACGCCGCGCCGGTACAAATCGGTGAAGTGATGACCGGCGGCGCGGTCAGCCGTGTCGAGGATTCACGTCATCCGAAATTCCATAAAGGCGATCTGGTGGTCGGCGCGACCGGTTGGCAGAGCCACAGCATCAGCGATGGCCGTGACATCATCCCGATCCCTGCCGGGTTGCCGAGCCCGTCGATGGCGCTGGGTGTGTTGGGCATGCCCGGCATGACCGCGTACATGGGGCTGATGGACATCGGTCAGCCGAAAGAAGGCGAAACGCTGGTGGTGGCGGCTGCGTCCGGCGCGGTCGGCTCGGTGGTCGGGCAAGTGGCAAAGATCAAAGGCCTGCGCTCGGTCGGCGTGGCCGGCGGTGCCGAGAAGTGCAAGTACGTGGTCGAAGAGCTGGGTTTCGATGCCTGCATCGATCACAAAGCCGCCGACTTCGCCGAGCAACTGGCCAAGGCCTGCCCCAACGGCATCGACATCTATTACGAGAACGTCGGTGGTCATGTATTCGATGCCGTGGTGCCGCTGCTCAATCCCAAGGCGCGCATTCCGTTGTGCGGTCTGATCGCTGGTTACAACGCCTCCGAAGCGCCAAAAGGCCCGGATCGCCTGCCGATGCTGCAACGCACGCTGCTGACCAAGCGCGTGCGGATTCAGGGCTTCATCGTGTTCGACGATTACGGTGATCGTCAGCCGGAGTTCATCAGCCACATGGTGCCGTGGGTACGCGATGGCAAGGTGAAATTCCGCGAGGACGTGGTCGAAGGCCTAGAGCAGGCGCCCGAGGCGTTTATCGGTCTGCTGGAAGGGCGCAACTTCGGCAAACTGGTGGTGAAGGTCGCCCAGGACTGAGTATTTGACGCTGGCCAGAGGCGCGGGTATAAACCGCGTCTCGTTGTTTTGTCGGACTTTTTACCCATGAGCTTCAGCCCTTTGATTCGCCAACTGATCGACGCCTTGCGCACTTTGCCGGGCGTGGGGCAGAAAACCGCCCAGCGCATGGCGTTGCAGATGCTCGAGCGTGACCGCAGCGGCGGCTTGCGCCTGGCCCAGGCCCTCAGCCAGGCCATGGAAGGGGTCGGTCACTGCCGTCAGTGCCGCACGCTGACCGAAGACGATCTGTGCCCGCAATGCGCCGATACCCGCCGTGACGATACGTTGCTGTGCGTGGTGGAAGGGCCGATGGATGTGTATGCGGTCGAGCAGACCGGTTTCCGTGGCCGCTACTTTGTGCTCAAGGGGCATTTGTCGCCGCTCGATGGCCTGGGGCCTGAGGCGATCGGCATTCCGCAGTTGATGACGCGGATCGAAGAGGCGGGCACGTTTACCGAAGTCATCCTCGCGACCAACCCGACCGTGGAAGGTGAGGCGACGGCGCATTACATTGCTCAGCTGTTGAGCAACAAAGGCCTGATCGCCTCGCGGATTGCCCACGGCGTGCCGTTGGGTGGTGAACTGGAACTGGTCGATGGCGGCACGCTGGCGCATTCGTTTGCCGGGCGTAAACCGATTTCTCTCTGAATTTGCAGTGTCTGAGCTGACGCCTTCGCGAGCAAGCTCGCTCCCACATTGGTTTTGTGTCATTCACAAATCCCCTGTGGGAGCGAGCTTGCTCGCGAATGGGGCGACTCGGTTTGGCTGATTCACACAATTGAGTTGAAAACCAAGCAAGCGCTCGGTTAAGTTCGGCGAACCTTTCCGTGGAGCTCGCCCATGCCTGCCTTTCAGGAATACTTCGACCCCAGCCACCAATTGGTCCGCGACAGCGTCAGACGTTTCGTCGAACGCGAGATCCTGCCGGACATCGATCAGTGGGAAGAAGCCGAAAGCTTTCCCCGTGAGCTGTACCTGAAGGCTGGCGCGGCAGGCATCCTCGGCATCGGTTATCCGGAAGCGCTGGGAGGCAGCCATGCAGGCGATCTGTTCGCCAAGGTCGCCGCCAGTGAGGAGTTGATGCGCTGCGGCTCTGGCGGCCTGGTAGCGGGGCTGGGATCGCTGGATATCGGCCTGCCACCGATCGTCAAATGGGCCCGTCCCGAGGTGCGTGATCACGTTGTGCCGCAAGTGCTCAGCGGCGAAAAGATCAGTGCCCTGGCCGTCACCGAACCCGGCGGCGGCTCCGACGTCGCCAACCTGCAAACCCGCGCCGTGCGTGACGGCGATGTCTATCGCGTCAGCGGCAGTAAAACCTTTATCACCAGTGGCGTGCGCGCCGATTTCTACACCGTCGCGGTACGCACCGGTGCGCCGGGGTTTGGCGGCATCAGTCTGCTGCTGATCGAGAAGGGTACGCCGGGCTTCACCGTTGGCCGGCAGTTGAAAAAAATGGGTTGGTGGGCGTCGGACACGGCTGAGTTGTTCTTCGACGATTGCCGCGTGCCTGCAGGAAACCTGATCGGCGCCGAGAACATGGGCTTCGCCTGCATCATGGGCAATTTCCAGAGCGAACGGCTGGCGTTGGCGCTGATGGCCAACATGACCTCACAGCTTGCACTGGAGCAAAGCCTGAAGTGGGCGCGCGAGCGCGAAGCGTTTGGCAAGCCGATCGGCAAGTTTCAGGTAATCAAGCATCGCCTCGCCGAGATGGCGACGGCGCTGGAAGTCTCACGCGAGTTTACTTACCGGCAAGCGGCGAAGATGGCGGCGGGGCAGAGTGTGATCAAGGAAATTTCCATGGCGAAGAACTTTGCCACGGACACCTCGGACCGGATCACCACCGAGGCGGTGCAGATTCTTGGCGGGCTGGGTTATATGCGCGAAAGTCTGGTGGAGCGGCTGTATCGGGATAACCGCATTCTGTCGATTGGCGGCGGGACGCGGGAAGTGATGAACGAGATCATTAGCAAGCAGATGGGGCTATAGGTTTCGGCGTGAGGCTGCCGGACCCTTCGCGAGCAAGCTCGCTCCCACAGTTGGAATGCGTTCCCTTGTGGGAGCGAGCTTGCTCGCGAAAGCGTCCGGGAGGGCGCTACTTATTTATCAGTCAGGGCAAACTGCGTCAGGCAGAAGCTAGGAATGCCCATGTCCTCAAGACGCTGCGAACCACCCAGCTCCGGCAAATCAATAATCGCCGCCGCTTCATGCACCCGCGCGCCCATGCGGCGAATCAGGTTGGCTGCTGCGATCAATGTCCCGCCCGTGGCAATCAAATCATCGAACATCACCACCGAATCGCCTTCACACAGGCTGTCGGCGTGCACTTCCAGGAACGCTTCGCCGTACTCGGTTGCGTAACCTTCGGCCAGTACGTCCGCCGGCAGTTTGCCTTGCTTGCGGAACAGCACCAGCGGTTTGTTCAACTGATAGGCCAACACCGAGCCGATCAGGAAGCCACGGGCATCCATCGCGCCAATGTGGGTGAAATCAGCTTCGACGTAGCGGTGGGCGAAACTGTCCATCACCAGGCGCAGAGCCGTCGGCGACTGAAACAGCGGGGTGATGTCGCGAAAGATCACGCCCGGTTTCGGGAAGTCGATCACAGGGCGGATAAGCGATTTGATGTCGAAGGAGTCGAAGACCATCGTCGAGGTGTCCTGGCAGGGCTGCAAACGGCGCAGTATACCCGCGGCTGAAACGCTTCGCTCAACCGCGGATCGAGATCAGCCTTCGATCGAGCCACCGGCCAGCGCGCAGAGCTGGATCGGGTCGAGGATGTGAATCTCTTTGCCCTCGGCGGCGATCAGTTCGTTCTGCTGGAAACGGGTGAAAACCCGGGACACGGTTTCCACCGCCAGACCGAGGTAGTTACCGATTTCATTGCGCGACATGCTCAGGCGGAACTGGTTGGCCGAAAAGCCGCGAGCGCGGAAGCGGGCCGAGAGGTTGACCAGGAAGGTAGCGATGCGCTCGTCGGCGGTTTTTTTCGACAGCAGCAACATCATTTGCTGGTCGTCGCGGATTTCCCGGCTCATAACGCGCATCAACTGGCGGCGTAGCTGCGGCAGTTGCAGGGCCAGTTCATCGAGACGTTCAAAAGGTATTTCGCAGACCGATGTGGTTTCCAGTGCTTGGGCGGAGACCGGGTGTTTCTCGGTGTCCATGCCGGACAGGCCGACCAGTTCGCTCGGCAGGTGGAAACCCGTCAACTGCTCTTCGCCGCTGTCGCTGAGGCTGAAGGTCTTCAGGGCGCCGGAGCGTACTGCATAAACGGAATCGAACGTGTCGCCCTGGCGGAACAGGAACTCGCCCTTTTTCAGCGGGCGGCCGCGTTTAACGATTTCGTCCAGCGCATCCATGTCTTCCAGATTCAGAGAAAGTGGCAGGCAGAGAGGGGCCAGGCTGCAATCCTTGCAATGGGCCTGGTTGTGAGCGCGCAGTTTAACTGGCTCGGACATTTCTTGGATCCTTGTGGGAAAACACACATAAGCCGTAAGGGTAACTCACGGGAGGACATTCAGGCCAGTCTGGGGCGACTTTGCCCTACAGCCATAAAGCCACAGGGCCAGCAGCCGATAAACAGGTATCAAAGTGCATACAAGGAACGATTCGATGGCCGCCATTGGTACGCTGGGCCCCGCTAGCAGCGACGTTGCGGCAACGCCGGAAGCGTTTAAAGCTGTGTCCGGCAATGCACGCGATCCCGGCTCGCCCGAAGAGGCAACCCCGACCTTGGTCGAGGGCGTCAAAGTGTCGCTGTCCGGCGCATCGATCGAAAAGGCCGCCAGTATCGGTGGCGAGAACAGCGACATCGAGAGCAGCGGCTTGCCAGAGAACATCCAGCAATTGCTGAAGATGATCCGCAAACTGCAAAAACAGATTGCCGAGAAAAAGGCACTCATCGAAGCGGTCATGGCCGACAAGCGCCTTTCCAACGAAGAAAAGATCATCAAGGCTGCCGCGCTGCGAGGCGCTATCGCCGCGTTGAATACCGGTCTGATCACGGCCAATCTGGCTTTGTCCAAAGTGGTCGGGCAGTCCGGGTTGACCGCGGATCAGAACCTGAGCGTCGGTTCGTTGCTGACGAAAAACTAGATCACCCGCGAAAAACGCTGACGGTTCTGCTGTTCCAGGTAGGCATCGAACACCATGCACACCGAGCGCACCAGCAGACGACCCGCCGGCAAAACGGCGATCCGCTCGCGATCCAGCGCGATCAGGCCATCACTGGCCATACCCTGCAACTGCGGCCACAGCGCGCCGAAATAGCCCTGAAAATCGATGTTGAACTGCTGCTCGATCTCGGCGAATTCCAGGCTGAAATTGCAGATCAGTTGCTGAATCACCGCTCGGCGCAAGCGATCATCGGCGTTACACACCAGGCCCCGGCTGGTCGCCAGTTGTGCGGCGGCGAGGGTGTTCTGGTACTCGTTGAGATCGCTGCTGTTCTGGCAGTACAGATCGCCGATCTGGCTGATCGCGGAAACCCCCAGACCAATCAGATCGCAGTGGCCATGAGTGGTGTAACCCTGGAAGTTGCGTTGCAGGGTTTGTTCTTCCTGAGCAATCGCCAGCTCGTCATCGGGCAGGGCGAAGTGATCCATGCCGATGTAGCGATAGCCGGCGGCGGTGAGCTGCTCGATGGTGCGCTCAAGCATTTCCAGCTTCTGCGCAGGCTCGGGCAATTCATTGCCGTTGATCCGTCGCTGCGGCATGAAACGCTCGGGCAGGTGCGCATAGTTGAACACCGAGAGCCGGTCCGGTTGCAGGCTGATGACTTCTTCAACGGTGCGGGCGAAATTTTCCGGGGTCTGTTTGGGCAAGCCGTAGATCAAGTCGATATTGATCGAGCGGAACTGCAGGGTACGCGCGGCATCGATCACCGCGCGGGTTTCTTCCAGACTTTGCAGGCGATTGACCGCGCGCTGCACCGCCGGATCAAGGTCTTGCAGGCCGATGCTGACCCGGTTGAAACCCAGTTCGCGCAGCAGGCCCATGGTCGACCAGTCGGCTTCGCGCGGGTCGATCTCGATGCCGTAATCGCCGGAGTCGTCATCCAGCAGATTGAAATGCTTGCGCAGGTGCGCCATCAACTGACGCAGTTCGTCGTGGCTGAGAAAGGTCGGCGTGCCGCCACCGAAGTGCAGTTGTTCGACCTTCTGCGCCGGGTCGAGGTGGCAGGCGATCAACTGGATTTCCTGCTCCAGCCGCTGCAGGTAGGGCAGGGCGCGACCACGATCCTTGGTGATGACTTTGTTGCAGGCGCAGTAGTAGCAAATGTTCGCGCAGAACGGCACATGCACATACAACGACAACGGGCGCAGGGCCTTGCGGCTGTCGCGCAGGGCATGAAACAGGTCGAAGGTGCCGACCTGACTGTGAAATTGCACGGCCGTCGGATACGAGGTGTAGCGCGGCCCCGCCAGGTCGTAGCGGTGGATCAGATCAGAGTCCCAACGAATGGCGTCGAGCATGCGGGCATTCCCCCGGATAGGCTGGCAGTGTGAGCGAGTCTATCGGGGGGCGGTGGTGGCGCTGTTGATTTGCATCAACGGGGAGAGGTGTGGTGTTAGTGCGGGCCTCTTCGCGAGCAGGCTCGCTGCCACATTGGATCGGTGGTGCAACACAAATCCCCTGTGGGAGCGAGCCTGCTCGCGAAGGCCGCGCCGCCGATCTAATGGCCCATGAGCCAATGCTGATGTGGGCCGGGTAATGTCCAGATCCCGAACAGGATCACCAGCAGTCCACCCGCCATGCGCACGCTGCGTTTGCGCAAAATGGCAGTCACGCGTTCCGCCGCAAGCCCCGTCGCCAGCAAAACCGGCCAGGTGCCGAGGCCGAACGCGAGCATCAACAACGCACTGTCCAGCGCATTGCCCTGACTCGCCGACCACAGCAATGTGCTGTAAACCAGTCCGCACGGCAGCCAGCCCCACAACGCGCCAAGTAGTAACGCGCGCGGCACACTCGACACCGGCAGCAAGCGGTTGGCCACCGGTTGAATGTAACGCCACAGCCCGCGCCCCAAACTTTCAATGCGCGTCAGCCCACTCCACCATCCGGCCAGATACAAACCCATGGCGATCAGCAACAACCCGGCCAGCACACGCATGAACAATGCGGCTGGACTGTTCGCCACCGCCCATCCCGCCAGCCCGATCAGCAAGCCCGCCGTGGCATAACTGAGGATTCGGCCCAGGTTGTACGCCAACAACAAGCGAAAGCGCCGGCTGCGCTGTTCCTTGGGAATCGCCAGGGTCAGCGCGCCCATCAAACCGCCGCACATGCCCAGGCAATGACCGCCACCGAGCAGGCCGAGGATCAATGCCGATACCAACAGCGGCGCCAGTTCAAGCATGAGGTGGGGCCTTGTCGTCCGGTTTGTCGGGGTTGGCTTCGTCCACGGCGGCGGTGTGGTTCGGATCCTGATCATCGAACAGGATGCTGTGCGCCGGGCCGTCGAGGTCGTCGTACTGACCGCTGTCCACCGCCCAGAAAAAGATGTAAACGGCGATGGCCACGATCAGCAGGGCGGCCGGGATCATCACGTAGAGAGCTGGCATCTGTACTCCAGGTGCCCGCGCGGCTCAGGCCGGCAGCGGGCGGGTGTGCGATCGGGTGCTGGCGGGCGGCGGACTCGGCAGGCGAGTCAGGCGCAGGGCATTGAGCACCACGGTCAACGAACTGATCGAC
The DNA here is from genome assembly GCF_056401755.1 of Pseudomonas sp. P4_D7. Taxonomy (NCBI): domain Bacteria; kingdom Pseudomonadati; phylum Pseudomonadota; class Gammaproteobacteria; order Pseudomonadales; family Pseudomonadaceae; genus Pseudomonas; species Pseudomonas sp. P4_D7. The sequence continues at coordinate 120,207 of NZ_JBFUIR010000005.1, read as the reverse complement.
ATGCCGACGGCGGCCCACACCGGAGTGATCCAGCCGAGGGCGGCGAACGGCAACATGAGGCCATTGTACAGCGCCGCCCACAGCAGGTTCTCGATGATGACCCGACGGGTCCGCCGCGCGAGCGTGAAGGCTTGGATCAAGGCGTCGAGGCGGTTGGACAGCAACACCGCATCGGCACTGGTTTTCGCCAGATCGGTGGCCGAACCCATGGCCACGCTGATGTCGGCCGCGGCGAGTACCGGCACGTCATTGACGCCATCGCCGAGCATCAGCACTTTGCGACCTTCCCGGTGCAGCTGTTGCAGGACCTGCAGTTTGTCGTCCGGACGCAAACCGCCACGAGCTTCATCAATGCCCAATTCCGCTGCCACACTGGCGACCATTGGCGAGCTGTCGCCGGACAACAACAGCGTACGCCAGCCGCGCGCCTTGCACGCGGCGAGCAGCGCGGGGGCGTCATCACGCAAGCGGTCGTCGAGAACGAACCACGCCAGCGGCCCTTGAGTGTCGCCGAGCAGCAACCATTGGCCGGCCTCATTCGGCATGGCGGGCACGTTCGCACCGCTGAGGGCGCAGACAAATTCTGCCTGACCGATGCGCAAACGCTGTCCGCCCACCAAGCCTTCGAGGCCAAGCCCCGGCGTGCTGTGGACTTCTTCAGCGGCCAGCGGCGCACGGCCAAAGGCACGGGCAATCGGGTGTTCCGAACGGTTTTCCAGTGCGGCGGCAAGGCTCAGGCATTCATCGCTGTCGCGCGCGCCGAGCGGGCGAATCGAGCGCAGCACCAGTCGGCCTTCGGTGAGGGTGCCGGTCTTGTCGAAGATCACCGTGTCGATTTGATTCAAGCCTTCCAGCACGTGACCACGGGTCAGCAGCAAACCGAGTTTGTGCAATGTCCCGGTGGCTGCGGTGAGCGCGGTCGGTGTCGCCAGCGACAGCGCGCACGGGCAGGTCGCAACGAGCATGGCGAGGACGATCCAGAATGCGCGCGATGAATCCAGCTCCCACCAGAGCAGGCCGATGGCCGCGGCGGCAATCAGTGATAACAGCAAAAACCATTGCGCGGCGCGGTCGGCGATTTCCGCCAGTCGCGGTTTTTCCGCCTGGGCGCGGTCGAGCAGACGGACGATGGCCGACAGGCGCGTGTCTTGGCCCAGCGCCTGAACTTCCACGGTCAACGCGCCTTCGACATTGAGCGTGCCAGCAGTGACCGTGTCGCCGAGGGTACGCGGTTGCGGCAGGTATTCGCCGGTGAGCAGCGATTCGTCGATGCTCGATTGGCCGTCGATGATCTTGCCGTCCGCCGGCAAAATCGAGCCGGCCTGCACCAGAATCCGCTCGCCGAGGCGCAGTTCGCTGAGCAGGATGCGTTCGCTCTGGCCGGCTGCATCAAGGCGCAGGCAGGAGGCAGGCAACAGATTGACCAATTGCGCGGTGGCGGCAGCGGTGCGTTCGCGGGCACGGCGTTCGAGATAGCGGCCGGCAAGCAGGAACAGTGCAAACATCCCCACCGCGTCGAAATACAACTCGCCGACCCCGGTGATCGAGGTCCAGATCCCGGCAATGTAGGCACTGCCGATCGCCAGCGACACCGAGACATCCATGGTCAGGTGGCGTGTGCGCAGATCGCGCATCGCGCCTTTGAAGAACGGCGCGCAGCTGTAGAACACGATCGGTGTGGTCAGGAACAGCGCGACCCAGCGCAGGATCGTGTGCAGCTCGGGGCTGAGGTCGATGTTGAATTCCGGCCAGGTGGCCATGGTCGCCATCATCGCCTGGAACCACAGCAGCCCGGCGACGCCGAGCTGACGCAGGGCCAGGCGGTTTTCGCTGGCCAGTTGTTCGCTGGCGCGATCGGCCTGATACGGGTGGGCGGCGTAGCCGATGTGGCGCAGTTCGGCGAGCACTTGGCTCAGCGGTAATTGCGCGTCGGCCCAGCGCACGTGCAAGCGATGGTTGGACAGGTTCAGCCGCGCTTCGGCCACGGCGGGCAGCGTGCGGAGGTGTTTTTCGATCAGCCAGCCGCAGGCGGCACAACTGATGCCTTCCATCAACAGGGTGGTTTCAGCCAGTTCGCCTTCATGGCGGACGAAGGGTTGCTGCACATCGGCGCGGTCGTACAGGGCCAGTTCATCGACCAATTGCACCGGCAATGCTTCGGGGTTGGCCGAGGCTTCGCTGCGGTGTTGGTAATAGCTTTCCAGGCCGCCGGCGACGATGGCTTCGGCCACGGCCTGACAGCCCGGGCAGCAGAATTCGCGGGATTGCCCGAGTACGACGGCAGTGAAGCGGCTGCTGGACGGGACCGGCAGGGCGCAGTGATAGCAGGGGAGTGGGGTGGTCATGGCATCGTTGAGGGGTTAAGCCCTTGCATTGGGGTTGTCCGCTTGCCCTCACCCCAGCCCTCTCCCGGAGGGAGAGGGAGCCGATTGGTGTGAGCCGGAAAAACTGGTTCAGTCGGCTGGATCATTACTGTCATACACAAAACGTGCAAACGCTCGAGATCAGTTCCCTCTCCTGGGGGAGAGGGCTAGGGTGAGGGGGCTTTTGAAGTTGTTTACTTCTTCAAGTCTTCGGCACCTTGCAGCGGCTCGTCACCCAGCAACAAATCCTTGTCATGGTTAACCAATTCTTCCTCGAACATCCGCCAGACGTGATCATCCTGACTGCCCAGCAACTCGACAAACCGGCGACCTTCAACTTTGTCACCCAATTGACCGATGTAACGCCCGGTTTCAGTCTCGCTGCGGGTCAGGACAATCTTGCGATCCTTCTCCGGCTGCGTCGGTGAAATCAGGTTCAGCTCCAGGGTCTTTGGCTGACTGTCACCGCTCAAGCGCAAATCAACTTCACCGGTCACGTCATCCAGATGCACAGCGGCGCGCATTTTCAGAGTCTGTGCCAACAGTTCACGGTCCAGCGAACGGTTGATGCCTTTGCCGGCCTCGTAGTAGTTGTCGTTGACCAGGTTGTCCGGGTTGTTCACCGCAATGGTCACCATGGACAGGGTCAGGGTCACCGAACAGGCCAGAATCCCGATGATGATCCATGGCCAAAGGTGCTTGTACCAGGGACTTGCGGCGTTTGCTGCGGGCATGTTCAGTTCTCTCAACGGATTTGTGGGCCGATGAATCGGCTCTTGGCTTCAACGTGGACGCTGTCGTCATCGGCATCCTTGAGGATGAATTTCACCTCGTTGGTGCTCGATGGCAGTTGCTCCGGTGCGCTCGACAACTCGACCGGCATGCTGACGATGTCGCCGGCCGCGACTTTGATCTCGCGTTTGCCTTGCAGGCGCAGGTCGGGCAGGCCCGCGGCTTCCAGCACGTAAGTGTGGTCGCGCTGATCCTTGTTCATGATCTTCAGGCTGTAGACGTTTTCGATCCGGCCTTCGGCGTTTTCGCGGTACAGCACGCGGTCCTTGCTAACGTCGAAGCCGACCAGCGAGCGCATCACGAATGCAGTGACCAACAGGCTGATCATCGCCAGCAACACTACGGCATAGCCGATCAGGCGTGGCCGCAGTTTATGGGTTTTCTGCCCGGACAGGTTGTGTTCGGTGGTGTAGCTGATCAGCCCGCGCGGGTAATCCATCTTGTCCATGATGCTGTCGCAGGCGTCGATGCAGGCCGCGCAGCCAATGCACTCGATCTGCAGGCCGTCGCGGATGTCGATGCCGGTCGGGCACACCTGAACGCACATGGTGCAATCGATGCAATCGCCCAGCCCCTGGGCCTTGTAATCGACGCCTTTCTTGCGCGGGCCACGGCTTTCACCGCGACGCGGGTCGTAGGAAACAATCAGCGTGTCCTTGTCGAACATCACGCTCTGGAAGCGTGCGTACGGGCACATGTAAATGCACACCTGCTCACGCAGCCAACCGGCGTTGCCGTAAGTGGCGAGGGTGAAGAAACCGACCCAGAAATACGACCAGCCATCGGCCTGGCCGGTGAAGAATTCGAAGACCAGTTCACGGATCGGCGAGAAGTAGCCAACGAAGGTCATGCCGGTGACAAAACCGATCAACAGCCACAGCGCGTGTTTGGCGAATTTGCGCGCGAATTTGTTGGTGCTCATCGGCGTCTTGTCGAGCTTGATGCGCTGGTTGCGGTCGCCTTCGGTGACCTTCTCGCACCACATGAAAATCCACGTCCACACACTTTGCGGACAGGTGTAGCCGCACCAGACCCGGCCGGCGTACACGGTAATGAAGAACAGGCCGAACGCGGCAATGATCAACAGGCCCGAGAGCAGAATGAAATCCTGTGGCCAGAAAGTGGCGCCGAAGATGAAGAACTTGCGCTCCGGCAGGTTCCACCACACGGCCTGATGACCGCCCCAGTTCAGCCAGACCGTACCGAAATACAGCAGGAACAGTGCCGCGCCGCCCATCATCCGCAGATTGCGGAACAGGCCGGTGAACGCGCGGGTGTAGATTTTTTCTCGAGAGGCGTAAAGGTCAACGCTGTTGTTCGCGTTTTTGCTCGGTGGTGTGACGTCGTGTACCGGAATCTGGTTGCTCATCATTGCATCCCACGGCAGTGGAAAAATGCCTCGGTCGATACGTGCCAACCCAGGTCAGAAAGGGGTGTTGCAGTGGCGCAATGATACGCCGGTCGCTCTGGCTCAAGGGTGCGACCTTTGGTCGCGTTGGGTAAAAAACCTGAATGGTGTAGCGAATGCAGCAAAGCATGATGCAGGTCAATTGACTTGTTGAGTATGGACGGTTTTGGCTTGAGGGCTAATTCATTGTTTCCATGGGAGAACAGTCCGCCGCTGCGGTCATTGCGAGTTTCATAAAAAAGCCTGGTCAGATTGGACGCACGCACGAATGGCGTCACGTTCAGGGTTTCCTTTGCACAACTCGACGCGTGTCTGGCCTGAAAGAAAACTTTGAATGTGGTTTTGCGTGGGCCACGCCACGTTGAATGGAACTTGTCATGTTTATTTTCAGTGCTCTGCAGGTTATTAAACTTGTGCGGCTAGTGTCTCTGAAATAAATCCAATTGATTGTTCTTTGTGAGTGCTTTGAAGTTTTCTGTTTTTTCGAATAAGTTCTGTTTGCGCGAAAAGTTTGCGCCTGATTGATTAATTTAAACGGAATTTAATGTATGGCTTTTAACAAGTTTGCAAGCGTTGTGCTGGGTGTTTGTTTGTGGGCGACGGGTGTATCGGCGCAGGCTATAACCGGAACACCGAAACACATGGTTTTTGCCTCGGATACTCAATATCCCTGGACCGACAAGACCGATGACCGGGAGCCGGAATCCGACGCCGAATTCGATGTTCGTTCGAAATGGCTGGTTGATACTCAGCTTGGGAGTATTGCCGAGTTCAGAAATCAGCACGGCTCTCAAGCCCAGGTGCCTTTGATGATCAATGGCGATATAACCGCTTTTGGTCATGGCTGGCAGCGTTCGTTCATGAAGGATTTACTGACCAAACACTTCAAAGGTGAGTATTTGTACGGCTTGGGTAATCACGATTATGAAAACAATGTTGATGATTGTTTTAGTAATAGCTGTGCAGCGGGAAGTATCGTCGAGTTCAAAGAGCATCATGAGGGTAAAGTCGACAGCTTTGATCTGAAAATCACCAGTGGGTTTCTCAGTAAAAAGTACTCTGGCAGTCTCGCCTATTCAAAAAACATCGGCGAAGTTCATATGGTTCAACTCAATAACGAACCGACGTATACCACCCGGATTGCTCATCCATTGAACCCGACGACATTTGAAATCAACGATGCGCTCGACTGGCTCGAGACGGACCTCAGACTGGCGCGAGCCTCGGGGTACGCCATCATCATCAATATGCATAAACCGTTGCGCCACCAGGGGACCCAGGCGCAACAGAAACGCTTCACCGATATGGTCAATAAATATCAAGTGACGGCGATCTTTGCCGGCCATTTGCATAAGGATGGAGGTGATGCCTATTGGGAGGGTAGCGTGCCCATCTACCTGAGCGGCAGTACGTCTCAGCAAACCTATCTGATTGCCAGTTTCACCGAGGACCGCAAGCAGTTGCAGGTCTATCTGGTGAAGAACAATCAGTGGCGCAATCGAACGCTGATCGATACGACGCCGGTGCATTCAATCTTTGCCAAGCGCCCATAAAAAAAGCCCCGCCAGTGATTAGGCGGGGCTTTGGACGATCAGTGATTGGCCGCGTTCCATGGATTGATCAGATGAACGCCGCTGAGTTGGAAATCGGCAACATTACGGGTGACCAGCGTCAGCCCATGAACAAGCGCGGTGGCGGCGATCAAAGCGTCGCATTCATTGCTGCGATCAGGCACGTGCAGCTGTGCACATCGGCTAGCGACGGCGCTATCGACCGAGAGGATTCTTCCCGAGAATGCGGGTTTGACATGACGCTCGAGCCAGTTGCGCAGCATCCCTCCTTGTGGCGGGTCGCGGCGTTCGATACGCAGAATGCCGGTTTCCAGCTCCAGCACAGTGATGGCCGATAAATACAGGCTGGCCGGGGCGACGCTGTTTGCCCATGTCACCACCTGCTTGTTGGCCTGGGGTTTTCGCAGTTCGGAAACTACATTGGTATCCAGTAGAAACATCAGGACAGGTCCACGCTGCGAGGAGTGATGACGGCGCGCTCGGTTTCGAATTCGATGTCAGGCGCATTCGGCATGACCAGCAGATCGACGATGCTGGTCTGGCTACCGGTCAGTTTCTGGTATTCCTCGATGCTCAGCAGTACATGGGCAGGCTTGCCACGATCGGTAATGATGACCGGGCCCTGATGCGCGGCTTTTTTGGCGGCACTGGTGTCCTGGTTGAATTCGCGGCTGGAAATGGTCGTGATGGCCATCATGTTCGGCCTCCGGTGATTCTGGTGTAGAAACGTTACTACTTTGGGGTTTGCCCAGCAATCAAAAAGGTGGGTTGCGGACGATCGGTTTATCACTGTCATAACGGCACCGGCGAAAGCGCCCCGGCCAAAGGGCAGGGGCGCAGGATATTGGACGTAAATTCGCTGTGTTTTGCTGCCCCCTGTCAGGGCAATCTGCCGCCGCCAAGACCGTCCAGACCGCCGCTGTTACCTGGGCGACCTACAGGGTTTGGTGAGGGTGAGCGTGCGGGTGCCACAGGCCTATTCACCGCCGTTGCTTCATGATCATGGAGGGGCTGCAAACGTTTTGGCAGTGTGGTTTCGTCATTCTTTGACATGTAGGCTTCATCCTTGAAGGTTGACCCGATGCTGTTCATCGGAGTGGGAAAAACCTACAGGGCAGTGCTGCTCAGGTCTATTGAGCATATGTCTCAAGGCATGAATGCCAGCATGAAAAAAGGCCCCGCCAATCAACATTGGCGGGGCCTTTTGTACTTCAAACGCTGGCCTTACTCGGCGTTCGCTTCGGGTGCTTTTTCACCGTGGGACAGGCTGTAAACATATGCCGCCAGCAGGTGCACCTTGTCGTTGCCTTGCAGTTGTTCCTGCGCAGGCATCTGGCCCTGACGGCCGTAACGGATGGTCTGCTGCAGTTGCGCGAAGCTCGAACCGTAGATGAACGCACCCGGGTGGGTCAGGTCAGGCGCGCCCATGGCGGGGGTGCCTTTGCCGGCCGGACCGTGGCAGGCCACGCAGTTGGCGGCGAACAGTTTGCCGCCGTTGGCCGGATCAGCCTTGGTGCCTTCCGGCAGCTTGCGGCCATCCAGGTTGGTCACAACGAATGCTGCTACGTCGGCAACACCTTGCTCACCGATGACTTCAGCCCAGGCCGGCATCACTGCGTGACGACCGCCCATGATGGTGGTCTTGATGGTTTCCGGCTCGCCGCCCCAGCGCCAGTCGGCGTCGGTCAGGTTAGGGAAACCGTAGGCGCCCTTGGCGTCGGAACCGTGGCACACCGAGCAGTTGGAGGCGAACAGACGGCCACCCATCTTCAGTGCTTGCGGATCCTTGGCCACTTCTTCGATCGGCATGGCAGCGAACTTGGCGAAGATCGGACCGAACTTAGCGTCCGAACGAGCCATTTCCTTTTCCCACTCGTGCACGCCGGTCCAGCCGGTCTGGCCGTTGGCGAACGCGGTCTGCTTGTCGTTATCGAGGTAGTTGTAGCCCGGCAGCAGGCCTTTCCAGTTGCCCAGGCCCGGGTACAGCACCAGGTAACCCAAGGCAAAAATGATGGTGCCGACAAACAGCATGAACCACCATTTCGGCAGTGGGTTGTCGTACTCCTCGATCCCGTCGAAAGAGTGCCCGACCGTCTCGTCCGTCTGTTCGCTGCGCTGGCCCTTGCGGGTCGACAGCAGCAGCCAGGTCAGGGAAAAGATCGTACCGAGACTGAGGACTGTGACGTACAGACTCCAGAATGTAGTCATTCTTTGTTACTCCTAGAAGCTTGCTCGACGTGCTTGATGGCTTCGGGATCATCCGCAAAAGGCAACAAGGTCGCGTCTTCAAACTCCGACTTGCGCTTGGGGCTGAACACCCACAGCGCCAGACCGATGAAGGCCACCATCACGACAACGGTGCCCAGGCCACGAATCATCCCGATATCCATCTAGATCACCGTTTGCTTTTGATGATGGTGCCCAGGCCTTGCAGATAGGCCACCAGCGCGTCCATTTCGGTTTTGCCCTTCACGGCATCCTTGGCCCCGGCGATGTCTTCGTCGGTGTAAGGAACGCCGAGCGTGCGCAACACTTCCATCTTCCTGGCAGTGTCTTTGCCGTCGAGCTTGTTTTCTACGAGGAACGGGTAAGCCGGCATTTTCGACTCAGGCACGACGTTGCGCGGGTTGTACAAGTGCGCACGTTGCCAGTCATCGGAGTAACGACCGCCGACACGGGCCAGATCTGGCCCGGTACGTTTGGAACCCCACAGGAACGGGTGATCCCAGACGCTTTCACCGGCGACCGAGTAGTGCCCATAGCGTTCGGTTTCGGCACGGAACGGACGGATCATCTGCGAGTGGCAGCCGACACAGCCGTTGGCGATGTAAACGTCGCGGCCTTCCAGTTCCAGCGCCGAACGCGGCTTCATGCCTTCGACCGGCTTGTTGGTGACGTCCTGGAAAAACAGCGGAACGATTTGGGTCAGGCCGCCAACGCTGACGGCGATGACCATGAAGAAGGCCAGCAGGCCAATATTCTTCTCGACAGCTTCATGCTTCATCAGTGAGCTCCAACGACAGCGATCTGGGCAGCGGCTTCGGCTTCAGCCGGGTTCGAGGCGCGCACGGTGCGCCAGACGTTGTAAGCCATCAGGAACATGCCGCTGGCGAAGAAAGCACCGCCCAAGGCGCGAACGATGTAGCCCGGGTGGCTGGCTTGCAGCGCTTCAACGAACGAGTAGGTGAGGGTGCCGTCGTCGTTGATTGCACGCCACATCAGGCCCTGCGTGATGCCGTTGACCCACATCGAAGCGATGTACAGCACGGTGCCGATGGTCGCGAGCCAGAAGTGCGCGTTGATCAGGCCGACACTGTGCATCTGCGCACGCCCGAACAGACGCGGGATCATGTGGTAGATCGCGCCGATCGAGATCATCGCGACCCAACCGAGAGCGCCAGCGTGTACGTGGCCGATGGTCCAGTCGGTGTAGTGCGAGAGCGAGTTGACGGTCTTGATCGCCATCATCGGCCCTTCGAAGGTCGACATGCCGTAGAACGCCAACGAAACCACGAGGAAGCGCAGGATCGGGTCGGTGCGCAACTTATGCCAGGCGCCCGACAGGGTCATCATGCCGTTGATCATGCCGCCCCAGCTTGGCGCCAGGAGGATGATCGACATCGCCATGCCCAGCGATTGTGCCCAATCCGGCAATGCGGTGTAGTGCAGGTGGTGCGGGCCGGCCCAGATGTACAGGGTGATCAGGGCCCAGAAGTGCACGATCGACAGACGATAGGAGTAGATCGGACGTTCGGCCTGTTTCGGCACGAAGTAGTACATCATCCCGAGGAAACCGGTGGTCAGGAAGAAGCCCACCGCGTTGTGGCCGTACCACCACTGGATCATCGCATCGGTCGCGCCGGAGTAGGCGGAGTAGGACTTGAAGAAGCTCACCGGCAGGGAGGCRTGGTTGACGATGTGCAGCATCGCCGTGACCACGATGAACGCACCGTAGAACCAGTTACCCACATAAATGTGCTTGGTTTTGCGCTTGGTAATGGTGCCAAAGAACACCAGACCGTAGGTGACCCAGACAATCGCCAGCAGAATAGCCAGTGGCCATTCCAGTTCCGCGTATTCCTTGGTGGTGGTGTAACCCAGCGGCAAGGTGATGATTGCGCCGACGATCACCGCTTGCCAGCCCCAGAAGGTGAAGGCCGCGAGGCTGTCGGAAATCAGTCGCGTCTGGCAGGTTCGCTGCACGACATAGTAGGAAGTGGCAAACAGTGCACAACCACCGAAGGCGAAAATCACCAGGTTTGTGTGCAACGGGCGCAGGCGTCCAAAGCTCGTCCACGGCAGACCGAAGTTCAACTCCGGCCAGACCAGTTGCGAGGCGATGAAGACACCGAGCCCCATGCCAAGGATCCCCCAGACCACCGTCATGATGGCGAACTGGCGGACTACCTTATAGTTATAAGCAGTCGGACTGATTGCTGTGCTCATTCTAAGGTTCCACGGTTTGGGTGTTTTATTAGGATTAAAATCGGCCGCAAGTATGCAGAGAGCAGGGGGTCATTGCAACGCGCCATGACCTGGGTCAATGCTTTCCAACGCTGATTCTGCGGCCTTTCCATGCGCCGCGTAAGGACAAAATTGGCCTCGGACAAAATGTCGCAGCGGACGAAAAAAGCGAGGGGTTCAGGTCGCTTGTAACGGAGTGTGTTCAAACGCTCAGTTCGGGTGACGGACGGTAAATGGCACGACAGCCGGTATCTACCGGCGTTTGCGGCCACATCAGTCAGCCGGTTCGCGGAACACAGCAGTCAGCGTTGACCTGGAACCGGCACAAGCCAGTCCGCATCGAGCAAGCGTAGACCCGAATCAGAGGAACCGAAAGGAGAGGGTGTGAAGGGGTGCGACAATGCGTCGCAAAGGGGCTGGATGCTGCCGCACCGAGAATGGTGCGGCAGAGGTGTACGCAATGATTACTTCTTGTTGTCTTCAGTAATCAGTTTTTCTGTATTCAATCCATGTGACAGGCTGTACACATAAGCGGCAAGCAATTGCACTTTATCGTTGCCCAACAGCTCGTTCTGCGCCGGCATGTGACCCTGGCGACCATGGCGAATGGTCTGCTCGAGTTGGGTCAGGCTGGTGCCATAGATAAACCCGGCCGGGTGCGTCAGATTCGGCGCGCCCATGGCTTCAGTACCTTGGCCGGTCGCCCCATGACAGGCCACGCAAGTGGTGCTGAACGCTTGCTGTCCGGCTTGCAGGTCAGCCTTGTTGTCGGCTGGCAATGGCAAACCGGCCAGTTCGTGACGGACGTACGCCGCGACGTTTTTCACCCCGGCTTCGCCCAACACTTCGCCCCAGGCCGGCATCGCCGCCATCCGGCCACCCATGATGGTGGTCTTGATGGTGTCGGCGTCGCCGCCCCAGCGCCAGTCGCTGTCGGCAAGGTTAGGGAAACCGAACGCGCCTTTGGCATCGGAACCGTGGCACACCGAGCAATTGGAAGCGAACAAGCGGCCACCCATTTTCAGCGCCTGTGGGTCCTTCGCCACTTCTTCCAGCGGCATGGCGGCGAACTTGGCGAAGATCGGCCCGAATTTGGCGTCGGCCTTGTTCATTTCCTTTTCCCACTCGTGCACGCCGGTCCAGCCATCCTCGTAACCGGGAAGAATGCCTTTCCAGTTGCCCAGGCCCGGATAGAGGATCAGATAGCCCACGGAAAACACCAGCGTGCCGGCGAACAGCATGAACCACCACTGCGGCAGCGGGTTGTCGTACTCCTCGATGCCGTCGAAGCTGTGGCCCATGGTCTGGTCGACGCTGCCCTTGGTCTCGCCCCGGCGGGTGCCGATCAGCAGCCACGTCAGGCCGATCAGGCTGCCGATGGTCAGTACGCAGATCCACGTACTCCAGAAGGTGGTCATGGCCGGGTACTCCTTGTCTCATTTACTGGGGTTGTGTCGGGTTGCGGCTCGTCGGCGAACGGCAGCAGACGCGCTTCGGCGAACTCCGGGGTGCGCTTGCGGTTGAACACCCACAAGGTCAGGCCGACAAAGGCGACGAACACCACGACCGTGCCGAGGCCACGAATCATGCCTGCACTCATTTCAATGACCATGGCTCACCTCTTGCTCTTGATCGCAGTGCCGAGCACTTGCAGGTAGGAGACGAGGGCGTCCATTTCGGTCTTGCCCTTGAGGCTGGCCACCGCACCGCTGATGTCGTCGTCGGTGTACGGCACGCCGAGGGTGCGCATGGTCTTGAGCTTGGTTTCGGTGTGGCTGCTGTCGACCGCTTGCGTGACCAGCCACGGATAGGCGGGCATTTTCGATTCCGGCACAACGTTGCGCGGGTTGTACAAGTGCGCGCGGTGCCAGTCATCCGAGTAACGCGCGCCGACCCGGGCGAGGTCCGGACCGGTACGTTTCGAACCCCACAGGAACGGGTGATCCCAAACGCTTTCGCCGGCCACCGAGTAGTGCCCGTAGCGCTCGGTTTCGGCGCGGAACGGCCGGATCATCTGCGAGTGGCAACCGACGCAGCCTTCGCGGATGTAGATGTCGCGGCCTTCCAGTTGCAGCGCGGTGTAGGGCTTCATGCCTTCCACCGGTTTGTTGGTGACGTCCTGGAAGAACAGCGGGACGATCTGGGTCAGGCCGCCGATGCTCACGGCGAACACCATGAGCAACATCAACAGGCCGACGTTCTTTTCAATCGTTTCGTGTTTCATGGCGGACTCCTCAGGCCATCTGCGCGGCAGCAACGACGTCAGCAGGCTGCGAGGCCCGCACGGTGCGCCAGGTGTTGTAAGCCATCAGGAACATGCCGCTGAGGAAGATCGCCCCACCAATCAGCCGCACGACGAAGCCTGGATGGCTGGCCACCAGGGTTTCGACGAAGGAGTAGGTCAGCGTGCCGTCCTCGTTCACCGCGCGCCACATCAGGCCTTGGGCGATGCCGTTGACCCACATCGAGGCGATGTAGAGCACGGTGCCGATGGTCGCGAGCCAGAAGTGCGCGTTGATCAAACCGACGCTGTGCATCTGCGCCTTGCCGAAGATTTTCGGGATCATGTGGTACAGCGCGCCGATCGAGATCATCGCGACCCAGCCGAGAGCGCCGGCGTGTACGTGGCCGATGGTCCAGTCGGTGTAGTGGGAGAGGGCGTTGACGGTCTTGATCGCCATCATCGGACCTTCGAAGGTCGACATGCCGTAGAACGCCAGCGAGACCACAAGGAAGCGCAGGATCGGGTCGCTGCGCAACTTATGCCAGGCGCCCGAGAGGGTCATCATGCCGTTGATCATGCCGCCCCAGCTCGGTGCCAGCAGAATCAGCGACATCACCATGCCCAGCGACTGTGCCCAGTCCGGCAGCGCGGTGTAGTGCAAGTGGTGCGGGCCGGCCCAGATGTACAGGGTGATCAAGGCCCAGAAGTGCACGATCGACAGGCGATACGAATACACCGGACGCTCGGCCTGTTTCGGCACGAAGTAGTACATCATCCCGAGGAAACCGGCGGTGAGGAAAAAGCCTACGGCGTTGTGGCCGTACCACCATTGCACCATCGCGTCGGTTGCACCGGCGTACACCGAGTAGGACTTGGTGAAACTCACCGGCAACTCAAGGTTGTTGACGATGTGCAGAATCGCCACGGTGATGATGAACGCGCCGAAGAACCAGTTGCCCACGTAGATGTGCTTGGTCTTGCGCTGCATGATCGTGCCGAAGAACACGATGGCGTAGGCGACCCAGACGATGGTGATCAGGATGTCGATCGGCCATTCCAGCTCGGCGTATTCCTTGGAGCTGGTGTAACCCAGTGGCAGGCTGATCGCCGCCAACAGGATCACCAGTTGCCAGCCCCAGAAGCAGAACGCGGCGATTTTCGGCGCAAACAATTGGGTTTGGCAGGTGCGTTGCACCGAGTAGAACGAACTGGCGAACAGCGCACAGCCACCGAACGCGAAGATCACCGCGTTGGTGTGCAGCGGGCGCAGACGGCCGAAACTGGTCCAGGGCAAATTGAAGTTGAGTTCGGGCCAGACCAATTGGGCCGCGAGAAAAACCCCGAGGCCCATGCCGACGATGCCCCACACCACCGTCATAATGGCGAATTGGCGGACCACCTTGTAGTTGTAGGCGGTACTGATAGAAGTGTTCATGGTTCCCCATCCACGGTTCAGCCGAAGTGAGCGCGCGCAAAACACGCGGCGAATCCTTCGTCTGGAGTTATAGGCAGACTAAAAGCGAGGCAAGCATGGACAAACAGCACAAGGCCAGTATTGACGGGGATCAATGGGCGCAGTGCGTGCTCGATCATGGATGGCTTTGGAACGCCGCCAGTGGTGAGGCTTCAGCGACGTTGATCCTTGCCCACGGTGCTGGTGCTCCGATGGATAGCGATTGGATGAACGACATGGCTGGGCGCCTTGCCGGGCTTGGCATCAACGTGTTGCGGTTTGAGTTTGCGTATATGGCGCAGCGGCGGGTGGATGGCGTGAAGCGGCCGCCGAATCCTGCTGCGAAACTGCAGGAATGCTGGCGCGAAGTGTTTGCCGAAGTGCGACGTCATGTCGCTGGGCCGCTGGGGATCGGCGGCAAGTCCATGGGCGGGCGGATGGCGAGTCTTTTGGCTGACGAATTGGGCGTTGATGCGTTGGTGTGTTTGGGCTATCCGTTTTATGCAGTGGGTAAACCGGAGAAACCGCGGGTTGAGCATTTGGCTTCTTTGCAGACGCGGACTTTGATTGTGCAGGGGGAGCGGGATGCGCTGGGTAATCGGGAGGCGGTTGAGGCTTACACCTTGTCACCGAGTATTGAGGTGACGTGGCTAACGGCTGCAGATCATGACCTCAAGCCATTAAAGGTTTCCGGGTTTACCCATGAACAGCATTTGGCCAGCGCTGCGCAGAAAGTATCCGAGTTTCTCAAGGGTTAACCGAGATCCCGAACTGCATAAAGATCGGCTCCCTTTCCCCCTCGCCCCCTTGGGGGCGGTCCGACGTTTCGGGAGGGCTGGGGTGAGGGGGTAGATCTTGAACACTGCACATTTTTCGATCTATGTGCATATTCGTTGCTGCGGTTAAGCCCACTTAGGGTTTCGCCCTTACGGCGACTCACTTTTTTTACAAACGCCTAAAAAAGTAAGCAAAAAAACGCTTGCTCCTACGTGCGGCCCGCTCGCTAAAGCTCGGGGTCCCTTCGCTCCGGGATCGATCCGGGCGCAGCGTCTCCGGTTTGCTTCGCTGCACCTCCTCTCGCTGTGTTTGGCTGCGCCAAACGGTCGCTACGCTCCCACCCCCGGATCAATCCCTCCACTCAGCCTTCCGACGTCGCCCGTGAATCAAGATCAAAAGCAGGCGAGCTGACACTCGGCCTATTGAGTGGTGAAGAGCACGGCGCGCTTGGCTTTGGTTTTTGTGGTGTTATCGCCCCTCACCCCAGCCCTCTCCCGAGGGAGAGGGAGCCGATTTTTGGGCTTTTCAAAGCCTGAGTTCAACGCGCTATTGCACGTCGGCGTACCTCTCCCAAACACCGCGATCAGTCCCCTCTCCCTCGGGGAGAGGGCTAGGGTGAGGGGCTTTTGATCTGTTTCAGAATCTGAGTTCAACTCGGTATCGCACGTCGGCGTATCTCTTCCATTCCATGCGGTCAGTCCCCTCTCCCTCTGGGAGAGGGTTAGGGTGAGGGGCGATTTCGCTGACACGATAAAAAACTGGAAGCGCGCACTGCCCAGCATTTCCTGTGCGCAAACATGATTTTGTGAGCACGTTTAAATTACACAACCCGTTACGCCACGGGGCCTACAACACCTTGCGCCGTTACCTACGCGTACGCCAGAATCCGCCGGCTTACACGACTACAGGCCGGGCTATATCGTTTCCTTGTCACTGAAAAACAGTGATCGGGTTTGGTAGCCCGCCTTAAATTGTCGTTGTTGCGACACTGTCGATGCTGTCTCCTTTTTGAGATATGGCTTTGTATGGTGGGCATGCGTGGGGCTCCTCTGTGAGCGCCGGGTTACCCAATTTGACCGGTCTACCAACCCGCGCATGGCCGCCACCCGCCGTTTGGTAGCGAGGGTGATGGCTCCCGTTTTTTCAAATTGGAGCTTTATCTATGTTCAAAATCACACCAAACCCACCACCCACTGATCCAATCCCCCACGACCCAGCGCTCAGCCCGCAAAAGATCAAAGAAGCAACCGACCGCGCCCTCGACTATTACCTCAGACCCGAAGCACTGGGGGCTCCACCAAGCTCGCCAAAATTTCGCCCGGTCTATCTCGTCGACCCCACGCTGGATGACGAAACCCTGCTGGTCGAGGCGAGCGAGTCGCTTTCATACGCCCACGCCATGGCCGGCAACATCGCCAACTCAATAGGCGGCCCGGAGCGCAAACCGCTGCTGGCGCTGCAACAGGTGATCATGCTCAACGAGCTGTTGGTCAATCGACTGCTGGATAAGCTGAAGTTGCCTCAGTAGTTATTGGGCCGGCCCTCACCCTAACCCTCTCCCAGAGGTAGAGGGGACTGACCGAGGTGAATGTGCCAGGTGCACCGACTTGAGATACCGAGTCGAACTCAAATTCTGAAATGCACAGAGATCGGCTCCCTTTCCCCCTCGCCCCCTTGGGGGGAGAGGGCTGGGGTGAGGGGGAGATATTCAATGACACAACAAAAAACCCGGAAGCTCTCGCTTTCCGGGTTTTATGTTATCGCCAGTTCAATCAGCGGTTAAACCGCTCCACCAACGAGTACTGCGTATTCGCTGTCTTCGTCAGTTCTTCACTCAACAACGCCGAGTTATGCGCCTGTTCCGACGTCTGATCCGCCAGTTCCGAAATATTGCTGATGTTGCGGCTGATCTCTTCAGCCACCGCACTTTGCTCTTCCGTCGCTGCAGCAATCTGCGTGGTCATGTCGGTGATGTTGGCCACCGCTTCACTGATACCGACCAACGCCTGATCCGCTTCCAGCACCCGCGCTACACCTTCTTCAGCCTGACGATGTCCGGCTTCCATGGTTTGCACGGCACTCGAAGCCGTCTGCTGCAACTTGGCGATCAGGGCATGAATCTGCCCGGTCGATTCGCTGGTGCGTTGCGCCAGTTGACGCACTTCGTCAGCCACCACGGCAAAACCACGGCCCATCTCGCCAGCACGGGCTGCCTCGATGGCGGCGTTGAGCGCGAGCAGGTTGGTCTGGTCGGCGATGCCTTTGATCACATCAACCACGCCGCCGATTTCGTCACTGTCCTTGGCCAGTTGCGTCACGGTCAGGCCGGTTTCCCCGACAACGACCGACAAACGCTGGATGGCTTCGCGGGTTTCGCCGGCGATGTCACGGCCGCGACCGGTCAGGCGATTGGCTTCCTGAGTGGCGTCAGCGGTGCGCTGGACATGGCTCGCCACTTCCTGGGTGGTCGCGGCCATCTGGTTGACGGCGGTGGCGACTTGTTCGGTTTCCACACGCTGGCGTTCCAGGCCGGTGGAGCTGTTGTGCGCCAGGACGTCGGATTGCTTGGCCTGATCGGTCAAGTGTTCGGCGGTGTCCTGCAGACGGGTCAGGCAGGTTTTCAGGCGTGCTTCCTGGCTGAGGATCGACATTTCTAGACGCGCCTGGGCGCCACGGCTGTCGGTGTACATCTGCGCGATCAGCGGGTCGGAAGTGGTCTGCTCGGCCAGGCGCAGCAGGCGTTTCAGCCCGCGTTGCTGCCATTGCAGGCCCATCAGGCCCAGCGGCACCGACAAACCGGCAGCGAGGGCGAAGCCCCAGTGCGAGTTCAGCGTCGCGCCGATCACGAAGCTCAGTTGGCTGACCAGAATGAACGGCAGCCAGTCCTGCAGCACCGGCAGCCATTTGTCGCTGGAAGGGATCGCCGACTTGCCCTGGTTGATGCGTTGGTAGAGCGCTTCGGCGCGGCGGATCTGTTCGGCCGTGGGTTTGATCCGCACCGACTCGTAACCGACCACCTGATTGCCGTCGAACACCGGTGTGACATAGGCGTTAACCCAGTAATGGTCACCGGTCTTGCAGCGATTCTTGACAATGCCCATCCATGGCAAGCCTTGTTTCAATGTGCCCCACATGTGCGAAAACACCGCCGCCGGGACGTCGGGGTGACGGACCAGGTTGTGCGGCGCACGGATCAGCTCTTCACGCGAAAACCCGCTGATCTCGACGAAAGCGTCGTTGCAGTAGGTGATCACGCCCTTGGCGTCGGTTGTGGAAATCAACCGCTGCTGAGCCGGGAAAGTCCGTTCGCGTTGTGTAATGGGCTGGTTGTTACGCATGGTTTTTCAATCCGCAAGGCTTTGAAAGGTTGTCGGCGGTGACAGCTTTTTATTGAAATTTTTTTTCAATAATCAGCACGGCGTCGCAAAACGGCGCTTGCTTCAGCCGGCGAGCATCGGATAAGTGAACAAACCAAAATGCAGCAGGTTCAGCCCGAAATGCGTGGCGATCGCCGCGCCGAGCCCGCCAAAACGGTAGGCCAGACCATAGCCGACACCCGCCAGCCCTGCCAGCAACACCCAGGTCCAGCCTGCGCCGGCATGCACCAGTCCAAACAGCAAAGAGGCCAGCAGCAGGGCGAGATTTTCTCCGTAGGGCAGATTTTTGAAACGCTGACTGAGGCCGCCCTGTATATAGCCGCGAAACAGCGCTTCCTCGACCAAGGTCACCAGCAGCAGATTGTTCAGCACCCACAGCCACGCTTGATCAGGCCACTTCGGTGCCCAGGCGATCACGCCCAGCAACAGCGCGCCGCCAATGGCAAGAACCGCGCTCAGCGTCAGGGCGAGGGCGGTGGCGTAGACGCTCAGGCGCAACGAACGTCGCCCGACAATCCACGGGCACACCAGCAACAACCAGAAGCCAACCAGCGGTTTGTCGAGGTTCAGGTACATCGCGAACGGCACGGCGTTGTCGGTGAAGCGTTGCGGATCAATGGCGCGACCGTTGGCGAAGCCCGGTAGCCAGTGCAATGCCAACGCCACGGCCAGCACGATGAACAGGCCATGGCCGAGAAAACGTGCGACCGGCACTTTCTGCAGATGCACGGCGAAACCTGCGAACACCAGCAGCCCAATGGAGATCAGCGCCAGCCAGCCGAGGTGGCCGTAACTCAGCGCCCATCCGTAACCGAGGCTGAGAAGCGCCAGATAGAGCCATGGCAAAGCCTTCATCGAAAGTCCCTGTGCAAATTTGTGGAAGGGCTTTCTACACGGACGAGCGGCGGGGGACAAGTGAAGGTGAGGCGGCAAACCGGGACAACTCCAATACCGTTGGCCAAACATAAATCCCAATGTGGGAGCGAGCTTGCTCGCGAAAGCGGTGTGACAGGCAATAGTTGTTTCGACTGATACACCGCATTCGCGAGCAAGCTCGCTCCCACAGAGGATTGGTATTTCAGAAAGGGTTTTGCGTTTGGCGTGGGATCTAGCGCAAGTTAAGTTTCGCCGCCGCACGCTCGGTTATTTCCGTGCGCAGTTTCAGCGATGGCGCTGCACGCAAACGTGCTTCATCGACAATTGCGCTCGGCGCGGTTGCCGGGCTGCCCGCGTTGAACGGCGGCGCCGGGGCATATTCCAATTGCAACTGGATCAGCTGCGCCGCGTCGGCACCCACCAACTCTTCAGCCAGCACCAGCGCAAAATCAATCCCCGCCGTAATCCCGCCGCCGGTAAACAGATTGCCGTCACGCACCACCCGATCCTTCACCGCGATCGCCCCCAGCGTCGGCAGCAGATCGTGATACGCCCAATGCGTGGTCGCCCGCTTGCCTTGCAACAGACCCGCCGCGCCGAGCACCAGCGAACCGGTGCACACCGATGTCACGTACTTCGCCTGCGCAGCCTGACGCTTGATGAAAGCCAGCGTCAGCTCATCTTCCATCAGCGCGCCGACGCCACCACCACCCGGTACACAGATCACATCCAGATCCGGGCAATCCTCAAACGTGGTGGTCGGTTTCAGCAGCAGTCCGGTGCTGGCGGTGACCGGCATCAGATCCTTCCAGATCAAGTGCACCTGCACGCCCGGCAGCGAGGCGAGCACGTCATACGGCCCGGTCAGGTCGAGTTGCTGAACCTGCGGAAACAACAGAAAACCGATCTGCAACGTCATCGTTCTTACTCCATGAAAAGGGCTGGACGGCTTCACTGTAGGCGCGTAGGTTCTGGCGCATACGCCAATAACCCCACGAATTACGCCAAATGCCCAAAGCCATCCACGTACTCGCGTTTGCCAACATGCAGATCCTCGACGTCACCGGCCCCTTGCAGGTGTTCGCCTCGGCCAACGACATCGCCCGTCAGCGCGGCTTGCCGATCCCGTATGCGCCGAGCGTGATTGCCAGCGGCGGCGGGCCCGTGATGTCCTCGGCGGGGTTGGCGGTGTTAGCCGAACCGTTGCCCGAAGCGCCCAGCGATACGTTGATCATCGCCGGTGGCTGGGGCATTTATCCTGCCGCTGAAGACGTGCTTTTGGTCGATTGGGTACGCGAACATGGAGCGAAATGCCGACGCGTGGCCTCGGTGTGTACGGGGGCATTTCTGTTGGCGGCGAGCGGCTGGCTCGATGGCCGTCGCGTGGTTACCCACTGGACGCGATGCGAACAACTGGCGCAGCAACATCCGAATTTGCACGTCGAGGCCAATCCGATTTTCATCAATGACGGCCCGGTCTGGACCTCGGCGGGGGTTACGGCCGGCATCGATCTGGCCTTGGCCATGGTTGAAGAGGATCTGGGCAGCGACATCGCCCTGGACGTCGCCCGGCATCTGGTGGTGTTCCTCAAGCGCCCGGGCGGGCAATCGCAGTTCAGCGTGACCTTGTCGTTGCAGAATCAGGGCAATCGCTTTGATGAACTGCACGCGTGGATCGCCGAGAATCTCACCTGCGACCTCGGCATCCCGACCCTCGCAGAACAAGCCGGCATGAGCGAACGCAGTTTCGTCCGCCACTACCGCGCCGACACCGGCCAGACCCCGGCGCGGGCGATCGAATTGATTCGCGTCGAAACCGCCCGGCGATTGCTCAGTGACACCGGTTTGCCGGTCAAACGCATCGCCGCCAATTGCGGTTTTGGCAGTGAAGAGACATTGCGCCGAAGTTTTCTGCGGGCTATCGGGGTTACGCCGCAGGCTTATCGGGAGCGGTTTTCGGTCAGCGCTGCAACAGATCCAGTAATGCCTTGAGGGTTTGTTCAGGAGCTTCCTCGGGAATGTTATGGCCGACATCGGGCAACACACGCCGCTCATAAAAACCGGTGAAATGCTCTGCGTCTTCATCCTCTTGTGGCGCAGGGCCGACACCGTCGTCGGCACCGCACAAAGAAATGGTCGGCACGCCAATGGTCGGTTGCCGAATCAGCAAATCTTCCATCAACTCAAACGCCGGATCTCCCGCGACATACATGAAGCGGTGGCGATAGGAGTGGATCACCACGTCAACGAAATCAGGGTTGTCGAAGGCAGGCGCGGTCAGGGGAAAACGCTCGGCAGCGTGCGACCAGGTCGGAGACCAAAGCCTCCAGAGCAGCTCACAAAACTCCCGACGATTGTGCTTCAGGCCCTCAACGCCACGTGGCGTGTGGAAGTAATACTGATACCAGAACCGATGCTCGGTCTCGGGATCCAGCGGTCGAATCGAGTTGGGGATGTCCTGCAGGTTGTAGCCATCACCGGTCACCAAGCCGCGCACTCGTTCCGGAAATAACGCCGCGACGATGCATGCCGCGCGACCACCCCAGTCATACCCGCAGAGCGTGGCTTGTTCGATGGAGAGTGCATCCATCAAATTCAACAAATCCTGAGCGAGTGCGGCTTGCTGGCCTGAGCGCAGTGTTTGTGCATCGTTGAAGCGAGTCTGCCCATAACCGCGCAGGTACGGAACGATGACTCGGTAACCCTGAGCGGCGAGGAGCGGCGCGATTTCATCGTAAGCGCGAGGGGAATAGGGGAAGCCATGAAGGAGGATCACCGGCACACCGGTTTCCGGGCCATGCGCCTCATAGGCAATGGTCAGGCTAGCGGTTTTGCAGAACAGAATCGCTTTTCCACTCATACCTGGCTCCTGTTATCCGAACAGCACCTTCTGCCAATGATCTTCACTGATGATGGCGATTGGCACGCCGCTGTCTCTCAGCTCAACGGCTTTTTTGATCTTCGTACCATAGCTGCTGTGCAGCCACTGTTCATTGCCGATGCTGCCGATCACTAGATAATGGATTTTCTTGCTGACACCTGCACCTATCATTCCGCCGCGTTCTACGATCAGCGATTCACACGCTTTGCGCGGCCCGTAAGCCATAACACCGGTAAACAGAAAAACACGATTGGCACAGTCCAGAGTTGGGGCTGGACTATCGAGCGGCAGGCTGTTGGGCACACTGAAGGTTTGTGCTGCGCCCACTGGCAGGCCGGCGAACTGATGAAGAATCTCCAGCAATTCCACCGATTCATCGGCATCCAATAAACCGTCGCTAAGCATGCCCTCAAGACGCTTGTAGAGAATATTTACCACCGGATCCCCCAAGTGAACCAAGTGGGTTTCGATCCAGGTCTTGAGAAACTCGGCTTCCTGTTGATTGATCTTGCCATCAGCGGCTAGCCCGGCAGCGACCCCTGCCAGTGCGTCGGCCGAACGCCTGTCAATCCGCGCTTCGTGAAAGAAACGGCTGTTTTGAAATTCCTGATGCAAATCGACCATCGCTGTTTCTCCTTAAACCTCAGCTTCCGCCACCTGATTGAAATACTTCGTTCGATCCGGGGTAAACGTCACCCGCATCTTCGTTCGCGAGCAGGTCAACGAGCGTTCTTCGCTCAGATCAATATCCAGATCCTCACCGCGCAAGCCTTGCCACTGCGCCAGATACTTCAGCGAGCCATATTTCTCGTTTTTCTTCAGGCTGCGGCTCACGCCACCTTTCCAGCCGAGCACGGGCAGTTCGCCGGCGAGACATTTTTGCGCGAGGTCGGGGAAGCGGGTGGCGCGCTGGCGGCCGATTTCCCAGCACTTGATCAGGCCTTTGTCCGCGGCTTCCCAGAGTTGGGTGCGGGTCAGGCCGCTGCGAAGCGGCGTGTCGATGGTGCGCTGGACGTGCTGGGACATTCTGGTTCCTTGAATTCGGGTTTTATTGGACAGCTCCGCTGTGCCCGTTGCGGTGGATGGTAGGGGTGGATGTAACAGCTGGCAACAGGGTATTTCCGGGTGTGACTGCGAGTTGCAGGGCAGGCACGGTTCGGAGGATGTTGACCATTTGTAGTCTTACGGCAGTTGAAAACTGTGCTGAGGGAGCTTGCTCCCGCTCGGCTGTGCAGCAGGCGCAAAGTCAGGCAACCCGGTGCTTCAGTGGGCTTGGGGAGGCAGATTTCAGGGCCGCTTCGCGCCCCGGCGGGAGCAAGCTCCCTCGCCATAGGGGGTGGGAGTGAGCCTGCTTTTGCGTAGGTGTCAGTCCTACAATTGGTTGTTGATGCAGACTATTTCCTACAGCCTTTGGTGACAATTACGGCTGCCAGTAACTCTTTTCCCCACTCAGCTTGCGGTCGAGAAAACTCGCCGCACTGATCAACGCCAGGTGCGTCAAGGCTTGCGGGGTATTACCCAAGTGCCGGCCATGGGCGTCGAACTCTTCGGCGTAGAGACCCAGCGGATTGGCATAGCGCAGCAATTGCTCAAACTCCAGATGGGCTTTTTCAACCTGCCCCGCGCGAGCCAGGCATTCGACGTACCAGAACGAACACGCGGCGAAGGCGCCTTCAGTGCCGGCCAGGCCATCGATATTGCTGTCGTCATTGCGATAGCGATAAACCATGCCGTCGCGCACCAGGGTCTTTTCGATGGCCGCAAGGGTCGACAGCCAGCGCGGATCCTTGGCGCTGACGAAACGCACCAACGGCATCAACAACATCGAGCCATCCAGCGCGGTGCCGCCCTTGTACTGGACGAAATGCCCGCGCTCCTCATTCCAGAAGTTGTCCCAGATGTCGGCGTAGATCGCCTGCCGGGTCGAGTCCCATTGCGCAAACGGTGCCGGTAACGAGCGTTTCGAGGCCAAGCGAATCGCCCGGTCCAGCGCTACCCAGCACATCAGCCGTGAGTGCAGGAAGTGATGCTGCTCACCGCGCATTTCCCAAATGCCGACATCGGCGGTCTGCCACGTTTCACAGACTTGATCGACCACTTCGCGCACATGTTTCCAGCCTTCATGGGAAATCGCGTCGCCGTACTTGTTGACCAGATACACCGCATCCATCAGCTCGCCGAAGATATCCAGCTGAATCTGATCGTAAGCGCCGTTGCCGATGCGCACCGGTTGCGCACCGCCGTGACCGGACAAGTGCGACAGCTCAGTTTCCGGCAATTCCTGACGACCATCGATGGCGTACAGAATGTTCAACTTCATCGGCTTGCCGCAGCAGTCGCTGACCCGTCCGCGCAGCCAGCCCATATAGGCGTTGGCCTCGCCGACAAAGCCCAGGCGCATGAACGCGTACACCGTGAACGAGGCATCGCGGATCCATGTGTAGCGGTAGTCCCAGTTACGTTCGCCGCCCGGCGTTTCCGGTAGACCGAAAGTGGCGGCGGCGAGAATCGCGCCGTGTTTGCGTGAGGTCAGCAGCTTCAACGCGAGGGCCGAGCGGTTGACCATTTCCCGCCAGCGTCCGCGGTAAATCGACTGACCGATCCAGTCGCGCCAGAACTTCAATGTGCGTTCCATGCACAAGTGTCCGGCGCCTTCGGCGAATCGTGGATCATCGGTCGCCCCGAGCATGAACGCCGCCGTTTCATCTTGCTTGAGCGTGAATTGTGCCACCGCCGCTTGCGCGTCGATCTGCATCGGCTGGTCCGAAGCCAGGCGCAGTGACGGTTGGCCGGAAGCGCTAAACGTCACGTCTTGTTGATCCATCTGAGCTCGGGTGTCGGCTCGGGCGTAATCATGGCGCACGGCGCAGCGCATGGTGAAAGTCGCTTCGCCGCTGACCACGCGCACCCGACGCATCAACAGCGGCAGGTCATCGGCGTTGTCCGCCACTGGCAGCAGATCGGTGACTTCGACCACCGCGCGCTCACTCAGCCAGCGGGTTTGCAGAACGTTAGTGTCGGGCAGGTAAATCTGTTCGCGGCGCGCGTCCGGCAAGTCCGGCGCCAACTGGAAAATCCCCGCGTCCGGGGTGTCCAGCAACGAACAGAAAATCGACGGACTGTCGAATTCCGGCCAGCAGAAAAAATCCACACTGCCACGGTCGTTGATCAGTGCTGCACTGCGCATGTCGCCGATGATCCCGTGGGCGTCGATCGGGCTTTGTCGTTCCAGGTGATGCTCAGCCATTGCCGCGAAACTCCGGATAGAGGCTCATGCCGCCGTCGATGAACAGGGTGGTGCCAACGATGTAATCGGCGGCATCCGAGGCGAGAAAGACCACGGCGTTGGCGACGTCTTGCGCGTCGCCGATACGCCCGTAGGGAATCAGATCAAGCAGCTTTTCGCCGGCAGCGCCTTCGGTGGCATCTTTATTGATCGCCGTGCGAATCGCCCCCGGCGCGATGCCGTTGATGCGAATGCGTTGGTGGCTGACTTCCTGTGCAAGGGTCTGCATCAGCTGATCGACACCTCCCTTGGACGCGGCGTAATTGACGTGTCCGGCCCAGGGAATGCGCTGGTGCACCGAACTCATGTGGATGATCTTGCCGGCCGCGCGGGACACGCCTTCACGAACGCCCTGGCGATTGAAGATCCGCAGGGCAGCGCGGGCGCAGAGGAACTGCCCGGTGAGGTTGACGCCGATCACCGCGTTCCAGTCGTCGAGGGTCATGTCCACAGCGGCGGCATCTTTTTGCATACCCGAGTTGGCCAGCAGAATATCCAGCGAACCGAAGGCATCGATGGCCGCCGAGAACAGCCGCTCAACCTCGTCTTCCTTGGAGACATCAGCGCGAATGGCGATGGCCTGCCCACCGTCAGCAATGATTTGCCGGGCCAGTGCTTCGGCAGGTTCTGCCTGGCGGTTGTAGTTGATGACCACCGCCGCGCCGGCAGCGGCCAGGGCTTTGGCGCACGCGTGGCCGATGCCGGAGCTGGCGCCGGTGATCAGGGCTGTTTGTCGGGCGAGGGAAATATGCATGCAAAATCGCGCCTGGGGTCAGTGGGCTTATTTAGCTGACTGACGGGCGGTGGCGAGAGTTCATCTTGCGATCATGAAAAGATCGACAGCTTCAGACCTGATAGCGACCACTGGTGCGATGCCATTCCACATTGCCGGCCAGCCAGCTCTTGACTCCGCCCAGGTAACGTATGAGCGGCGCTGATGCGTGCGGCATTACGGCCTGTTCTGCGGCCTCATACAAATGCATGATCTCGTCGTGAATGGCGGCACTTTGCGCCATTGCTTGTTCCGGCGAGCAGTGCTGTTCGCGGATCAACAGCAAGGGCAGGTTGAAGTCACCGATTCCGGCTTGCTGCTCCTTCAGCGCCGAAAACAGATCATTGGCAATGATCGTCGCGCTGGCGGCCAGTGCCGTCACGCGTCGCACGTCGGGTGCGCTATACACATTGGCCGGTAGTTCGTAGCCTGCAATGATGTCGATCAACGACAGGCACGGCAGGAAACTGTTGACCTGACGGTGGGCCAGATATTCCCAAAGTGCTGGCGTGAGACCTTCGGTGCGCCAGGCCGCTTCGGCGCTCATGGTCACGAACATGGCGATGATTTCATGGCGCACGCGTGCCACCTGTGCCGGTGTGGCGAAGGACTCCACCCGCGCCAGATACCCGCGCAGAGCGACCAATACCGGATCGCCGCTCAATGCCCGCTCAAGGCCGGGGCGGAACCGTTCGCTCAAGTAAACCGGTTCCAGCGCTGCCAGCGCCACGGACAGGCGTGGGCCGACCATTTTCGGTTCAGATCCGGTTCTCTCGTCATCGCAGTAGTAATCATCGACGGCGAACAGGGCGGCAAAACATTGCGCCGCCAGCAGCAGGCGGTCCGGATCATCCGTATCGTTATGACAAAGCACAGCGAAGCGCCCGAAGCCCATCGCCCGCACTTTTTTGTGCTGGCCTGGAAAAATCCCGACCTGCTCGATCCACGGCATGAGGCGATCATCCACTTCTGCCGCCAGAGACGGGTCGACTCTAAAAGGGGCAAGTCCATACAGCAGCGGGACAGTCCAGGGCGATTGCATCGGCGATTCCTTCGCGGTTGAGCGCAGGGTCATCAGAGCCCGATTGGCGAAAAAAGGCACCTGTCAGACCTGACAGGTCTGCGCGCTTTGCGACAGATGGTCATCCTGGATCCAGAGTCTGACGGAGGTTTCTGTCGGTCTGGTCAGTTGCCAGCGGCAGGCCGGCAGGGGCGACTGAGTCATCTGTTCAGCGAAACGACCCGGGGCTTCGCACCTTCACATTCCACCAACAATTCCCTGCTTCCACGCCACCCGACCCTATGGCAACTTGGCGGCCCTTGATGAGGCTGCAGTCCATGGCAAACCCCTACCGCGAATTGTTCAACGCCCCCGGCGCACGGAATTTTGTCCTGGCCGGAATGATCGCGCGCATGCCGATCTCCATGACCGGTATCGGCGTGATCACCATGCTGTCGCAGTTGAAGGGCGGGTATGCGCTGGCCGGCGCGGTGGCGGCAACCTTTGCCCTGGCCACAGCGTTTTGCGCGCCGCAGGTATCGCGTCTGGTTGACCGTTATGGGCAGCGACGCATTCTGCCGGTATCGGCATTGATCGGCGGCGGGGCGCTGCTGCTGTTGCTGCTGTGCACGCGGTTGCAGGCGCCGAACTGGACGCTGTTTATCTTTGCCGCACTGGCCGGGTGCATGCCGAGCATGTCGGCGATGGTGCGGGCGCGCTGGACGGAGATCTATCGTGGCCAGCCGCAGTTACAGACGGCTTATGCGTTGGAGTCAGTACTCGATGAAGTCTGCTTTATCGTCGGTGCGCCGCTGTCGGTGGGGCTGTGCGTGACGCTGTTTCCCGAGGCCGGACCACTGGCGGGACTGTTGATGCTGGCGGTCGGCGTCACCGCGTTTGTCGCCCAGCGCAGCACGGAGCCCTCGGTGCATCCGCATGAGCCACACCATCAAGGCTCGATCATTCGCTCCACGGACATGCAATGGCTGCTGTTGTTGATGACCGCCATGGGCGTCATCGTCGGTGTGATTGATGTGGTCAGCGTCGCGTTCGCCCAGCAACAGGGGCAGCCGGCGGCGGCGAGCATCGTGTTGTCGGTGTACGGAATCGGTTCTTTCCTGTCCGGTATCGCGTTCGGTGCGATGCGCTCGAAGCTGCCGTTGCCGCAGCTGTTTTTGTACGGTGGAGTGGCGACGGCGGTGACCACATTGCCGCTGTTGCTGGCGAGCAATATTGTTGGATTGTCGGTGGCGGTGTTCGTCGCCGGGCTGTTCTTCTCACCGACGCTGATTGTGGCGATGGCGTTGATCGAGCGCATCGTACCGCCGGCCAAGCTCACTGAAGGCCTGACCTGGCTGGTGACCGGTTTGAGTATCGGCGTGGCGGTGGGCGCCGCCGGCGCAGGTGCGCTGGTCGATGCCTTCGGCGCGCGCAGCGGCTTCTGGCTGGCGATTGCAGCCGGGGCGGTAGTCCTCGCATCGGCGGTGCAGAGTTTCCGTCATCTGAAGTGATCGGCTAACCGACTAATTCCCGCGCTATCTCATCCGTTCTCTTTTACAGATAACCCTATTGAGGTAAACGCGGTGACAAAGCTGACACTGCTGTGCCTGCCCTATTCGGGCGCCAGCGCCATGGTCTATAGCCGCTGGCGGCGCCAACTGCCGTCGTGGCTGCACTTGCAACCGGTGGAGCTGCCCGGGCGCGGTGCCCGTTTCGACGAACCCCTGCAAATCGACATGCGTGCGCTGGCCCGGCAACTGGCCCGCGAGCACAAGGCTGGCTTGCAGACGCCTTACGCACTGTTCGGGCATAGCCTCGGCGCGCTGCTAGCGTGCGAGATGGCGCATGCCTTTCGCGAACTCGGGGTACCGGAACCGGTGGCGTTGTTCGCTTCCGGTACTGCTGCGCCAACGATGCGCAGTGACTACGATCGCGGCTTTGCCGAAGCGCGCAGCGATGAGGAATTGATCGATCAGCTGCGCACTTTTCAGGGCACCAGCGAAGAAGTGCTGGCTAACAAAGAACTGATGAGCCTGACCCTGCCGGTGCTGCGCGCGGACTTCATGATGTGCGGGCGTTTCACGCCGGCGCAGCGGCCGTTGCTCAACTGCCCGGTGCACGTGCTGGGCGGCAAGGAAGACCGCGCGACCACCGAGCAACTGATCGGCTGGAGCAAGGAAACCCTGGGCAGTTTTTCCGTGGACATGATGACCGGTGGGCATTTCTTCATTCATGAACACGAAGCCCGGGTCATCCGCACGATCAAGACCCATCTGGAAGTCCATCAGCGCCGTCATGCGCAGGCTACGGCACCGGCGTTTTAGCGCGCGGTTCACCTATCGAGTGATTACAGGAGGCCAGTCATGGCTGTTGCTGTGGGATTTTCCGTTCGGCCACTGCTGCCGCAACGGGGGCGCTTGCCGTTGTTGGTGGAAGCGACCGATGCGGACACTGACTTGTTGGCGGTGTTCGATGAATTGAAAGAACTGGTGGACGAGCATCTGCTGCGCGACGGCGGGGTGCTGTTTCGCGGCTTCCGTCTGAACGGTGCCGAACAGTTCCGGCAGTTTGCGGCCAGTTTTGGCCATCCGTTGTTGAACTATGAATTCGGTTCGACGCCGCGCACCAACGTGACGCAGGGTGTGTACACCTCAACCGAATACCCGGCGCACCAGAGCATTCCGCTGCACAACGAGCAGGCTTATTCCCGCGACTGGCCGATGAAGATCTGGTTCTACAGCATGATCGCCGCCAAGTCCGGCGGCGAGACGCCGATTGCCGACAGCCGTGAAGTTTATCGGCGCATTCCGTTGGCGATTCGCGAGCGCTTCGTCAGCAAAGGGCTGATGTATGTGCGCAACTTCGGCAACGGCTTGGATGTGGCTTGGGAAGACGTGTTCAACACCGACGATCGCGAGGTCGTCGAGGCCTACTGCAAGGCCCACGGCATTGTCTGCGAATGGAAGGACGACGGTGAGTTGCGCACCCGCCAGACTTGTCAGGCGGTGGCGGTGCATCCTGTGACCGGCGACAACGTCTGGTTCAATCAGGCGCACCTGTTCCACATTTCCAATCTGCAAGCGGAAGTGCGCGAAAGCCTGCTCGATATCGTCGACGAAGAAGACTTGCCGCGTAACGTTTATTACGGCGATGGCTCGGCGATTGAAGACGAGGTGCTGGCGCAGATTCGCGCGGTGCTCGATGAGTGCGCGATCAGCTTTCCCTGGCAGGAGGGCGATGTGCTGATGCTCGACAACATGCTCTCGGCGCACGCGCGTTCGCCATTCGAGGGGCCGCGCAAAGTGATTGTCGCCATGGCTGAAGGGCATTCACAGGGGCCGCTCTGAGCAATCCCCACGCCTGGTGGTAAAGCAGCCGAAGCCGGTCTCGTACCGGCTTCGGCGTTTGTGTGCCTAGCGTCGGGCCGCTGTTGCGCCAGCGCGCTAAATCATCACGTTTGTCATTCGTTCTTGTTGATACGACCGGGTCTCCTGGTCACGCCGCCGATCAGCAAGGACCCCATGCATGAATGCCGCAGACGCCCAGAAACTAGCCCGTCGCTTTATCGAACTGCCACAGGACAAACGCCGTTTGTTCCTCGCCGGCATGGCCCGTGAGGGCATCGATTTTGCGCAGCTTCCCATGACTGCCTGTGACGGAATCGCCGAGCGTGACGGGCTTTCGTACGCCCAGCAGCGGATGTGGTTTCTTTGGCAACTGGACCCGCACAGTGCCGCTTACAACTTGCCGATGGCGGTGCGCCTGACGGGTGACCTGCAAGCACAGGCGCTGGAGCAGGCGTTCAGTCTACTGGCGGCGCGGCACGAGTGCTTGCGCACCACCTTCGGTCAGGAAGGTGAGCGCGCGTTTCAGCGCGTCGCCGAACCGCAGCCGTTGAAACTGCCGATCACCGATCTCAGCGCATTGCCCGAGGCCCAGCGCTGGCCGCTGGCGCAACAGCACATGATGGCTGAGGCCGCTCAGGCCTTCGATCTCGAGAACGGTCCGCTGCTCAGCCTGCGCCTTTTGCGTCTGGCCGAGCAGGAGCATGTGTTGCTGCTGACCTTGCACCACATCATCGCTGATGGCTGGTCGATGAACATTCTCATCGATGAATTCATGCGCACTTACGATGCTCTGGTGGCGGGGCGCGAGCCGTCATTGCCGGCACTCACCGTGCACTACCGAGATTACGCCCTGTGGCAACGCAGTTGGCTGGAGGCCGGAGAGCGCGAGCGTCAGCTGGATTACTGGCGTGCACAATTGGGCGACGAGCATCCGCTGCTTGAGCTGCCGACCGATCGTGCCTATCCGGCGCAA
Organism: Pseudomonas sp. P4_D7; assembly: GCF_056401755.1. Lineage (NCBI taxonomy): Bacteria > Pseudomonadati > Pseudomonadota > Gammaproteobacteria > Pseudomonadales > Pseudomonadaceae > Pseudomonas > Pseudomonas sp. P4_D7. Next base: position 88,643 of record NZ_JBFUIR010000005.1, on the reverse strand, counting down.
TCCAGTCATCAGGGCGCGCGTCTGGAAACGGTGATCGACGCAGCGCTGCGCCAAGCGCTGAAAAGCCTCGCGCAACGTCAGGGCGTGACGCTGTTCGTGGTGCTGTTGGCCGCGTTCAAAACGTTGCTGCATCGCTATAGCGGCCAGACCGATATTCGCGTCGGCGGGCTGATTGCCAACCGCACCCGCAGCGAAACCGAAGGGCTGATCGGCTTCTTCGTCAACACGCAGATTCTGCGCAGTGAAGTCACCGCACAAACCCGTTTTGCCGATCTGTTGCAGAGCCTGCGTCAGGCCGCGCTCGGTGCTCAGGTTCATCAGGATCTGCCGTTCGATGCCTTGATCGAAGCCTTACAACCGGCGCGCAGCCAAAGCCACAACCCGTTGTTCCAGGTGATGTTCAACCACCAGCCGCTGGTGACCGACTTGCACGATGTGCAACTGGAGTCCGGTTTGCAGGTGGGCTATTTGACTGAGGAGCAATTGGCCGGCAGCGGTCGCCAACATGCCGCCACCAGCGACCTGATGCTCGACACCCGCGAGGAGGGCGAGCAATTGTTCGCGGCCTTCACGTATGCCACCGATATTTTTGATGCCACCACCATTTCCGCGATGGCCGGGCATTGGCGCAACATCCTCGCGTCCGTGTGCCGCGATCCGCAGCAAGTCGTCGGCGAAGTCGAACTGCTGGCGGCGGCGGAACGTGCACAACTGATTCAGGCCACCGAAGCAGAACCTGTGTTCGCCAGCGTGCAGAGCCTGTTCGAAGCGCAAGTAGCGCGCACGCCACAGGCATCGGCAGTGATTCTGGCGACCGAGCCGTCGCCGGCACTCAGCTATGCCGAGTTGAACAGCCGCAGTAATCGTCTGGCCCATCAGTTGCGCGCTCGCGGTGTCGGCCCTGACGTGCTGGTCGGCGTGGCGCTGGGGCGCTCGCTGGAACTGGCGGTGGCATTGCTGGCGGTGCTCAAGGCCGGCGGCGCCTACGTGCCGCTGGATCCGCAAACCCCGGCCGAACGCTTGCGCCATGTGCTTGATGACAGTGGTTTGAAACTGCTGCTGACCGATCGCGAAAGCCTCGTCAGCCTGCCGGATCTTGGTGGCGTCGATTGCCTGTGCCTGGAGCAACTGGCCGACACTGATCAGGCCGACAATCTGCCGGTGACGGTCGCCGCACAAAACCTCGCCTATGTGATTTACACCTCCGGTTCCACCGGGCGGCCGAAAGGCGTCGCGGTCAGCCACGGCGCGCTGAGCGAGTTCATCGCCCGCGCCATCGATTACAGCGACCTGCGTGAAGGCGATCGTGTTTTGCAATTCGCCACCAGCAGCTTCGACGGCTTCGTCGAGCAGTTTTTCCCGCCGCTGTGCCACGGCGCCGCAGTCGTCCTGCGCGATGCGCGGTTGTGGGACAGCGCGGCGTTGCATCAAGTGATTGTCGATCACGGCATCACCCTGGCCGACTTGCCGGCCGCTTATTGGTATTGGCTGGTGCAGGAATATGCCGCTAATCCACCGAGCGGCTTCGGTGCGCTGCGGCAGATTCACGTCGGTGGCGAGGCGATGGCGGTGGACGGTTTGCGCCTGTGGCAACAGGCCGGTTTGGGCCATGTGCGACTGCTCAATACCTATGGGCCGACCGAAGCCACGGTGGTGTCGAGCATTCACGATTGCACGGCATTGACGGCAGACGCCGTGTCGTGGCGCGGCATTCCGATCGGCCACGGTCTCGACGCGCGGCGTTTATACGTGCTGGACGATGATTTGAACCTGCTGCCGCAAGGCGCGGTGGGCGAGTTGTACATCGGTGGTCCGGGCCTGGCGCGGGGTTATCACCGCCAGCCGATGCTCAGCGCCGAGCGTTTTATCGCCGACCCGTTTGCCGATGGCCAGCGCCTGTACCGCACCGGTGACCGCGCGCGCTTGCGACCTGACGGAGCCGTGGAGTACATCGGTCGGGTCGATCATCAAGTGAAGATTCGCGGTTTCCGCATCGAGCTGGGCGAAATCGAATCGCGCCTGCAGCAATGCCCTGGCGTTCGCGAAGCCGTGGTGCTGGCGGTGCCGCTCAGCGGCGGCCAGCAACTGGTGGCCTACGTAGTCGCCGATCACGCCACGCTCGAAAACGCCGCGACGCAAGCGGCGTTCCGTCAGCAAATTCGCGCTGCCCTGCAAGCCCATTTGCCGGACTACATGGTGCCGGGCCACTTGCTGTTGCTGGCGAACCTGCCGCTGACACCCAGCGGCAAGCTCGATCGCAAGGCGTTGCCGGCGCCGGATCCGAGTCAACTGCAAGGCGACTATCGCCCGCCGCAAACAGTCACCGAACAACAACTGGCGCAGATCTGGGCGGATGTCCTGCAAGTTTCGCGGGTCGGTCTGGACGATCACTTCTTTGAACTGGGCGGCCATTCGTTGCTGGCGGCGCAGGTGATTGCGCGCATCAAAACTCAATTGGGCGTGGTGCTGCCGCTGCGCAGCCTGTTCGAGAAGCCGCTGCTGACCGAGCTGGCCGCCGTGCTGGCGCAACTGGCAGATGGCGCAACGAACGACGACTGGTCCGACATGGATCAGTTCATCAATGCTTTGGAAGGAGAAGATGTATGAGCGGCACCATGGCGGAACGTATCGCGAAGAGGTTCGTCGGCTTGCCGCTGGAACAGCGTCGGCTGTTTCTGGCCAAGTTGCGCGAAGATGGCAAGGACTTCAGCCTGTTGCCGCTGCCGGTCAGTCGTCACGATGTCGCGCCGATTCCGTTGTCGTTCGCTCAGCAGCGCCTGCTGTTTCTCTGGCAACTCGAACCGCAAAGCGCCGCCTACAACATGGCCCCCGGCCTGCGCCTGAGCGGGCGTCTGGACGAAGTGGCACTGCAGCGTTCGTTCGATCATCTGGTGGCGCGCCATGAGGTCCTGCGCACGGTGTTCCAGACTGACGGTGATCAGCCGCATCAGGTGATCCTTGCGCAGCAACCGCTGGCCGTGGAACGCATCGACCTGACGGACTTGCCGGCAGCAGAACGCGAGCAAGCGTTGGCGCAACAGGTGCAGACCGTCACCGCACGACCATTCGATTTGCGCCACGGGCCGCTGTTGCGCGCGAGTTTGTTTGCCTTGGCCGACGAGGAATTCGTGCTGGTGGTGAGCATGCACCACATCGTCTCTGACGGCTGGTCGATGGACGTAATGGTCAAGGAATTCGTCCAGTGCTATCAGGCCTTCAGCCTCGAACGCGAACCGCAATTGCCGGCGCTGGCGCTGCAATACGCTGACTACGCGATCTGGCAACGGCGCTGGCTGGAAGCCGGCGAGGGCGAGCGTCAACTCGATTACTGGCGTCAGCAATTGGGTGAAGAGCATCCGCTGCTGGAAGTGGCACCGGACTTCGCCCGGCCACTGACGCAAAGCTTCGAAGGCCAGACCCTGAGTTTTGATTTCGGTGCGCCGCTGTCCCTGCAACTCAACGCTTTTGCCCGTAGCCAAGGCATCAGTCTGTTCATGCTGGTGCTGGCCGGGTTCTCGTTGTTCCTGTCGCGGCAGGCCGGGCAGCGCGACATTCGCGTCGGCGTGCCGAATGCCAACCGTGGCCGCGCTGAAGTCGAAGGGCTGATCGGCTTTTTCGTCAACACCCAAGTGCTGCGTTGCGAGGTGGATGAGCGCGGCAGTTTCGAGGATTTGCTGGCGCGGGTGCGTGAAGCTTCGTTCGGCGCGCAGGCGCATCAGGAGTTGCCGTTCGAGCAACTGGTGGACGAGTTGGTCGCCGAACGCACCCTCGGCCACAACCCGCTGTTCCAGGCCAAGTTCAACCAGAACGTCGGCATGCAGAAACAGCGCGCGATGGCTCTGCCAGGGCTGACGGTTGCCGAATATCCGCTGGACAAGGACGGCACTCACTTCGATCTGGCGCTGGACATCACCGATGACGGCACGCTGATTCACGGTCAGATGACCTATGCCAGCGACCTCTATCGTCCGCAGACCGTCGAAGCTTTCGTGCCGGCCTTGCTCGGTCTGTTCAGCGAATTGCTGAAAGCGCCGCAGGCACCGTTGCACCGTGTTGCGTTGATCTCGCCAGCGCCGCTCCCGGCACCCGCCGAACCGGCGTTGTTGGTGTTGCAGCACTGGGATCGTGAAGTCGCGCACCAGCCCGAAGCACTGGCCGCGCGCGACCTGAATCAGGCCTTGAGTTTTCAGGCGCTGGATCAGGCGGCCAATCGACTGGCCCATCATTTGCGCGCCCAAGGCGTGCGCGATGGCCAACCAGTGGCGGTGCTGATGGAGCGTTCGCTGGACTGGCTGACCTGTGTGCTGGCGATCTTCAAGGCGGGCGCGGTGTACATGCCGCTGGACGTCAAGGCGCCGGACGCACGCTTGCAGCAGATGCTCGGCGCTGCGAAAGCACGGCTGCTGTTGTGCGCCGAAGACGATGCGCGTGTCTGCGCGCTGGCGGTCGATGGCTGTCAGGGCATCGCCTTTGCAGCGTTGCAGTGGCAGTCAATGCCGGACACGTGCCCAGCCGTGACGCTGTGCGCGCAATCACCGGCGTACGTGATTCACACCTCCGGTTCCACCGGGCAACCGAAAGGCGTACTGGTCAGCCACGGTGCGCTGGGCAGTTATGTGCGCGGTGTGCTGGAACGACTGGCGCCGGCAGCGGACAGCAGCATGGCGCTGGTCTCGACCATCGCTGCGGATCTTGGTTTTACCGTGCTCTTCGGTGCGCTGTGTTCCGGGCGCCTGTTACATGTCTTGCCGGAAGAATTGGGCTTCGATCCGGACCGCTTTGCCGAGTACATGGCCGCGCATCAAGTGGGCATGCTGAAAATCGTCCCGGGCCATCTGGCCGCGTTATTACAGGCCGCGCGGGCTGCCGACGTGCTGCCGGAACACGCGTTGATTGTCGGCGGTGAAGCGTGCTCGCCGGCGCTGGTCGAGCGCGTGCGCCAGCTCAAACCGGGCTGCCGCCTCATCAACCACTACGGGCCGAGTGAAACCACGGTGGGCGTGCTGGCCCATGAAGTCGGTGATCTGACCCTGACGCGCAGCGTACCGGTCGGTAGCGCACTGGCCGGCGCTCACGTTTACGTGCTCGACGATGTGCTGAACAACGTTGCCGATCAGGTGGCCGGCGAGTTGTATATCGGTGGTGACAGCGTGGCGCTGGGCTACCTGAATCAGCCGGGGCTGACGGCCGAGCGCTTCCTCCCGGATCCGTTCGGTTCGCCGGGTGCGCGGGTGTATCGCAGTGGTGACCGGGTACGCCGCAATCGTCAGCAAACGGTGGAGTTCATCGGCCGCGCCGACGATCAGGTCAAGGTGCGCGGTTATCGCGTGGAGCCGGCGGAAGTCGCGCGGGTGTTGCTGGGCCTCGACGGCATCAGTGAAGCGGCGGTGCTGGCGCTGTCACTGGATGACGACCCGACGCGTCTGCAACTGGTCGCGTGGTGTGTGCCGGCGGCGGGGCGGACCATGCAGGCGCAGGCGCTGCGCGAGCAATTGCAGGCGTGCCTGCCGGATTACATGGTGCCGGCGCAGATTGTGCTGCTGGAAACATTGCCGCTGACCGCCAACGGCAAGCTCGACAAACGTGCCTTGCCGGTGCCGGGCGTGGTCACTCAGCACTTCGTCGCGCCACAAGGTGAAGTTGAAGAGAAACTCGCGGCGATTTGGGCCGATGTGCTCAAGCTTGAACGCGTGGGCAGCAGCGACAACTTCTTCGAACTGGGCGGTGATTCGATCCTCAGCTTGCAGATCATTGCCCGGGCCAAACGCCAGGGCATCAAGCTGAGCCCCAAGCAATTGTTCGAAAAACAGACCATCGGCCAACTGGCTGCGGTGGCCAAGTTGATCGAAGCCAAAGCCGTCGCGGCTGCGGCACCTGCTGCTCGCGGACCGTTGCCGCTGTTGCCGATTCAGGCACGTTTCTTCGCAACCGCGATTGCCCAGCGTCAGCACTGGAACCAGTCGGTGATGTTGCAGCCGACCACGCCGCTCGACGCCGTGCATCTGCGCACAGCGCTGGCGGCGTTGATCGAACAGCACGATGCGCTGGCGATGAATTTCCAGGCGTCCGCTGACACGTGGCAGGCAATGCCACAGCCCCAGCGTGATCCGCAGCTGTTGTGGGTGCGTGAGCTGGATAACCTGGACGCTTTGCCGGCACTCGCCGACGACGCCCAGCGCAGTCTGAATCTGCAACAAGGGCACTTGGTGCGGGCGGTGTTGGTGAATCTGCCGAATGCTGAGCAACGCCTGTTGCTGGTTATCCATCACCTGGTGGTCGACGGTGTGTCGTGGCGCATTCTGCTGGAAGATCTGCAGCACGCTTACACTGCGCTGGCGGCGGGCACGCCGCTGGTCTTGCCGGGCAAAAGCAGCTCGCTGCACAGCTGGGCCGAGCATTTGCACCGTTACGGGCAAAGCGCAGCGCTGACCGCTGAGAGCGCCTACTGGCGGCAAACCCTGGCGGCGGGCGACGCGCAACTGCCACGGGATTTCCCGCAGGACACCCAGACCCGCGCACAAGCGGCCCGGGCCAGCACGCGCTTGAGTCAGGCGCTGACCCATAAGCTGCTGAAAGTGGCGCCAGCGGCGTATCGCACGCAGATCAACGACCTGTTGCTGACGGCCCTGGCGCGGGTGTTGTGTGACTGGAGCGAACAGCCTTCGGTACTGATTCAGCTCGAAGGTCATGGTCGCGAAGATCTGTTCGACGACATCGACCTGAGCCGCACCGTGGGCTGGTTCAGCAGCCTGTTCCCGGTGCGCCTGACACCGGCGGCGACGCCAGGTGCGTCCCTCTGTGCGATCAAGGAGCAACTGCGGGCGGTGCCGGGCAAAGGCATCGGGTTTGGTGTGCTGCGTTATCTGAGCCAATCCGCCGAGTTGCAGGGATTGCCGCAGCCGCGCGTGACCTTCAACTACCTCGGCCAGTTCGACGGCGCATTCAACGCCGACGCGGGTGCGCTGTTCGTGCCAAGCGGCGAAAGCACCGGCGCCAATCAGGACGCGGCAGCGCCGCTGGGTAACTGGCTGAGCGTTGACGGTCAGGTCTACGGCGGTGAGCTGGAATTGACCTGGACCTTCGGCAGCGGCATGTATCGCGCAGAAACCGTCGCGGCGCTGGCCGAAGCCTATCGTCGCGAGCTGGAGCGTTTGATCGAACATTGCTGCGACAGTGGCGAGGCGGCTGTGACGCCGTCGGACTTCAGTCTGGCAACGCTGACCCAGGCCCAGCTCTCGGCGCTGCCGATCCCGGCCCGCGACATCGTCGACCTCTATCCGCTGTCGCCGATGCAGCAGGGCATTCTGTTCCACAGCGTCAACGATCCGGACAGTCCGGTGTACACCAACCAATTGCGTGTGGATGTGCAGCATCTCGACGCCGAGCGCTTCCGTCTAGCGTGGCAGCAAACCGTTGATGCCCACGAGATCCTGCGCACGGCATTTGTCTGGCCACAAGACGCTGCCGCCGCAGTACAAGTGGTGCGTCAGAGTGCACAGATGCCATGGCGCGAGCAGGACTGGCGCGGTCGTGCTGACCTCGGCACGGCGCTGGAGCAACTGGCCGGCGAGGACTTGGCCAACGGTTTCGACCTGACCGGCGCGCCGCTGTTGCGGGTGACGCTGGTGCGCACCGACGAGGCCACGCATCACCTGATTTACACCTGCCATCACATCCTCATGGACGGCTGGAGCACCTCGCAGTTGTTCGGCGAAGTGCTGCAGCGGTATGCCGGCATGACCCCGGTGGCCGGGCAGGGGCGTTATCGCGATTACATCGAATGGCTGGGTCAGCGCGATCAGCAGGCCAGCCGTGATTTCTGGACGACGGCCCTCGCTGATCTTGATGAGCCGACGCGTCTGGCCAGTGCCGTGTCGGGCGGGCAGCACGCGGCCAGCGGTTACGCCGATCACGAGCATGTATTCAGCGAGACCTTGACGGCGGATTTGAACCGCTTCGCCCGCGAGCAGAAAGTCACCCTCAATACCTTGGTGCAAGCGGCGTGGCTGGTGTTGTTGCAGCGTTATACCGGGCAGGACCATGTGGCCTTCGGCGCGACCGTCGCCGGGCGTCCGACGGATTTGCCGGGTGTCGAGCAGCAGATCGGTCTGTTCATCAACACCTTGCCGGTGGTCGCGGCGCCGTCCGCCGAAATCGTCGTCAGCCAGTGGCTGCAACAGGTGCAGGACGTCAATCTGGCCCTGCGTGAACACGAGCACACGCCGCTCTACGACATTCAGCGTTGGGCCGGTGCCGGTAACGGCGCGTTGTTCGACAGCATTCTGGTGTTCGAAAACTACCCGATGGCCGAAGCGCTGCAACAGGGCCCGGCCACCGGTCTGACGTTCTCGGCGATTCGTCGTCAGGAACAGACCAACTATCCGTTGACGCTGGTGGCGGTCACCGGGCGTGAGCTGAGCCTGGGGATCAGTTACGACCGGGCCAGTTTCGATGCGGCCGCAATCAGCGGTTTGAGCGCGCAACTGGAGAGCCTGCTGACGCAGTTCCTCGCCGATGCTTCTCTGCCGCTGGGCGAGTTGCAATTGCTTGCAGAACCGCAGCGTCAACAAGCCATCGCTTGGGGCAAGGCTGACCTCACGGCAACGGACGCGCGCACGGTGCTGGAACACCTCGCCGCGCAAGTGCAGCGCCAACCGCAAGCGCATGCGGTGCTGTTCGCCGAACAACAGATCGATTACCAAAGCCTCGATGCTCGGGCCAATCGTCTGGCGCACAAGCTGCAGGCACTGGGTGTCGGACCGGAGGTGCGCGTCGGCGTGTGCATGCGACGCACGCCGGATATGCTCGTGGCGTTGTTGGCCATTCTCAAGGCCGGTGGCGCCTATGTGCCGCTGGATCCGGACTACCCGCAGGAACGCTTGCTGCACATGCTCGATGACAGCCGCGCCGCCGTGCTGATCACCGAACCGGCCGCACTGGCGCTGCTGCCTGAAAACTTGAATGCGCAGGTGTTGTTGGTGGAAGAGGGCGCGTTGAGCGCGTTCCCGGCCAGCGCACCGCTGGTGAAGGTCTCTGCGCAGAATCTGGCGTACGTCATCTACACCTCCGGTTCCACCGGCAAACCGAAAGGCGTGGCGATCACCCACGCTAACCTGTCGGCGCTGATTCAGTGGTCGGCCGGGGTCTATCGCGAAGAACAGTTGCGTGGCGTGCTGGCGTCGACGTCGATCTGCTTCGACCTGTCGGTCTGGGAGATTTTCGTCACTCTGGCTTGCGGGGGTTGCCTGGTGTTGGCGGACAATGCGCTGGCGCTGGCCGATTTGCCGGCCCGCGAACAGGTCACCCTGATCAACACGGTGCCGTCGGCGATTGCCGCGCTGCAACGGGCCGGGCAGATTCCGCGTTCGGTGGCGACCATCAATCTGGCCGGTGAACCGCTCAAACAGAGCCTGGTCGACACGTTGTACGCGAGCACGTCGGTGCAACAGGTCTACGACCTCTACGGGCCGTCGGAAGACACCACCTATTCGACCTTCACCCTGCGCACCCCGCAGGGGCAGGCGAACATCGGCCGGCCGTTGCCGAACACCGTGGCCTATCTGCTCGACAGCCAGTTGCAAGTGTTGCCGAGCGGCGTGCCTGCCGAGCTGTATCTGGGCGGTGCCGGTGTGACCCGGGGTTATCTGCTGCGCGCAGCGCTGACCGCCGAACGTTTTGTGCCGAACCCGTACGCCAGCAACGGCGAACGCCTGTACCGCACTGGCGATCTGGTGCGCCAGGGCGGCGACGACAACATCGAGTACATCGGCCGGGCCGACCATCAGGTGAAGATTCGCGGCTTCCGTATCGAACTCAGCGAAATCGAAGCACGGCTGCTGGAGCAGGATGAGATCCGTGAAGCCGTGGTGCTCGCGCAGGACGGAGCCGCCGGCAAACACCTGCACGCCTATGTGGTGGTGGCGCAGGCAGTGGTCGATCAAACGGTGTTGGCGGAACGCTTGCGCAATGCGCTGGCCAGTCGCTTGCCGGCGCACATGGTGCCGGGCCACTTGCACCTGATCGACGCCATTCCGCTGACTCCCAACGGCAAGCTCGATCGCAAGGCGCTGATGGCCTTGGGCGACGGCCCGACGCAGCAGTACTATCAGGCGCCGCAAAGCGATTTGCAGTGGCAGGTGGCGACGATCTGGCAGGAGGTGCTGGAGGTCGAACAGGTGGGCCTCGCGGACAACTTCTTCCAGCTCGGCGGGCATTCGTTGCTGGCCACGCTGGTGGTGACCCGGATCAAGGAACGTCTGGGCGACAAGGTGCCGCTTAAAGAGTTGTTCGAAACCGATACCCTCAAGGCGTTCTGCGCGCGAATCGAGGCTCTGCGCGTCGAAATGTCGCCCGTTCAGGATGAATTGGCTAAATCCCTGGAGGCCCTCAAACGTCTATCCCTCGATGATCTGGAAAAACTGATTTCTTGAGAGGGAAAAACGCGTGCAAGAGTTAATCGAGTCGGTAGGACAACTTTCGGCTAAGCAAAGAAAGGCTCTGGCGGTTCTGCTCAAGCAGAAAGGCGTCAACCTCTTTGACATTGCCCCGGTTTTCAAGCGCACGGCCGAAGAGCCGTTGCTGCTGTCCTACGCTCAGCAGCGTCAGTGGTTTCTCTGGCAGTGGGCGCCGCACAGTGCGGCCTACAACATTCCGACGGCCCTGCGTTTGCAGGGCCCGCTGGATGTCAGCGCGCTGGAGCGCAGCGTCGAGGCGCTGATCGAACGACACGAAACCTTGCGCACGGTGTTCTCCCAGGAAACCGCGCAACCTTTGCAAGTGGTCCTGCCCGCAGGGCCCTTTGCACTGGAGATTCATCAACTGAACGCTGAGCTGGCCAACGACGCGGATGCCTCGATCCAGGCGTTCGTGCAGACCCAGAGCCAGAAAACTTTTGACCTGCAGCACGGCCCGCTCTTGCGCGCAGCGCTGCTGCAAGTCAGCCCCAATGACCATGTGCTGGTGCTGACCCTGCACCACATCGTCTCCGATGGCTGGTCGCTGCAAGTGATGATCGAGGAACTGGTGCAGCTCTACGCCGGTTTCAACCTCGATCACGACGCCGGTCTGCCGGCGCTGCCGATTCAATACGCCGACTACGCCTTGTGGCAGCGGCAGTGGATGGAGGCCGGTGAACAGGAGCGGCAACTGGCCTACTGGCAAGAGAAACTCGGTGGCGAACAACCGGTGCTGGAACTGCCGATGGATCGCCTGCGCACCATCGAGCAAAGCTTCGCTGGCGCCAGCCATAACCTGATTCTCGACCCGGCGCTGAGCAACGCGCTCAAAGCCTTCGCCCGGCAAGAAAACGTCACCCTGTTCGTGGTCTTGCTGGCCTCGTTCCAGGCCTTGTTGCATCGCTACAGCGGTCAGGCCGACATCCGCGTCGGCGTGCCAAATGCCAACCGTGGCCGGGTAGAGATCGAGCGGCTGATCGGCTTCTTCGTCAACACTCAGGTGCTCAAGGCCGACATCGATGGGCAGATGTCCTTTGTCGATCTGCTGCGTCAGGTCAAACAGACCGCGCAAGAAGCGCAGGCCCATCAGGACTTGCCGTTCGAGCAACTGGTCGAAGCACTGGAACCGGGCCGCAGCCTCAGTCACAGCCCGCTGTTCCAGGTGATGTTCAACCATCAGGCCGAGCGCCGCGCGAGTGTCGAAACCCGTTTGAATGGCCTGAGCATCGAACCGCTGGAATGGCAGAGCCAGACCGCGCAGTTCGACCTGACCCTCAACACCACCGAACAGGCGCATGGCATCGAAGCCGTGCTGAAGTACGCCACCGATCTGTTCGACGCCGCGACCATTGAGCGTCTGGCACAACACTGGAATGCGCTGTTGCAGGCCATCGTCGCCGCGCCGACCCAGCGCATTGGCCAGTTGCCGATGCTCGATGCCGGCCAGCAGCAACAATTGCTGGCGCAGTGGAATCCCGAGCGGATCAAGCAACCGCTCGAGCAGTGCATTCACCAAGCCATTGAAGCGCAGGCCGAGCGTCATCCCGACGCAATCGCCGTGACGTACGACGGGCAACGCCTGACGTACGCCGAACTCAATTGCCGCGCCAATCAGTGGGCGCATGTGTTGATCGCCCGTGGCGTCGGCCCGGACGTGCGCGTTGGCGTGGCGGTCGAGCGTTCGCTGGACATGATTGTCGCCATCCTTGCCGTGCTCAAGGCCGGTGGCGCTTATGTGCCGCTGGATCCGGGCTACCCGGATGATCGCTTGAGCTACATGATCGAAGACAGCGGGATCGAGCTGCTGCTGACCCAAGGCCATCTGCTTGCGCAACTGCCGGTACCGTCGGGGCTGGCGTGCCTCGATCTGCATCAAGCGCCAGAGCCGGGCAACGAAACCAACCCTCTGTGCCTGACCACGCCGGACAGCCTGGCGTACGTCATCTACACCTCCGGTTCCACCGGTAAACCGAAAGGCGCATTGCTGCCGCACGGCAACGTCATGCGGTTGTTCAGCGCCACCGAACACTGGTTCGATTTCGGCCCGCAGGACAGCTGGACGCTGTTCCATTCCTACGCTTTCGACTTCTCGGTCTGGGAGATTTTCGGCGCGCTGTTGTATGGCGGCAAACTGGTGGTGGTGCCCCATGACATCAGCCGTTCTCCGGAAGATTTCTACACGCTGCTGTGCGATGAAAACGTCACCGTGCTGAACCAGACGCCGTCGGCGTTCAAGCCATTGATGCAGGTCGCCAGCGAGTCGACGCGCAATAACTCTCTACGCTACGTGGTGTTCGGCGGCGAGGCGCTGGAAGTGCAGAGCCTTCGCCCGTGGTTCGAACGCTTCGGCGACCGTGCGCCGACGCTGATCAACATGTACGGCATCACTGAAACCACGGTGCACGTGACCTACCGGCCGTTGTCGATGGCCGATCTTGAACAAAGCCACAGCAGCCCGATTGGCGAGCCGATTGTCGACCTGTCGTGGTACTTGCTCGATGGCGCGCTGAACCTGGTGCCGCAAGGCTGCATCGGTGAGTTGTACATCGCCGGTGCCGGTCTGGCCCGGGGTTACCTGAATCAGGCCGGCATGACCGCCACGCGCTTCGTTCCCGACCCCTTCAATCCGCAGGCCGGCGAGCGTCTGTATCGCACCGGCGACCTGGCGCGGCTGCGCGGCGACGGGGTGATCGAATACATCGGGCGGATCGACCATCAGGTGAAGATTCGCGGCTTCCGTATCGAGCTCGGCGAAATCGAAGCGCAACTGCTCAAGCATGCCGATGTGCGCGAAGCCGTGGTGCTGGCGGTCGACGGTATCAGCGGCCAGCAACTGGCGACGTGGATTGTCGCGAACGAGGTGCTGGACGGCGAAGGGCAGGGCGCACTGCGCGATTCGATCAAGGCGCATTTGCGCGAGACCCTGCCGGACTACATGGTTCCGGTCAGTTGGGCGTTCCTTGAACGTCTGCCGCTGACCGCCAACGGCAAACTCGATCGCAAGCAACTGCCGCATCCGGACGTTGCCCAGGTGCAGGAGGTCTATGCCGCGCCGCGCAACGAACTGGAGCAGCGTCTGGCCGAGATCTGGCAGGAGGTGTTGAAGGTCGAGCGTGTCGGCCTCAACGACAACTTCTTCGAGCTGGGCGGCGACTCGATCATTTCGATTCAAGTGGTCAGCCGCGCGCGTCAGGCCGGCATTCGCTTCAGCCCCAAAGACATCTTTCAGCACCAGACCGTGCAGCGTCTGGCGACCGTCGCGCAACAGAGTGACGCGGTGCAGATGCAGCAGGGCGAAGTACTCGGCGACGCGCTGCTGACACCGATCCAGCATTACTTTTTCAACAGCGACATTCCGGCGCGGCATCACTGGAACCAGTCGATCCTGCTGACCCCGGCCACCGCGCTGCGCGCGGCGCCGCTGGAGCAGGCGCTGGTGCAGTTGCAGCGCCACCACGACGCCTTGCGCCTGCGCTACCGGCAAACCAACGATGGCTGGCAGCAGAGCCACGCGCCGGCGGATCAGGCGCGAGGTTTGCTGCGCACGGTCACGCTGGACGACAGCGCAGCATTGCCAGCGTTGTGCCTGGACTTGCAACGCAGCCTCGATCTGCTCGATGGCCCGCTGATTCGCGCAGCATTGGTCGACTTGCCGGACGCCAGTCAGCGTACGTTGCTGGTGATCCATCACCTGGTGGTCGATGGCGTGTCGTGGCGGATCCTCCTCGAAGATCTGCAAAGCGCTTATCAACAACTGAGTAGCGGTCAGCCTGTGCGTCTGCCGGCCAAGACCAGCGCGTTCAAGGATTGGGGCAAGCGTCTGCAGGCGCATGCCCGTAGCACTGAACTGGAAAGCGAACTGGATTACTGGCGCGGGCAACTGCGCGAGGTGTCCGTCGAGCTGCCGCTGGACAACCCGCAGGGCCAGTTGAGCAACCGTTTCGAGCGCAGCGTCGATACGCGTCTCGACGCCGAACGCACTCGCCAGTTGCTGCAACAGGCACCGGCGGTTTATCGCACCCAGGTCAACGACCTGCTGCTGACCGCGCTGGCCCGCGTGCTGTGCCAGTGGACGAACACCGACAGCGCCCTGGTGCAGCTTGAAGGTCACGGTCGCGAAGACCTGTTCGATGACGTCGACCTCAGCCGCACGGTAGGTTGGTTCACCAGCATGTTCCCGGTGCGCCTGACCCCGGACGCCAGTCTGGAAACCTCGATCAAAGGCATCAAGGAGCAACTGCGCGCGATCCCGAACAAAGGCATCGGTTATGGCTTGCTGCGTCATCTGGGCAGCGCCGAGTCGCAAGGGGTGTTGAACGAACTGGCGCAACCGAAGGTGACGTTCAACTACCTCGGCCAGTTCGACAACAACTTCGATGAACACGCCCTGTGGGTGCCGGCCACTGAAGACAAGGGCGCCGGTCAGGACGAAAACGCGCCGATGGCCAACTGGCTGACCATCGATGGCCGGGTTTATCAGGGGCAGTTGAGCCTGACCTGGACCTACAGCGGTGATGTCTTCGAAGAGGCGACCATCAACGCGTTGGCCCGCGCCTACGAAGTGGCGCTGGGCGAGTTGATCGACCATTGCCTGAGCCACCCGAGCGGTGGTTTGACACCATCGGATGTGCCGTTGGCCGGGTTGTCCCAGGCGCATCTGGACAGCTTGCCGATCGCCGCCCAGCGCATCGAGGACATCTATCCGCTGGCGCCGATGCAGCAAGGCATCCTGTTTCACAGCCTGTACGACGCCGATGCCAGCGCCTATGTCTATCAGATGCTGCTGGATATCGACGGCCTCGACGTGGCGCGTTTCCAGCAGGCCTGGCAGCGCGTGGTGGATCGCCATGAAGTGCTGCGTGCCGGGTTCATCTGGGGTCGC
The DNA here is from genome assembly GCF_056401755.1 of Pseudomonas sp. P4_D7. Taxonomy (NCBI): domain Bacteria; kingdom Pseudomonadati; phylum Pseudomonadota; class Gammaproteobacteria; order Pseudomonadales; family Pseudomonadaceae; genus Pseudomonas; species Pseudomonas sp. P4_D7. The sequence continues at coordinate 73,307 of NZ_JBFUIR010000005.1, read as the reverse complement.
GATGGCCTCGATGCGCCGCTGCAAGTGATCAATCGCCAGTTGACCCTGGAAATGCCCGAAGTCGATGTGCGCGGTATGGCGGACTTGCCGGCCGTGCTCGAAGCGCGGGCGCAGGCTGATCGCGAACGCGGTTTCGATCTGCAGAATCCGCCGCTGCTGCGCCTGTGCCTGCTGCGCACGGCCGATGATCGCCATCGCCTGATTTTCACCTGCCACCACATCCTCATGGATGGCTGGAGCAACTCGCGGATGTTTGGCGAGGTGTTGCAGGATTACGCCGGTCAGCCGGTGCCAAGCGCGCAGGGCCGTTATCGCGACTTCCTCGTCTGGCTGCAAGGTCAGGACAAGGCGGGCGCGCAGGATTTCTGGCGCGGACAACTGGCCGCACTGGACGAACCGACCCGACTGGCTTCGGCGTGTCATGGGCGTACCGTGCCGGGGCCGGGCAAACAGATGTATCGCCTGCATTTCAACCAAGCCTTCACTCAGCGTCTGAACGGTTTCTCCCGCCAGCAGCAAGTGACCCTCAACAGTCTGGTGCAAGCCGCGTGGTTGCTGGTGTTGCAGCGCTACACCGGTCAGGCCACGGTGGCCTTTGGTGCGACCGTGTCCGGACGTCCGGTGGATCTGCCGGGCATCGAGCAGCAATTGGGCCTGTTCATCAACACCTTGCCGGTGATCGCCAGCCCGCAGGCCACGCTCAGCGTCGGCGACTGGGTGCGCAGCGTGCAGGACAAAAACCTGTTGCTGCGCGACTACGAGCAGACGCCGTTGCAGGACATCCAGCGTCTGGCCCAGCTGAGCGGCGAAGCGCTGTTCGACACCTTGCTGGTGTTTGAGAACTATCCGGTGTCCGAAGCGCTGGAGGCCAACCCGGGCGGTCTGCGTTTCGCTGGCCTGGAGCACCGCGAGCAAACCAACTACGGTCTGACCCTGATCGCCGGGGCCAGCGATGTCTTGAACCTGGATTTCAACTACCTCACCGAACACTTTGCCGAACGCAGCGTGCTAGGTCTGGCGGGGCATCTGGAAGAAGTGCTGCGTCAGTTCATTGAGGCGCCGCAGCGTCTGCTCGGTGAGATCGGCCTGTTGCCACTCGCCGAACGCCAGACCCTGGCGCAATGGAACGACCATCAGGCCGCGTATCCGGCTGAGCGGTTGATCCCGCAAAGTTTTGAACGTCGCGTCGCGGCGCATCCGCAGGCACTGGCGCTGAGTCATGCCGGCGTCGCCCTGAGCTATGCCGAGCTCAATCAACGCGCCAACCAGTTGGCTCATCATCTTGTCGCACTGGGTGTCGGCGCGGAAATCCGTGTAGGCGTGGCGATGCCGCGTTCGGCGGAGCTGGTCATTGCCCTGATGGCGGTGCTCAAGGCCGGTGGCACCTATGTGCCGCTGGACCCGGATTACCCGGCGGATCGCGTGGCCTACATGCTCGACGACAGTCAGGCGAAAGTATTGCTGACGCAGCAGTCGCTGCTGGCGCAACTGCCGCAGACCGATGCGCAGGTGGTGCTGGTCGAGGCGGGTGGTGCAGCATTTGCCGAGCAGCCTGCGGACAATCTTCCTGCGCGCGGGGATTCAGCCAATCTGGCCTACGTGATCTACACCTCCGGCTCTACCGGCAAGCCGAAAGGCGTGGCCATTGCCCATCGCAACGTGCAGGCGCTGATTCACTGGTCCGCCGAGGTCTACAGCGAAGACGATCTGCAAGGTGTACTGGCGTCGACGTCGGTGTGCTTCGACCTGTCGGTGTGGGAGATCTTCGTCACCCTCGCACGCGGCGGCTCGATCGTCATGGCGCGCAATGCCCTGGAACTGCCGGACTTGCCGGAGCGCGATCAGGTGGGCCTGATCAACACCGTGCCGTCGGCGATTGCCGCGCTGCAACGCACCGGGCAAATTCCGCCGGGCGTGCGCATCATCAACCTCGCCGGCGAGCCACTGAAGCAGAGCCTGGTCGACACGCTCTACCGCGAAACGGCGGTGGCGCACGTCTACGACCTGTACGGGCCGTCGGAAGACACCACCTATTCGACCTGCACCCGCCGCGAACTGGGTGGTCAGGCGAACATCGGCCGGCCGCTGGTCAACACCACGGCGTATATGCTCGACGGTCAATTGCAGCAAGCGCCGCTGGGCGTGGCGGCTGAGCTGTATCTGGCCGGCGACGGCATCACCCGTGGCTACCTGTTCCGCCCGGGCCTGACCGCCGAACGTTTCGTGCCCAATCCATTCTCGAGCAGCGGCGAACGCATGTACCGCACCGGCGACCTGACCCGCTTCAGCGATGACGGCCGGATCGAATACGTCGGCCGCATCGATCATCAGGTCAAGGTGCGCGGTTTCCGCATCGAACTGGGTGAAATCGAAGCGCGTCTGCTCGCTCAGGACAGCGTGCGCGAAGGCGTGGTGCTGGCGGTGGATGGCCACAGCGGTCAGCAACTGGTGGCGTATGTGGTGCCGAGTGACAGTAGCCTCAGCCTCGAACAATTGGACGATTTGAGTGAAACGCTGCAGGCCGCGCTGAAGGCGCATCTGCCGGAATACATGGTGCCGGCGCAGTGGCTGTTCCTCGAACAGTTGCCGCTGACCCCCAACGGCAAACTCGACCGCAAGGCCTTGCCGGCAGCGGACCTCAGCCAGTCGCAGCGCGAATACGTGGCGCCATCGACGCCGTTGGAGCAGCAACTGGCGGAGGTCTGGCAGGACATTCTGAAGATCGAACGGGTCGGCGTGACCGACAACTACTTTGCGCTGGGCGGCGACTCGATCATCTCGATCCAACTGGTCAGCCGTGCGCGCCAGCAGGGGATTCGCTTCACCCCCAAAGACCTGTTCCAGCAGCAGACCGTGCAGAAACTCGCCGCTGTGGTTGCGCTCGAGTCGTCGACCGACGAGGCGCCGTTGGATTATCCGCTGGCGCAACTCGATCAGGCGCAGCTCGATGCGTTGCCGGTGCCGGCCGACCAGATCGAGGATGTCTACCCGCTGTCGCCGATGCAGGAAGGCATGCTCTTCCACACGCTGTCGGATAACGGCAGCAGCCTTTACGTGCAACAGGTCAGCCTGCCGATCAATGGCCTGGACGTGGAGCGCTTCCGCCAGGCGTGGGAATTTGTCATCGCCCGTCAGGCGATTCTGCGCACCAGTTTCCATTGGCAGGACGGCCTGGCCAAACCGTTGCAGGTGGTGCATCGCCATGCGCCGTTGCAAATGCAGGTGCTCGATTGGCGTGATCGGGAGACGAGCGAGGAACTGATTGCCGAGTTCGCCAGCGCTGACCGTGCGCTCGGTTTCAATCTGGCCGAAGCGCGTTTGTTGCGGGTGACCCTGCTGCGCCTGAGCGACGATCAGTACCAGATGATCTGGACCAGCCACCACATCCTCATGGACGGCTGGAGCAGTTCGCGGCTGTTTGGTGAGGTGCTGCAGTATTACGCCAAGGGCGAAATCATCGGCGAGAACGGTCGTTACCGCGACTTTATCGCCTGGTTGCAGGCGCAGGATCAGGACGCCCAGGAGCTGTTCTGGAAGGCGCGGCTGGCGGCGGTCAACGAGCCGACGGCACTGAGCCAGGCGATGCACCCGCGCCACAGCGCCGATGTCGCCGGTCACGATGCGATCTATTCGAACTGGGATAAAGCGCAGACCGCGCGGCTGTTGCAGTTCTGCCGCGACCTGCGGATCACCCCCAACACGCTGATTCAGGGTGCATGGTTGCTGCTGTTGCAACGCTACACCGGGCAGCAGACGGTGACCTTTGGCGCCACGGTGTCGGGGCGTCCGGAAAGCCTGGCGAATGTCGGCAACATGCTCGGTCTGTTTATCAACACCTTGCCGATCATTCAGACCCCGCAAGCCGATCAGCGTCTGGCTGACTGGCTGGGCGAAGTGCAGGCCTACAACCTCGACATCCGTGATTATTCCCAGGCGCCGCTGGCGGATGTACAGCGCTGGTCCAGCCTCGGTGGGCAGGCGTTGTTCGACAGCATCGTGGTGTTCGAAAACTTCCCGATCGACGATCGCTTGCAGGAAGACAACGACACCGATCTGACCTTCGGCAAATCCATCGGCCATGGCGTGACCAACGTGCCGATGGACCTCGCGGTGATGCTCGGCGACGAGTTGTCGATCGAATACCTGTACCTGCGCAGCCACTTCAGCGCCGAGGCGGTTGTCGGTATTCGCCAGACCATGGAAAACACCCTCGCCGCGATGCTGGCGGCGCCATACGAGCGCCTCGGTAATTTGCAGCGCCTGAGCGGCGAGCAATGGCAAGCGGCGCAAGCCTGGAGTGCCGAGCCGACGCACACCCATCATGCCGCGCTGTTGCCGGAACTTATCAGCCGTCACGCGCAACAGCAGCCGCAGGCTATCGCCCTGCAATGCGCCGGGATGAACCTGACTTACGCCGAACTCGAGCAACGGGCCAACCGACTGGCGCACTGCCTGATCGAACACGGCGCCGGGCCGGAAGTGGTGATCGGCGTAGCCTTGCCGCGTTCGCTGGAAATGGTCGTGAGCTTCCTCGCCGTGCTCAAGAGCGGGGCGGCGTACGTGCCGCTGGACATCGATTATCCGCCGGAGCGTCTGGCCTACATGATCGAAGATTCCGGCATGGCGCTGTTGCTGACCCAGAGCAGTCTGCGCAGCACGTTGCCGGCGCGGCAAGGCCTGCTGCGTCTGGAAATCGATCACCTCGATGAAAGCCGTTATGCCGACCACGCCCCCGACTGTCGCGTGCAGGAACAGGGCTTGGCCTATCTGGTTTACACCTCGGGTTCCACCGGGCGACCGAAAGGCGTCGCGGTGACCCAAGGCCCGCTGAGCATGCACTGTCAGGCCATCGCCGAGCTGTACGAAATGGACGCCAGCAGTTGCGAGCTGCACTTCATGTCGTTCGCCTTCGACGGGGCCCATGAGCGCTGGTTGAGCACCTTGTACAGCGGCGGTCGTCTGGTGATTCGCGACGGTTGCCTGTGGACGCCGGAGCAGACCTATCAGGCGCTGCACGACTACGGCATCACCATTGCCTGCTTCCCGCCGGCCTATCTCAAGCAACTGGCCGAGTACGCGGCGGCCAGCGGCATTGCGCCGCCACCCGTGCGCATCTATTGCTTCGGCGGTGATGCGGTGCCGGATCAGACCTTCGAGCAGGTCAAGGCTGCGCTGCGTCCGCAGTACTTCACCAACGGCTACGGCCCGACCGAAACCGTGGTCACGCCGATGCTCTGGAAAGTCCCGGCCAGCCAGCATTGCGAAGCGGCGTACGCGCCGATCGGCCGTGCCGTGGGCGCGCGCTCCCTGTACGTGCTGGACGAAGACCTGAACCCGCTGCCGCCAGGCTTTGCCGGTGAGTTGTACATCGGTGGCTATGGCGTCGCCCGGGGTTATCACGGCCGTCCGGACCTGACCTGCGAGCGCTTCGTGCCCAATCCGTTCGCGGTGGGCGAGCGCCTGTATCGCAGCGGCGATCTGGTACGTTTGCGTGTCGACGGTGTGGTCGATTACGTCGGCCGTATCGACCATCAGGTCAAGGTGCGCGGCTTCCGCATCGAACTGGGTGAAGTCGAGGCCAGTCTGCGCCAGTTGCCGTCGGTCACCGATGCACTGGTGATCGCCCGCGACAATGCCTCCGGCAAGCAACTGATCGGTTATGTGGTCACCGCAAGCGGCGAGGACATCGGCGATGAACTCAAGGCGGGCCTGCGCGCCGCGTTGCCGGAATACATGGTGCCGGCGCAGATCGTTTGCCTCAGTGCTTTCCCGGTAACGCCAAACGGCAAGCTCGATCGCAAGGCGCTGCCGGAACCGGAATTCAAAACCGAAGAATACGTCGCCCCGCGCAACGAGCAGGAAAGCCTGCTCGCGGACATCTGGGCGCAGGTGCTGCAGGTCGAACAAGTGGGCATCAGCGACAATTTCTTCGAACTGGGCGGCGATTCGATTCTGAGTTTGCAAGTGATCTCCCGCGTCAGAAACCACCCGACGTTGCAGATGGATCTCAAGCTGCGCGACCTGATGCGTTATCAGACCATCGCCGGCATCGTCGAGCAGGAAGCGGCGAAGGAGGGCACGGCACAACCGCAGACGGACGTCACGCACGTGGCCGCCGAGGGCTTGTTCAATCTCTTGCCGATTCAGGAGTGGTTCTTTGCCGAAGGCATGGCCGAGGCGCATCACTACAACCAGTCATTGCTGTTGAGCGCGCGCCAGCCGCTGGACCTCGATGCGCTGGAGCAGGCACTGGGCTGGATCGCGCAACATCACGACTCGTTGCGCCTGCGTTTCTCCCACGAAGGCGGGCGCTGGATGCAGCGTTACTGCGACCTCAGTGAACAGGGCGAAGCGTTGCTCTGGCGCCGCGAGGCGGACAACAGCGAGCAGGTCGAAGCCTTGGCCAACCTTGCCCAGCGCAGCTTGAAACTCGACGACGGGCCGGTGTGGCGGGTGATGCACGTCGCCTTGCCGGATGGCCAGGCGCGCCTGCTGGTGGTGATTCACCACTTGGTGGTCGACACCGTGTCGTGGCGAATTCTGCTCGATGATTTGAAAGTGGCGTACGAGGCGTGCGTGCAGGGGCTCGAGCCGAAACTGCCGATTCGCACCAGCAGTTATCGATCATTCGCCGAGGCCTTGCAGGCGCAGGCGCCGGTGATTGCCGAGCAGGAACTGGGGTACTGGTTGGAGCAACTGGATCAGCCGGGCGTCGACCTGCCTTGCGACAACCTGCGCGGCAAAAACCTCGTGCGTCAGCAGGCGCAGGCGCGGCTCAAACTGTCCCGCGAGCATACTGAACAACTGCTCAAACAGGCTCCGGCGGTTTACGGCACGCAGATCAACGACCTGCTGTTGTCGGCGCTCAGCCGTGCCCTGTGCCGTTGGAGTCAACAACCGTCGGCGCTGATCCTGCTCGAAGGCCATGGTCGTGAAGACCTGTTCGAGGCCATCGACCTGAGCCGCAGCCTGGGCTGGTTCACCAGCATGTTCCCGGTGCGTTTGCGCCCGGACAGCGACGACATCGGTCAGTCGATCGTCAACGTGCAGGCGCAGTTGGCGGCAGTCCCGCAGAAAGGCATCGGCTATGGCGTGTTGCGGCATCTGGCTGGCGCTGAGGTGTCGAGGCAACTGGCCGAGTTGCCGCAAGCGCGAGTGACGTTCAACTACCTGGGGCAATTCGACCAGAGCTTCGACGAGCAGGCCCTGCTGGTGCCGGCGCTGGAAGAAACCGGTGACAACTACAGCCTTAAAGCCAATCTGGGCAACTGGCTGGAAATTGTCGGCCAGGTCTATGACGGTCAGTTGGCCTTGCGTTGCATCTACAGCAGCCAGCGTTATCGCGCCGGCACCATGGATGCCTTGATGAGCGATTACCAGCGTGAGCTGGAAGCGTTGGTCGAGCACTGCATGGCACGCGCGGGCTGATCGCCACGCGTTCAGTCATCTTCGGGGGCGCTGCCGCGGCGCGCCCCTTTTTTTGCCGATACAAGGATTTTAGCGATGTCGTTACACCCTGATCTGGAAGCCTTCCTCGACTTGGCCCAAGACAGCCAGGACGCCGGCCTGCCGGCCATGCACCAAATGACCCCGAGCGAAGCCCGCGCGACTTTCGAACAGACCACGGCGCAACTGCGCTGGCCGGCGCCTGAAGACCTGTTGGTCAGCGAAATCGACACGTCGGCACGTGATGGTGCGCCGCTGGCACTGCGTCTGTATCGACCCAATGCTGCGGTTTCGCCGATGCCGGTGCTGGTGTATTTCCATGGTGGTGGTTTTGTTGTCGGCAGCCTCGACTCTCACGACGGTGTGTGCCGCGAGTTTTGCCAGCGCACGCCGTGTGCGGTGTTGTCGGTCGGCTATCGACTGGCCCCGGAGCATCGTTTTCCAACGGCACTGGAGGATGGCGAAGACGCCTTGTCGTGGTTAGCGGAAAACGCCGTGAGTCTTGGGCTTGATACCTCGCGCGTGGCGTTTGGTGGCGATAGTGCCGGCGCGACGTTGGCCACGGTGCTGGCGATTCAGGCGGTGGTGCAACCGCATACTGTGGCCATCGCGCCGAAGGCACAGTTGTTGTGCTATCCGGTGACCGATGCTTCGCGCGTGCACGATTCGCGGTTGTTGTTCAGCGAGGGGTATTTGTTGGAGAGCGATACGCTTGACTGGTTTTATCAGCATTACGCTCGCAGTCCGGAAGATTATCTGGATTGGCGTTTTTCGCCGTTGTTGGCGGAGGATCTGCAGGGGGTGGCGCCGGCGATTGTGTTGTTGGCGGGTTTTGATCCGTTGCTTGATGAGGGGCAGGCTTACGCTGATAAGTTGCGGGGGCAGGGGGTGAGTGTCGAGGTTGAGCATTGTCCTGGGCTGACGCATGATCTGCTGCGGATGGCTTCGGTGATGCCTGATGTTTTGCGGGTGCATGAACGCCTGAGCCGGGCGTTGGCGCGGGTGTTGGTTTGATTTTGGGGGGGGGGGGGTGGTTTTTGGGTGAATATCCGTTGCTGCGGTAACGGCTCCTTGGGGTTCCGCCCTTACGGCGGGTCACTTTTTACAAACGCCTAAAAAGTAACCAAAAACGCTTGCTCCTACGTGCGGCCCGCTCGCTGGGGCTCGGGGTTCCTTCGCTGCGGGATCGATCCGGGCGCAGCGCCTACGGTTTGCTTCGCTGCACCTCCTCTCGCTGTGTTTGGCTGCGCCAAACGGTCGCTGCGCTCCCACGCCCGGATCAATCCCTCCACTCAGCCTTCCGATGTCGCCTTACAGATCAAGATCAAGAGCAGGCGAGCTGACACTCGGCCTATTGAGTGGTGAAGAGCGGGTGTTCGGCTTTGGATTTGAGGTGGATTTTCCCCTCACCCCAGCCCTCTCCCGAGGGAGAGGGAGCCGATTTTTGGGCTTGTCAAAATCTGAGTTCGACTCGGTATCGCATGTCGGCGAAGCTCTCCCAAACACCCTGGTCAGTCCCCTCTACATCCGGGAGTGGAGGGAGAGGGGCCGATTTGTGTGTTTTTCAAAACCTGAGTTCAGCGCGGTATCGCACGTCGGCGTAGCTCGCCCAATCACCTCAATCAGTCCTCTCTTTTTCTTGGAGGGAGAGGGGCTGATTTGTTTGCTTTTTAGAGCCTGAGTTCAACGCGGTATTGCACGTCGGCGTAGCTCTCCCAAACACCTCGGTCAGTCCCCTCTCCCTCCGGGAGAGGGCTAGGGTGAGGGGCTCTTGATCTAGCTTTTGATCTTGCTTTGGCTTTGGCTTTGGCTCTTGATCTTTTGCCCCATCGGCAGGCCGAGCGGAGGTGTTCATCCGGGGGTTAGGCGCGCAGCGCCGTGCGGCGAAGCCGCATACATCGAGAGGAGGTGCAGCGAAGCAAACCGTAGGCGATGCTCCCGGATGGACACCGTAGCGAGGGAACACTGAGCCTCAGCGAAGTGCCGTACGCCGGGGCAAAGCCTTTTGGGTTACCTTTTCGGCGTTTGGAAAAGGTGACTCGCTGTAAGAGCGAAACCGCCAGCGGCAACACCCGCAGCAACGGATATGCCCCCAAAACCCAAAGAGCATGGTCGGCCCGAAGGCCGCCAAGACCAACAGGCGAAAAAAAGCCCCACCAAAGCGGGGCTCTCTCACAACACACCCAATCAGAAGTCAGCCTTGACCGACATCACGAAGTTACGCGGATCACCATAGAAATTACCGAACCCTTCGGTACCAATGGTCGAGTAGTAACGCTTGTCAAACAGGTTATTCCCGTTAAGCGCCACCGACCAGGTGTCATCGATACGGTAGCCAATGCGACCGTTCCAGACCGCATAACCGGCGCCATCAATGTTGTCACCGCCCAAAGGCGAAGTCCGGTAGTTGCCCGTCTGCGCGTTGACACCCGCACCGATCGTCACGCGATCCAGCGGCCCGCTCAGGCTGTAGTCACCCCAGACACGCAGCAAATGGCGCGGCACGTAGGAGTTGTAGACCACGCCATCCTGCGTGGCGTCGGCATCTTCCAGCACCTTGGTCTGGGTGTAGGTGTAACCGGCGAGCAATTGCAGCCGATCAATCACCTCACCACTGACTTCAGCTTCGAAGCCCTGCGCGCGAACCTTGCCGGAGTTGATCGAGCAAGAACTGTCTTCGCAACGCGGGTCATCCTGGGCGGCATCTTTCTGAAGGGTGCGGAACAGGTTGAAGGAGCTGTTCAGACGACCGTCGAACCACTCACCCTTGATCCCCAGCTCGTAGCTCTGGCCAACCAATGGCTTGAGGGTGCTGCCATCGATGGTCTTGTAAGCGCCTTGCGGGGTGAAGATGTCGGTGTAGCTGGCGTAGGCGGTCAGGTTGTCGTTGAGGTCGAACAGCACACCGGCGAACGGCGTGACCTGGCCGGTTTCGGTGGACTTGGTGTCGACCTGGGTGCCTTCGCCACGGAAGTACTGCACCGAGTCGGTGTCGGACTTGTACCAACTGACACGGCTGCCCAGTACCAGGGTCAGCGGATCAGCCAGTTTCAGGCGGGCGATCGAGTAGGCGCCGTATTGCTTGATGTGCATGTCCACCGGGCCGCCACGGGAAGCGTTGGCCAGGTAGTAGCTTTCGTCCGGTTGCGGGATGTGGTGGTTGGGGTCGAGCACGTTCTGCCGTTGAGGCAGGGCGGCGACGGCGTAGAAGTCATCCTTGTGCGAACGGCTGGCATTGGCGCCGATGGTCAGTTCGTGTTGCTGGCCGAAGGCGTCGAATTTGCCGTCGACATAGGCATCGAAGCCGTAGTCGCGCTGGTCGTAGTCGTAAATACTGCCCAGCATCAGGGTATTGGTGGCGGTGGCACCGACCGGCACGGCGCCGCTCGGGAAGGCATATTCCATGTCCTGGGTGTTGCGCGAATACACCCCGGCGACTTTCAGCGACCAGTCGTCGTTGAACTGGTGTTTCAGGTCGGCGAAGTAGGTGGCGCGTTTGCTGCGCTGGTTGTTCCACGCGGTGTTCAGGCAGGTGGAGCGCTTGAGGTGCAGGTCGGAGCCGTCGGCGTAACGCGGCAGACCGCCCCAGCATGGCGTGGCGTCGACGTCTTCCCAGGCGAAACCCAGCCCCAGGGTGGTGTCGGGGCTGAGGTCGAAGTCCAGGGCGCCGTAGTAGATCTGGTCCTTGCGGCTGGCCACGTCATAGAAATATTGACGGGTCTGTTCGGTGACCACGGCGCGACCACGGATGGTGCCGGAATCGTTGAGCGGGCCGCCGGTATCGACCTGGCCACGATAGTTGTCCCAGGTGCCTGCCGACAACGACAGTTGTGTGTGCGCAGTGTCCTGGCCGCGTTTGCGCACGAAGTTGACGCCACCGGCGGTGCCGCCTGCGCCTTTCATCATGCCGGCTGCGCCACGCAGAACTTCCACGCGGTCATAAATGGCCATGTCGCTGTTGAAGCTGTCGGCCTGCACGTAGCTGCTACCGATATCCAGCGGCACGCCGTCGTACTGGTACTGGCCAGTCATACGGAAACCGCGGGAGTAGAAATACTTGCCGCCCATGGGCGAGTCATACACGGTAATGCCCGGGGTCTTCTCCATCACCTGTTCGATGGTGTTGAGGTTCTGGTCATCGAGCATCTTGCGGGTCATCACCGTGACCGACTGCGGGGTTTCCTTCAGCGAGTGCACGCCCTTGCCAATGGTCACGCCGCCGGTGGTGTAGGAGTTGCTGCCCTCAGTGGTGGCGCCCAGGCGGCTGGCGTTGACGTTGGTCGGGGCCAGTTCCATCGCGCTACCGGTGGCCGGGCCGAGCACGGTCACGGTGTTGCCGTCACGCTGGTAGCGAATGCCGGTACCGTTGAGCATCGCCTTGAGTGACTCATCATCCTGGTAGCGGCCGTTGAGCGCGCTGGAGCGCAGACCTTGCAGGCTTTCCGGGCTGTAGATGATTTGCAGACTGGTTTGCTGGCCGAGGGTTTGCAGCGCCTGCGCCAGTGGCTGCGACGGGATGTTCAGGGTCCATTCCTGGGCTTGGACATACGGGGCTGCCGTGAGTGTCAGTGCCAGACCAAGGCCGGTGCCGGCCAGTCGAGTGCGTGTCGCGCCGTGCATCAGCAGGGCTCGAGTCAGAGGGCGAAGCATGAAACGGGATGCGGACATGAGGTTAAGACCTTGGCAGGTATAGTTGTTAATGGTTCTTATTCATCTCATTAAGACGAGGAAGCCGCGGCAAACCGGAAAATTATTTTTCCGGCCAGACCGCGGCCTCGTCGATCAAGCGGTTTGCAGTTCGCTCTTGACCTTGCCGGCCTCCATGCGCACCAGTTGATCGGCGACGTCGAAGTAACGGTCATCGTGGGAAATGACGATGATGGTCTTGCCCAGACGTTTGAGGTCAGGCAGCAACTCGGTGTAGAAAATTCGCCGGAACGTCGGGTCCTGATCGGCCGCCCATTCATCGAATACCAGCACCGGCCGCTCTTCGAGCCAGGCATTGACCAGGGCCAGGCGCTTGCGCTGGCCGGTGGACAAATCGGTGGTGCTGAACGCGCCGTCGCGCACGCTGACCTTGTGCGCGATCTCCAGACGTTCGAGGTAGCGGGTCGCGTCCTGCGGGACTTCGCGGTCGCCCTGAATCAGATCGTCGAACAGGTAGTAGTCGGCAAAAATCGTGGTGAAATTCTGCCGGTAGTCATCGCGGTTGAGCGCGGTGATCGGCTGATCGTTGACGCGGATTTCGCCTTCGGTTGGCGCGTACAAGCCCAGCAGCAGTTTGATCAGTGTGGTTTTGCCGCAGCCGTTTTCACCAACGATAAAGACGATGTCGCCCTGTTCGATGCGCAGGTTGACCGGCCCCAGACGGAACGGTTCGCTGCCTTCCACGGGCGGGAAGGCGTAACGCACGTTGTGCAGTTCCAGGCTGTTGACCGCACCGGGTTTCTTGCCTTGGTCTTCCAGCAACAGATGCGGTTCGGGCGAGGAAAATTGCTCGCTCAGTTCGGCGATGCGGCGGAAGGCAATCTGCGCACGGCTGATGATCGGCAACGTGCTGACCAGATGCTCCAGCGGCCCCTTCATGTATAGCAGCACCAGGACGAAGCCGCTCATCACCGCTTTGTCGCCGCTGGGCCAGAAAGATTGCAGGGCCAGCGCCATGCCGATGACCACGAAGAACAGCATCGAACCGAAGGACTTGGCGATCACAAAAGTGTTGATGGATTTGATCTGGGTGTCGCAGATCTTCTCGGCGGTTTTCTGAATACCGGCGACAAACATGCGCTGGCGACGCGGACGGTGAATGCGCAGTTCCTTGGCGCCCTCGGCAATCGCGTTGTAGTGCTTTTGCAGTTCATCTTCGGAATCGCGTGCAGCGTAGAAACCGCGCATGCCCTTGGCCCGGGCAATCGCTTGAATGGTCGTGCCGATGGCAATGGCCACCAGCATCATCAGGAACATCGGCCAGGACAGCATGGCCAGATAGCCGAGGCAGCCGAGGGTGACGGTCATGGAAATTGCCAGCGGGGCGAAGGCGAAGGCGAAGTCGCTGATGGTGTCGACGTCGTGGGTCAGCACCGGGATCAACCGATGGCTGCGGTAGCGTTCGATCTGGTCGATCGGCGCCGACAGGACCTTCTCCCCCAGCTCTTTGCGCAATTTGGCGATGATGTGCTGGCCGACGTAGTTGGTGCCGATGTCGGACAAAATCGTCGTCAACAAGGCCAACGCACAGAGGCCAGCGAAGATCATTACCACGGTGCGGGTCAGGCCGTCGTCGGAGTGCAGGGCATTGTTGATGGTCGCCAGCAGCACGGTGACGCTCAGGCCGCCGATCATGCCGAGCACGATGGACACAGAGACGATCAGGCGGAAGGGCTTGAGCAAGGCGAACAATTCGTTGATCGCCCCACGCGTAGGCTTGGTCATGGAGGATTCCTGCTTCGGTGCGGAGGGAGTGCCGGTACTTAAGGAAAACGAATGGTCACGGACTTTCTTTAAACGACCGCAGGCGGGGCTGCGGTCGTGGCGGGCAGGATCAGAGGTCGCGCACTACGCGAAACCCGAGCCAGTCGCCTTTGCTGGTCGGCCAGCTGCTGTTGCGGTTGCCGGAGCGCGAGAACACCGGCGCCTCGCCCCAATCGTTGCCACGCATGACCTGACGCTCGCAGTTTTCCTGGGTCCATGGGCGACCGTCGTTGGGTACGCCGGAGTAGTCCTTGTGATAACAGTCGGCGGTCCATTCGTAGACGTTGCCGTGAACGTCGTAAACGCCGAAGGCATTGGCCGGGAACGTCCCGGCAGGGGAGGTGAAGTTGTAGCCGTCGGCGGCGCCGTAGGTGTTGGCGTGTCTGGAGATCTGGTAGTTGTTGCCTTCATCGAACGGGAAAGGGAAGGGCCCGGTGCTGCCGCCGCGTGCGGCGTACTCGCGGATCGATTCGCTTTGCAGGCGATACGCGTGGCCGGTCTTTTTCGATAACCAATCGATGTAGCCCTGGGCTTCGGCGACGTTCATGCACACGGCCGGGTCGCGGGCGGTCTGTTTGAATTGCGGTTTGCCGGCGGTGCAGCGGCGACCCGGGCGATCATCGAAGTCGTAAGGCTTGTTGCCGGTTTCGCGCACGTACGCGTCCCACTCGCCGACCAGCACCTGGAAGCGGCTGATGGCGAAGGGTTTGCTGAAGGTCACTGCGTGGCGCGGGCCTTCGTCCGGTTCGCGGCCGACTTCGTCGTCCGGGGTGCCCATGGTGAAGGTGCCGGTCGGCAGCACGACCATTTCCGGGCAGTCCTTGCAGTCCTTGAACACTTTGCCCGGCGCCGGCGCTGTCGCCGCTTGAGCTGCACCGGGCAGCAGGCCGGCGCACAGCGCGGTCAGGGCCAGCGCGGGCAAGGCCTTGAAGGTGAAACAGGCGTGAGGCTTTTTCATGAGTCGTCTCTGTGAAAGGAAAACGGGAGGCGAAGGTTCAGGCGCGCAATTTTTTGCCGAGGATGGCCATGAAGCGGTCCACTTCGGCTTCGTTGTTGAGCAGGCCGGGCGCGGTGCGAATCACCGGGCCGACATCACGGCTGACCGCATCGCAGATCACCCGGTTTTGCATCAGGTAGGCGGCGACTTCATCACTGTCCTGACCCTTGACCCGGAAGAACGTGAAACCGGCGGAAAACTGCGGATCGAGCGGGGTCACCAGTTCGATGTTCGCGTGTTCGCGCAGGCGCTGCTTCAGGTAGCCGTTGAGCTGATGAATGCGCGCCTGAACCTCGGCCTTGCCCAGTTGCAGGTGCAACTTGAACGCTTCGTCCACCGCCCAGCGATGCTCGAAAGCGTGGTAACCGCCCGGGGTCATGATCGTGGCGAAAGAGGTGGCTTCGGAGAACGTCGGCACGCTCGGGCTGACGTATTTCAGCTCTTCGCTGCGGCTGCACACGATGCCGGTGCCGCGCGGGCCGAACATCCACTTGTGGGTGCCGGCGATAAAGAAGTCGCAGTTCATCTGCGGGAAACTCAGGTCGTCGACACCGAAACCGTGCACGCCGTCGACCACGTAAATCAGCCGATCCTTGTCGTCGCGTTGACGGTTGTGTTCATCGACCAGCCGCGAGATAGCGCTGATCGGCAATTTCACACCGCTGCCCGAATGCACCCAGGTCATGCCGAGGACGCGGGTCTCAGGGCGAATGTTGCGGTTGATGGTGTCGAGCACCTGATCCAGGGAAATGCTTTGCGGGTTGTCGAACAGCCTGAGTTTACGCACCTGCGTGCCATCGCGGCGGCTGCGGAAATCGAGAATGTTGCGGGTGGAATAGTGCTCGTGCTCGGTGGTGAGGATTTCCTGATCCGCGCGCACTTGCACGCTGCCATAAATCATCGCCAGACCTTCGGTGGTGCTACCGGTGAGCGCGATCTGGCCGGGCTTGGCTTGCAGGTATTGGCCGGCCCAGACCCGCACGTTTTCCTGCAATTGTTCGTCGCTCCCCAAATCCCAGTCCATGGCCAGCCCCGGGTTCAGGTCAAGCGCGGCGCGATGGCGTTCGATGGCCTCGCGCACGGGTTTGGGGTGAGAGGTAATCAGGAAATTGGCGAAGTGGATCGCCTGTGGATCCTGATCGAACAACTGGCGCAATTGCGTCCATTTGTTCGCGGAGGCCACGGGGGCGGTCGTCGCCATGGCCGGTGCTGTCAGGCTGGCGCCAAGCGGCAGGGCGGCCGCGACCACGCCAGCCTGTTTCAGAAAAGTCCGGCGGTCTGTCATGGCTTGGCAGTGTCCTGACGGGAAATCAGTGCCGGTTTCGCGGATTTCTGCACCTGATCCCAGACGCGCATGAAGTTGCCGCCCCACAGCTTGGCGATGTCCGCTTCGGAGTAGCCGCGCTGTATCAATTCGGCGGTGACGTTGCGGATTTCGCCAACGTTTTCCCAACCCTTGATGCCGCCGCCGTCGTTGAAGTCGGACGAGATGCCAACATGGTCGATACCGATTTTGCGCACGGTGTAATCGATGGCGTCGCCGAGATCCTTGAGGGTGGCTTTCGGCTCTTCTTCAAGGATGCCGTAGAGGCCGCTGGCGTACTGGCCGAGTTTCTGTTCCGACCAGGCCGTGATGATCGGGTCGCCCGGCATCAGCGCCATGGCCAGGTTTGGCAGTGGCGGCAGATCGAAGCGTGCGCGCAGGGCATTGAGTTTGTCCTGCGTGCCCTGAGTCAGCGGTTTGAGGTACTGCGAGAAGCCGACCACCTGAACCACGCCGCCGCTGTTCTTGATCAGCTGCAATTCCTTGTCGCTGAGGTTGCGCGGAATATCCACCGCCGCACGCGGCGCCGAGTGCGAGGCCACCAGCGGTGTGCGGCTCAGCTGTGCAACCTGTTCCAGGCCTTTGGTCGACATCTGCGAAACGTCGATGATCACGCCCAGATCGTTCAAACGCTGCACTGCTTGCTTGCCGATATCGGAGAGACCGTCGAGGGCGTCCGGTGAGTCATTGAAGAACGGCAGCGGCCGCGAGGAGTCCGCCCAGCTGTTGTTGCCGATGTAGCTGAAGCCGAACATGCGCATGCCGCGTCCGGCCCACAGGTCCAGTTTGCTCAGGTCGTTGCCCAGCGGGTAAGCGTTGAGCATGCTGATGAAAATCGCAAACTTGCCTTCGCCATGCAGGCGGCGGAAATCATCCGGGGTGTAGGCGATGCCGACCTGATTGGGGAAGTCGCGGACCATGCCGGTGATGATCTTGTAACGGACTTCCTGTTGGTTGCGGGCTTCTTCGACAAAACCTTCGGTGGGGCGATGCGGAGCGTTCGGGCCGTTCCACATTTCCGGCCAGCCGAACACCGTCAGCGCAGCGCCCGACAAGCGCCCGCGATTGGCCTTGATCAGGTCGAACTGGCCGGAGCCGTCCTTGTCGGCTTCATTGCCGTGGGCGCCGAAACTCAGCGGTACGGTGATGTGGCTGTCGAAGGAGAGAATGCGATCCTGCAACTCGGTCGCCTGTTTCATCACTTTTACCGGGTAGCCAGGGTTGTCCCGAAACCAGTAATCCCAAGCCAGAAACCCTGCGCCGGCGCTGATCGCCAAGGCCAGCGGCAGGCCGATAAATAGAGCCTTTTTCGAACGCGGTTTTGTCATTGCCATCTCATTCAGGTTCGCCGTCGAGGTGCAGGCGCAGGGGCCTTTGCTATCTGGGAGGAACGAGTGGCCGGGCGGGTAATTTAGTCGCGCGCAGGAAAAGCGCTGACGGCGCGTAGCGATCTTTTGCCGGGGCCGTAAATTTCCCCGGCGAGCAAACGTTCTAGCTTGGATAAAGCCTGCTTCATGGCTGACACAGGTAGGGCAATGACGATCTCTCGACGCTGGTTCATGGCGGGCATGGCACTCACGGGCGCCGCGCTGCCTGCCGCTTTTTATGCACATCGTGAGCTGACCCGCGAGGAGTTTCCGATCACCCCGGGCGAGGCTACGGTCGATCTGGCCGATACCGCCGGAC
The DNA here is from genome assembly GCF_056401755.1 of Pseudomonas sp. P4_D7. Taxonomy (NCBI): domain Bacteria; kingdom Pseudomonadati; phylum Pseudomonadota; class Gammaproteobacteria; order Pseudomonadales; family Pseudomonadaceae; genus Pseudomonas; species Pseudomonas sp. P4_D7. The sequence continues at coordinate 55,383 of NZ_JBFUIR010000005.1, read as the reverse complement.
AGCAGTTGGCGGACAACCTGCGCGGCGTCTGGGATATCCGTTTCAGCGGATCTGCGGCGGGGCTTGATGGCTTGCCACGCGACGGCCTCGAGTTGTTTCTCGACATTGCCCACAGGGGGCGCGGTTTGCGCGGGTTTCTCGATACCGGTGCCAGCCTGCGCTCAGAAGCGCCTGCGTGTTACCAAGTGATCGGCGATCTGGCGCCGGGCAACGGCGCCGAAATGTACTGGCGGCTGATGCGCGCCGATGCGCCGCACGCGCCGCCGGTCTACGAATTCAAAGTCAAACTCGACGAAGTCTGGGCGGCGTTCGGCAATGCCGGCAGCGGTACGTTCACCGGGCAAGTGTTGCGCCTCGATCGGCCGTTGGCGCTGCCTGAACTGGACAATCATTTCATCGCCATCAAGCGGCGTTTTCCCGAAGCCCGCGAACGCACCGGTTTGAACCCGACGCTGTTGGCGTGGCTGGTGGCGCCGGAACATCGCCTGTTCCACCAGCTCTGGCACGCCAGCCGCGACAAGTGGCACAAGCTCTCGGAGAAAAAGCGCGACGCCCTGCGCGGTATTGGCTGGCAACCCGGCCCCCGTGACAAGGAGCGCGATGCCCGTGGGCCCAGCAAGGATCGTAACGGCTCTGGCATCGATTTTTTCTTCATGCACCGGCACATGCTCGGTAAGGCCCGTTCGATGCAGGATCTGCCGTCCTGGCAGGCCTTCCCGATGCCGCAGCCGGAGCTGGAACGCGACCGCCAAGGCTTCGCCCGTTACTTCGACAATCACGACGGCGATGCACTGCCACCGACGTGGCTGACCGAAGGTGATGACGAATACACCAAGTGGGTCAGCGATATCAAAGCGGCCGAGACCTATCACAGTAATTTCCAGGTGTGGGAGTCGCAGTACCGCGACCCGCGCTACTTGGCGAAACTCACCCTCGGCCAGTTCGGCTCGGAAGTCGAACTGGGCCTGCACGACTGGTTGCACATGCGCTGGGCGTCGGTGGCGCGGGATCCGTCCAACGACATTCCGGTGCCGATGGCGCGCGATCAGGCGGATTTTGCCGCGCGTTGGTATGCGCCGGAAAACGACTTTCTCGGCGACCCGTTTTCCTCGCACGTGAACCCGGTGTTCTGGCGTTTCCACGGCTGGATCGATGACCGCATCGAAGACTGGTTCCGCGCCCACGAGCGTTTTCATCCGGGCGAGGTCAGCCGGCTGGAGGTCAACGGCGTGCCGTGGTTTGCGCCGGGGCGCTGGGTTGAGGTCGATGACCCGTGGCTGGGGCCGGACACCCATGGCTGCAGCACCGTGCCGGGGTTGCAGATCGGGCGCTCGGTGGAGATGGATCCAGAGACGATGAAGCTGGCGTTGCGCATCACCTTTGGCGATGAAGACAACATGGCCGACCTGTTCCGCAAAGTGCCGCAGCGACCGTGGTACGCGCGGCATCTGAAAGTGAAAGGGCGGCAACTCTGAGCGCAAAAAAATCGCAGCCCGGTGCTGCGATTTTTTTTGCCTGGGGATCTTGGTTGCCTGACCTGGCGCCTTCGCGAGCAGGCTCGCTCCCACAGGGGACTTTGTAAACGACGCAGATCCAATGTGGGAGCGAGCCTGCTCGCGAAGGCGTCAGTCCTGTCGATAATTTTCGCTCAGATAACCTGCCAACCCCCGCCCAGCGCCTTGTACAGGGCAATGCTGGCCTGCAAGCGCGAAAGGCGCAGTTGCACATTCATATCCTGCGCCGCATACAAGGTGCGCTGGGTTTGCAGCACCGTCAGCAAGTCTTCGGCACCGGCCTGATAGCGGCTCTGGGCAATGTCGAACGCGGTCTGCGCCTGGCTCAGTTCTTCGCTTTGCCACTGGCGCTGTTCATCGAGGCCGCGAATGTTGCTCAGGGCTTTCTCCACGTCGGCAAAGCCATTGATGATCGCCCCGCGATAGGTTTCCAGCAGTTCGTCCTGACGCGCCTTGGCCTTGTCGCGCTCGGCGCTCAGGCGGCCGTTGTTGAAGATTGGCGCGGTCAATCCGGAAGACAGGTTGTAGAACGTGGTGCGCAGCAGGTCCGCCGCCAGATCGGCGCCGGTGCCGAGGCTGGCGGTCAGGGTGATTTTCGGCAGCATGGCGGCGCGGGCCACGCTGACGTCAGCCTGGGCCGCCGCCAGTTTGGCTTCGGCGCTGGCGATGTCCGGACGCCGGCTCAGCAGATCGCTGGGCACGCCACTGGCGATGTTCGGCCATTGCAACTGTTCGAATGACTGTTGCGGTGCCGACAATGCCTGCACCGGTTGGCCGAGCAGGGCGGCGAGGGTGATCAAGGCTTCGCGGGCCTGTTGCTGCACCAGTGGCAATTTGCGCTGCTGTTCGGCGACCAGGCTTTTTTGCTGGGCCAGTTCCAGCGCGGTGGCGCTGCCGGCGTCGAAGCGGGTTTGCACCAGGTGCAGGACGTTCTGCGCATTGGCCAGATTGAGCTCGGCAATGCGTGCCTGTTCGCGCAATGCCAAGGCCTGTGTGTAACTGTTGGCGACGCCGCTTTGCAGGGTCAGTTCGACGGTGGCACGGTCGAATTCGCTGGCCTGTACACCGAACACGGCGCTGTCGCGCGCCGCGCGTTTACCGCCCCAGAAGTCTATTTCGTAACTGGCGCTCAGCTCGGCGTCGTAGTAATCCAGCGAGCGATTATCCGGGCTGACGTCGAGTTGGCTGTAGCCTTTGCCGTGCAACAGTTTCTGCCGATTGGCATTGAGACCGGCCTTGATTTCCGGGAGCAGCGGGGCGCCGGCAATCGTCGCACTTGCCTGGGCCTGCCTGACCCGGGCGACGGCGGCGCCGAGGTCATGGCTGCCCACTCGCGCCTGTTCGACCAGACGATCCAGCTCGGGGCTGCCGAACTGAGTCCACCATTGGCGGTTGCTCTGCACGGCACCGGGATGCTCAGGCGATTGCCACGCGGCCGGAGGCTGCACGCCGCTGTCGGGACGTGGCGCAGGGCTGTTACAGGCCGCCAGCAACAGGCTGGCGGCAAGGATGGTCAGTGGCGCTTTCATAGGTCGATCATTCACTGGTAAGGGCCGTGACCGGGTCGAGCCGGGCAGCCTTGCGGGCAGGCATGAAGCCGAAGAGGACGCCGGTGGCCAGCGCGCAGGCGAAAGCGCCGATGACGGCCAGCCATTGAAACGCGATCGCCACGCCGCTGAACAACAGCACGCCGCCGACCAGCATCGCCAGGCTGATACCGGCCAAGCCGCCGACCACCGAAAGCATCACCGCTTCGGTGAGAAACTGGCGCAGGATGTCGCGCTGGCGCGCGCCCGTGGCCATACGGATACCGATTTCCCGGGTGCGTTCGCGCACGGTCATGAGCATGATGTTCATCACCCCGATACCGCCGACCAGCAACGAGATCGCGGCGATGGCGCCGAGCATCAGCGACAGCGTGCCCTGCGTGCGTGCTTCGGCTTGAATCATTGCGGCGTTGTTGGTCAGTTCGAAATCCTTCTTGCCGTTGTGCCGCCGCAGCATCGCCTGTTCGATCGCCTGCTCGGCGTCTTTGACTTTGCGTGCGTCCTTGGCGGCGATCACCACGTATTCCGGATTACGGCTGCCGAACAGGCGCGTGCTGGCCGCCGAGTAGGGCACGGCGATGCGGTTGTCGCTGTCGGAATCGCCGGAGCTCGAGCCCTTTTCCGCCAGAACACCGAGCACCTGAAACGGCACGTTTTCGATCAGGATGTATTGGCCGATCGGATCGGCGACATCCTTGAGCAGCTTGTCGCGCACCTTGGTGCCGATCACGGCCACGGCGGCGGCGCTGTCTTCATCGGCCTGGCTGAAGTAGCTGCCCTGAACCACCGGCCAGTTGAAAATGCTTGGAAAATTGGTGTCGTTGCCACCGACGTAACTGCTGTGGTCGGCATTGCCGAAACGCACGCCAGCGGTCGAGCCGTTGACCGGCATGATCCGCTCGACCTGGGGCAGGGCGGCTAGTTCGGCGACGTCGTCGAGGGTGATGATGCCCGGTGGTGTGCGCGGATTGGGTGCGGCGCCGCTGAGGTAGATGATGTTGGAACCGAAGGCGCCCATTTGCGCCATCACCTGGCGTTTGCTGCCTTCGCCCACCGCGAGCATCACCACCACCGAGGCCACGCCGATGACGATCCCGAGCAGGGTCAGCGCAGTACGAAAACGATTGATCCACATGACCCGCCACGCCGCTTGCACGGCGTCGACCAGTTCACCTTTCCAGGCGCCGGTCTGGGTGCTGCCGCTGCTCAGGCGCTGGCGCAGATCCACCGCTTGCAGGGCACCGGGATTGGCGCTGCGTGGTGGCGCTGACGGGTGTTCGGCGGTGTCGCTGATGATCAGGCCGTCACGAATCTCGATGATGCGCTTGGCTCGTTGTGCGACTTCGCGGTCGTGGGTGATGAGAATCACCACATGGCCCTGACTGGCGAGTTCGTCGAGCAGGGTCATGACCTCGGCGCCGCTGTGGCTGTCGAGGGCGCCGGTGGGTTCGTCGGCGAGGATGATGTGGCCGCCGTTCATCAGCGCCCGGGCAATCGACACCCGTTGTTGCTGACCACCGGAAAGCTGATGCGGGCGGTTACCGGTGCGGCTGCCCAGGCCGAGCCGCTCCAGCAAGGCACTGGCCCGGGCGTGGCGTTCGGCGGCCGGGGTACCGGCGTAGATAGCCGGCATTTCGACGTTTTCCTGGGCGGAGCCGGACGGAATCAGGTGATAACCCTGGAATACAAAACCAAACGCTTCGCGGCGCAGCCAGGCCAGCGCATCGCTGTCGAGTCGGGCGACGTCTTCTCCGGCGAAGCGATATTCGCCGCTGGTAGGGCGGTCGAGGCAGCCGAGGATATTCATCAATGTCGACTTGCCGGAGCCGGACGCCCCGACGATGGCGACGAACTCACCGGCATGAATCGACAGATCAATGCCGCGTAATACTTCCACCAGCGGGCTGTCATTGCCGCCATAGGCTTTGCGGATCTGCCGCAGGTCAATCAGGGGCGTTTGCATTCAGCCTCCGCTGCCGGTGGCCGGCGCGCTGAGGATGTGATCGCCTTCGGCCAGGCCTTCAAGCACTTGGGTGCGCAAGCGGTCGCTGATGCCGGTGCGCACTTCGCGGGACTGGATTTCGCCATTGGCGGCGACGATCTGCGCCCGTTGCCATTGTGGGCGTGAGCCGGGTTGCAGGGCGGCGCTGGGCACAGTGAGGGTGTCTTGCGCCTGTTGCGCCACAAAGAACACCTGCGCAGTCATGTCGGTCATCAGGCTGTTGTCGGCGTTGTCGACGTCGAGCAATACGGTGTAGAGCACCACGCGTTCGCTGCCGCTGCGACCGCTGGTGGGACTGCCACCCTGATTCTGTTCGAGCGGGCGCGGCGGCACCGGCAGAATTTGCCGGACGGTGCTGCTCCAGCGCCGAGCGCCGCCGCTGAGCGTGGTGAAGTAGGCGGTCATGCCGGGTTTGACGTGGCCGATGTCCGCTTCGGAAACCTCGGCCCACACGGTCATCGGCGAAAGCCGGGCGATGCGCAGAATCAGCGGGGTTTGCTGCTGCGCGTTGAGCGTCTGGCCTTCGCGGGCGCCGACGGCGACGACCGTACCGCTCATCGGCGCATAAATACGCGTGTAGCCGAGCTCCGCTTCATCACTGCGCAGGCTGGCTTGAGCCTGGCGGATCTGCGCCTGGAACATGTCGATGCGTGCCTGCGTGGCGCGGACTTCGGCGCGGGCGGTCTGCACGTCTTCCTCACGGGTGGCGCCACCGGCGGCGAGTTTCTGCTGGCGCTGGTATTTCTGTTGCGCGAGGTCGTGCTGGGCGCGTTGCTCCTGCAACTGTGCCTTGAGGTTTTCGATGGAAAACCGCCCGGCATCCAGTTTGGCCTTTTGCGTGGAGGGGTCGATCTCTACCAGTAACTGGCCTTCCTTGACCGTGTCGCCAGCCTCGACATGAATCTTCTGGATCTGCCCGGACGCCTGCGCACCGACGTCCACATAACGGCGTGGCTGCAGCGTGCCCAGTGCGGTCACGCTGTTTTCGATACTGCTGCGGGTCACCTGCACCGTGGCGAGGGCGTCGCGCCCGGGCGGCAGGACTTGCCACGCGGCAACGGCGATCACGGGAATCAGGCAAAGGGCGGCGAACAGAGCGCGTCGGGCGGGGCGGGGACGTTTCATGCAGGGTTCCGGCCAGTGGAATCGGCCCGTCATTCGGCCAGTACACAGGCGTGCAGAGGCGCTGAACGCTGTCGCATGGCACGACAGATACGGGGAGCTGTCCTGTAAACGATGAATGCACAAGGGAATTTAAGCGCCGTACACATCAAGTAACAGGTAGCCAGACGCGACTATTTGGGGCGGATGTGGAAACAGCGCTTTAAATCTATATGAGAATTACTATAAATTACGCACCTCACGTTGCCACTATCTTGCTACTGCGTTTGCGGCGGCTGGATCAGTGTGCTCAAGGACAGGAACTGCATCGATGCGGTCGGGAGTCATGTTGGAAAACTACTATCGCGAGCTGGTGTGTTTCCTTAACGCCAAGCTGGGCAACCGTCAGGTGGCCGAAGATGTGGTGCATGACGCTTATGTACGGGTACTGGAGCGTTCCAGCGACACACCGATCGAACAACCGCGGGCCTTCCTTTATCGCACGGCATTGAACCTGGTTATCGATGATCATCGGCGCAACGCCTTGCGCCAGGTCGAATCGCTCGATGTGCTGGACAGCGAAGAGCGCTATTTCACCCCGTCGCCCCACGGCACCCTCGACCACGGTCAACGTCTGGAGATGCTCCAGCGCGCGTTGGCCGAGTTGCCGCCGCGCTGCCGAGAAAGTTTTCTGCTGCGCAAGATCGAAGGTCTGTCCCATCCGGAAATTGCCGAGCACCTGGGGATTTCCAAGGCGTTGGTGGAAAAGCACATCGTCAACGCCATGAAGCATTGCCGCTTGCGCATCAAACAATGGGACGCCCATTGATCCTTGCTGGTTAAATTTCCGTTCATCGTCCTCGTTCCTACTCAACAGACGACCTGCTGACCTGATTCAGGCCGGTCAGGCCACCCAGGCTTTATCCCCGCGTTGAGGGGTTCATCCAGAGGACACTGGAAATGACACAGGCAATTGCATCGCCCATCGTTCACGACCTGATCGGCGTCGGTTTCGGCCCTTCGAACCTGGCGCTGGCCATCGCTCTGCAAGAGCGCGGCCCGACCCAGGGTGAGCTGAATGTGCTGTTCCTCGACAAGCAGGCCAACTACAGCTGGCACGGCAACACCTTGTCGACGCAGAGCGAGTTGCAGATTTCCTTCCTCAAGGATCTGGTGACCCTGCGTAATCCGACCAGCCCGTACTCGTTCGTCAATTACCTCAAGTATCACGGTCGTCTGGTCGACTTCATCAACCTCGGCACCTTCTATCCGTGCCGCATGGAGTACAACGACTACCTGCGCTGGGTCGCCGGGCAGTTCACCGAGCAGAGCCGTTACGGCGAAGAAGTGCTGACCATCGAGCCCGTGCTGCACAACCACCAGGTTGAAGCGCTGCGCGTGATTTCCCGCGATAGCCAGGGCCTGCAACATGTACGCACCACCCGTTCGGTGGTGGTCAGCGCCGGTGGCACACCGCGTATTCCGGAGGCGTTCAAAGCGCTGAAGGGCGATAGCCGCGTGTTCCACCACTCGCAATACCTCTCGCAAATGGCCAAGCAGCCGTGCGTGAACAATCAGCCGATGAGCATCGCGATCATCGGCGGTGGGCAGAGTGCGGCGGAAGCCTTTATCGATCTGAACGATTCGTTCCCGTCGGTGCAGGTCGACATGATCCTGCGCGGCTCGGCCTTGAAGCCCGCCGACGACAGCCCGTTCGTCAACGAAGTGTTCTCGCCTGAGTTCACTGATCTGGTGTTCCAGCAGAACAGCGTCGAGCGTGAGCGTCTGGTCAACGAGTACCACAACACCAACTATTCGGTGGTCGACATCGACCTGATCGAGCGCATCTACGGCATCTTCTATCGGCAGAAAGTCTCGGGTGTTGCCCGTCACGCGTTCCGTACCCTGACCACCGTCGAGAAAGCCACCGCCACCGAAAACGGTATCGAGTTGGCTGTGCGCAACAACGCCACTGGCGAAGTCAGCGTACGCAACTACGATGCGGTGGTCCTGGCCACTGGTTACGAGCGGCAGATGCACCGCAAACTGCTGGCGCCGCTGGAAGAATACCTGGGCGACTTCGAGGTCGATCGCAATTACAAACTGATCACCGACGAACGCTGCCAGGCCGGCATCTACATGCAGGGCTTCTGCCAGGCCAGCCATGGTCTGAGCGATACGCTGCTGTCGGTGCTGCCGATTCGTGCGGACGAGATTGCCGGTTCTTTGTATGACCATGGCAAGAACCGTGGGCATCGGTCGATGGCGGATCTGCTGTTGGCGACGGCCAGTTGATTTTTTAGCGCCTCACATACCGCTTTCGCGAGCAAGCTCGCTCCCACAATGGTTCTGTGTACGCCGGACAAATGTGGGAGCGAGCTTGCTCGCGAAGGGGCCTTCAAGAACACCGCAAAAATTCGTTCCTGAACCCTTCCTGAACATCCCCCACATTCCCCGACACACTGCCTTTTGCGGGTTTACTCTCCAGACATCGGGGCGTAAGCTTCGCGCGTTTTCATCAATAGCGGAGACCCACAGTGGGTACTTGTTCGAGTGACAGTTGTCGGCCGGTCTCGGTAACCGGCAGATTCTCGGCAAGATAACGCGCAGCCTTTCTCTGCCGTTGTCTCGCCGTAACAGCGAGCAGCGGCATCCCGTGCATGACCCGTCCTGGGCCATGTCTGGACGTTCCTTCTCATCGACGCTGAACAGAGCGTGATTGCGACTTTATTGTCGTCATCGCAGCCCTATCGACACGCCTGTCGTTTCTGACTGGCGCGCCAAGCCTTGCCGTGCCGGTTTTTCCGGCGGACGAGGCGCGGCCGTACCTGCTTGACGGTTTCCCGGCTGACCATAGGGGCAACAGCCATGAAACTTACGCTCAAGGAATTCTTCGCAGGTTTTCTGCGGACCCGCCACATCGCCCGGCACTTCCGTCGTCTGGCGCTGCTGGAATCGATCAACGACACCACGGTCAGCCGTGAAGTCCCGCCGACTTTGGCCAACACCCTGGTCGATGCCGCGCATTGCGACAGCGGTGTGTTGCTGTCGTCACTCGGCACGCATTCCGATGGCCTCACCGATTTCGAAGTCGATGCGCTGCGTGCGCAATACGGTCTCAACGAAGTCGAACACGAGCAGCCGCTGCCATGGTGGATTCACCTGTGGCACTGCTACAAAAACCCGTTCAACTTGCTGCTGACGTTGTTGGCGGTGATCTCGTGGCTGACCGAAGACCTCAAGGCCGCCGTGGTGATTTTCTCCATGGTGGTGCTGTCGACGCTGCTGCGTTTCTGGCAGGAAAGCAAATCCAACCAGGCTGCCGACGCGCTGAAAGCCATGGTCAGCAACACCGCCACGGTGATGCGCCGTGATGCACCGCGCAGCGAGTTGCCGATCAAGCAACTGGTGCCGGGCGATCTGATCGTGCTCTCGGCCGGCGACATGATTCCCGCTGATTGCCGGGTGCTCAGTGCCAAAGATCTGTTCGTCAGCCAGGCGGCGATGACCGGTGAATCGATGCCGGTGGAAAAATTTTCGCGTCAGCAGGATCGCGACACGCGCAATCCTCTGGAGCTGGACAACATCCTGTTCATGGGCACCAACGTCGTCTCCGGCACGGCGGTGGCGGTGATTCTCACCACGGGCAACAGCACCTATTTCGGTGCGCTGGCCCAGCGTGTCGGCGCAACCGATCGCGCGGTGACTTCGTTCCAGCAAGGCGTCAACAAAGTCAGCTGGCTGTTGATCCGTTTCATGTTCGTGATGGCGCCGCTGGTGCTGTTCATCAACGGTTTTACCAAGGGTGACTGGACCGAAGCATTGCTGTTCGCGCTGTCGATTGCCGTCGGCCTGACCCCGGAAATGCTGCCGATGATCGTCACCTCGACGCTGGCCAAAGGCGCGGTGTTCCTGTCGCGTAAAAAAGTCATCGTCAAACGTCTCGATGCGATCCAGAACTTTGGCGCGATGGACGTGCTGTGCACCGACAAGACTGGCACGCTGACCCAGGACAAGATCTTCCTCGCGCGCAATGTCGATGTCTGGGGCGAAGACTCCGATGACGTGCTGGAAATGGCCTACCTCAACAGCTACTACCAGACCGGTCTGAAAAACCTGCTCGATGTCGCGGTGCTGGAGCACGTGGAAATCCACCGTGAACTGAAAGTCGGCACGACGTTTCGCAAGGTCGATGAGATCCCGTTCGACTTCAATCGTCGGCGTATGTCGGTGGTGGTCGAAGGACGTGGCCAGCCACATCAGTTGATTTGCAAAGGTGCCGTGGAAGAAGTCTTGGCGGTGTGCAGCCGCGTGCGTCACGGTGAGGTCGATGAAGCCTTGAGCGATGAATTGCTGACCCGGATTCGTCAGGTCACCGCAGCATTCAACGCTGAAGGCTTGCGCGTGGTGGCGGTGGCCGCACGCTCGATGCCCGAAGGTCGCGAGATTTACAGCCTGGCCGATGAACAGGAACTGACGCTGATCGGCTATGTGGCGTTCCTCGATCCCCCGAAGGAAAGCACCGCGCCGGCGCTCAAGGCCTTGGCCGAACATGGCGTGGCGGTGAAAGTGCTGACCGGCGACAACGAACTGGTGACCGCGAAAATCTGCCGCGAAGTCGGTCTGGCTCAGCAGGGTTTGCTACTGGGTAACGACGTTGAACGCATGAGCGATGCCGAACTGGCGGTTGCCGTAGAGACCACCAACGTCTTCGCCAAACTGACGCCGTCGCACAAGGAACGCATCGTGCGCGTCCTCAAAGGCAATGGTCATGTGGTCGGCTTCATGGGTGACGGCATCAACGATGCGCCCGCGCTGCGCACCGCCGACATCGGTATTTCCGTGGACAGCGCGGTGGACATCGCCAAGGAAGCGGCGGACATCATCCTGTTGGAAAAGAGCCTGATGGTGCTGGAGGAGGGCGTACTCGAAGGGCGGCGCACCTTCGCCAACATGCTCAAGTACATCAAGATGACCGCCAGTTCCAATTTCGGCAACGTCTTCTCGGTGCTGGTCGCCAGTGCGTTCATTCCGTTCTTGCCGATGCTGCCGATGCACCTGCTGGTGCAGAACCTGCTCTACGACATTTCGCAGATCGCCATTCCGTTCGATAACGTCGACGAGGACATGCTGAAAAAACCACAACGCTGGCAGCCGGGTGACGTTGGGCGCTTCATGCTGTTCTTCGGCCCGATCAGTTCGATCTTCGACATCACCACATTCGCCTTGATGTGGTACGTATTCGATGCCAACACCCCGGATCACCAGACCCTGTTCCAGTCCGGCTGGTTTGTGGTCGGGTTGCTGACCCAGACGCTGATCGTGCACATGATCCGCACGCCGAAGATTCCGTTCCTGCAAAGCCGCGCGGCCATGCCGCTGCTGGTGATGACCGGGATCATCATGGCGGTCGGCATCTTCCTGCCGATGGGGCCGCTGGCGCACTACTTCAAACTGCAGGCGCTGCCGTCGCTGTACTTCGTGTTCCTGCCGGTGATTCTGCTGGCGTACATGGCGCTGACCCAGGCAGTGAAAGGGTTCTACATCCGCCGGTTCGGCTGGCAATAACCGCACGGCCAACACCGTTCCCCTGTGGGAGCGAGCCTGCTCGCGAAGGCGTCCAGTCAGTTAATCATCTGTTAGCTGACACACCGCTTTCGCGAGCAAGCTCGCTCCCACAAGGAGTTGATGCGTTCTCAAGAGGGAGATACACATGCAAGCCATCAACAACCTCAACCTCGATTCGCTGCTCGATACCCTCGTCAGCCTCAGCGCTGCGTTCATTCTCGGCGGTCTGATCGGCTTCGAGCGTCAGTACCGGCAACGCACCGCCGGCCTGCGCACCAATGTGCTGGTCGCCGTCGGCGCGGCGATTTTCGTCGACATGGCCAACCGTCTCGCCGGTGCCGAAGGTGCGGTGCGTGTGGTCGCCTACGTGGTCTCCGGCATCGGTTTTCTCGGCGCCGGGGTGATCATGCGCGAAGAGGGCAACGTGCGCGGTCTCAATACCGCCGCGACCCTGTGGACCTCCGCAGCGGTCGGTGCCTGTGCCGGGGCCGATCTGCTCGCCGAAGCCGTACTCGGCACGCTATTCATTCTGGCCGCCAACACCTTGCTGCGGCCGATCGTCAACAACATCAACCGCCAGCCACTGGACGTGGTCTCGGCGGAAGTCACCAACATCGTTTACGTCATCGCCCGGCGCTCGCAGCAAACCGCCGTGTTCGCCTTGCTTGAGGCCGAGCTTGAACGCAGCAACTACCCGGCCAGCGATGTTGATGTGCATGCCTTCGGCGCCGATGAAATCGAAATCGAAGCGACGCTGGCGACGACGTCGGTCGATGGTGATGAACTGGATGCGCTGGTGGCGCGGATTTCCACATCGGCGCTGGTGGTGCAGGCGTTCTGGAGTCCGAGTACCACGGAATGATCGTTTTCGGTTGCTGAGAATTGTCCTACAAGGCGGCAAGAAAGAGCCTACATTTTCACCCTTGGGTCTCGATCACTATTTGTTCCGGAGCAGAGATGCCCGGCGTCCTGATGACTCGATGCGTTATTACGGAAGTGCAATGAATACCTGGAAAGTTCGGCAGGGAATGGCCGGAAAGAGGGGGGAACCATTCGTTGCAGATTCCGTGATGAAGGTTGTTCGCTACAGCGAGCAAGCCTGTTGTCGCTGATGAGTAATTGGGAGAGCCAGGCCGCTGGGCCGAATAAACAACTATCCCAAGAGATGTAAAAAATGAAAAAGATCGTCGCTGTTACCGCCGCTACCGTTGTCATGGGTCTCGCTTCTTTCGCCAATGCTGCGACGCCGGCTTCCGGCAACCCTGGCACCGTACGTTTCAATGGTGAAATCGTATCCGGCGCCTGCGGTATCGACGCCAGCTCTCTGGACCAGACCGTTTCCCTGGGGCAGGTGCCATCGAACCAGTTCAAGGCGATCGGTGATCGTTCGACGCCGACCAAGTTCGACATCATCCTGACCGACTGCGACACCACCACCCAGAAGAACGCCCGCTTCACCTTCAGCGGTGTGCAGGATCCAGCGGTTCCGGGCCTGTTCGCCACTACCGGTCTGGCGCAGAACGTCGGCATCCGTCTGCAGGCCAGCGCTGGCGAAATGCTCGATAACGGCACCGAGCAGGTCGCTCCGGTTGTGCTGCAAAACGGCAACAACACCGTGACCTTCGCCGCCATGTATGAAGCCACCTCTGCGACCGTCACCACCGGTGAAGCAGACAGCGTTGCGAACTTCACCGTGGCCTACAACTGATACCTCGGTATCGCACGTTGTAAGAGAAAGGGGTGAAAACCCCTTTTTTCTTTTCCGTCAAAGTTCTGATAAAGGCTATTTCCCGTGTACGGCCGAAAACTTTTCGTGTCTTGCGTGTTGATCTCCTGTGCGCGTTATTCAAACGCTGTGGAGTTTAATTCGGAGTTCCTGAATATCGATAAAAACGACGATATCAGTCTCGGACAGTTTGCCCACGCCCAATATACTGTGCCCGGTCGTTACTTGCTGGATATCACCGTCAATCAGCGTTATTTCGGCTCACGTTCGATCGAGTTCAAGAGCGGCGCCAACCCGCAAGAAAGTTACGCCTGTCTGCCCGAAGACCTGGTGGCGACCTTTGGTCTCAAGCCTGCGTTGCTCAAAAGCCTGCCGCGTCTGGCTGAGGGGCAATGTGTGGATTTGCGTGGCATTGAAAATGCCTCGATCAAGTACATGAAAAACCTTGGACGGCTGTCGATCAGTCTGCCGCAGGCCACCTTCGAATATGACGATCCCAACTACATTCCGCCTGCCGCCTGGAGCGACGGGCTCAACGGCGCGTTGCTTGATTACCGAGTGATCGCCAACAGCCGCGAAACCAATACGCCGTCCGGCGATTCGCGTTCATTGCAAAGCTATGGCACGGCCGGGGTCAACCTCGATGCCTGGCGCATCCGCGCCGATTATCAGGCGCGGCAAGAATCAGGTAGCCAGAATAATGATCCCCACGGCGAAGCGTTCCAGTTGAACCGCTTGTACGCCTATCGCGCGTTGCCATCGATACGTTCGAAGCTGTCGGTCGGTGAGGACTATCTGAACTCCGATGTGTTCGACACCTTCGCCTTGCGCGGTGCGACCCTGAGCAGCGACGACCGCATGTTGCCGCCGAACCTGCGCGGTTATGCGCCGCTGATCAGTGGCGTGGCGCGTACCAACGCGACCGTCACCGTGTCCCAGCAGGGCCGTGTGTTGTACTCGACCACGGTGACGCCGGGCGCGTTCAGCCTTCAGGATCTCAACAGCAGCGTGCAAGGCACACTGGATGTGACCGTGCGCGAAGAGGATGGCAGCGAACAAACGTTTACCGTAGCCACCGCCGCCGTGCCGTTCCTGTCCCGTGAAGGCGAGTTGCGTTACAAGGTTTCCGCCGGCCAGCCGCGCCTGACCGGTAACGGCGGCACAGAGCCTGAGTTTGTCGCCTCGGAAGCGGCCTATGGTCTGCCAAGGGACTGGACGATCTACGGTGGCGTGCTGGCGGCCTCGGGTTATCAGTCGAATGCCATCGGTATCGGCAAGGACCTTGGCGTATTCGGCGCAGTGTCTGGTGATGTCACCACGTCTCGGGCGAAGCTGCGCTGGAACGGCGAAACCGTGGCCGGCAACTCTTACAGAATCAACTATTCCAAGCGTTTTGACGCCATTGGCACCGACCTGCGGTTTTTGGGTTATCGCTTTTCCGACAAGACCTTCACCAACTTTTCGCAGTTTGTCGGCGATGCCGATTCCTATGCGATGAACTCGGGCAAGCAACGTTATTCGGTGACCTTGGCCAAGCATTTTTCCTGGTTATCGACGAGTTTTTCCTACGACCATTCGACTTATTGGGACGCGCCGGCAGCCGATCGTTTCGGCATGACCGTGGCGCGCAGTTTTTCCCTTGGCAACGTCAAGAACATCACCGCAAACCTGTCGGCTTACCAGACGCAAAACAGTCGGCAGAATGACTCGCAGATCTACCTCGGTGTGACGGTGCCACTGGGGGGCAATTCGATGGCCTCCAGTAACCTGCAGCGCTCGGGCTCCGGCGATTCGTCCGCCAGTGTCGGCTACAGCCATGACGACGGCGAAGGCGTGAACTATCAGGTGTATGGCGGCGTTGGCGACAACCGCTACGTCAACGCCTATGTCGGTAAACGCGCTTCGAGTTACCGCGCCAATGCGTCGGCCTCCACCGATGGCAGCACCTATCGCTCGCTGACCGGCGAACTCGACAGCTCGCTGGTCGCCACCCGTTATGGAGTCTCGGCCCATGGCAATGGCACCAATGGCGATACGCGCCTGCTGGTGTCCACCGATGGCGTACCGGACGTGGCCTTCACCGGGCAGACCCGCACCAACCGGGACGGCTATGCGGTGATGGATGGCTTGCCCTCGTTTCAGGCTTACGAAGCGCGGGTCAACGTCGAAAAACTGCCGCTCAACACCGAAGTGTCCAACCCGATCCAGCGTCTGGCGCTGACCGAGGGAGCCATCGGCTACGTCAATTTCGCCACGGGGCAGGGCCGCAACGCATTTGTCGTGTTGACCCGCAACGACGGTAAACCGGTGCCTTTCGGCGCATCGGTGCAGGACAAGAACACCAACCGGGAGGTGGGCATCGTCGGCGAGGCGGGCGTCACTTATCTGTTGGGCATCAAGGTTGGGGCTGAACTGGTAGCGCGTTGGGATGACGCCGGCCAATGCAGTCTGGCCAAACTTCCTGAGGAGGACGTGGTGAGCAATATCGCCAAGCCTGCCCAGTGTCTGTAACCGCGTCTTCCAATAAACCCGGAGTCATCATGTCTCGTTTTGCCTTGTTTACTGCTCACCGTCTGTTTCTGGCCGCGGGCCTTAGTCTGCCGCTGTTGGCCAGCGCCGCTGTGGTGCCGGATCGCACCCGGCTGGTGTTCGAGGAAAGTGCACCATCGGTCAGCGTCACAGTCAGCAACAAAAACCCGCAGCTGCCATTTATTGTGCAGTCGTGGATCGAAAACGAGAGTGGCCAGAAAGTCACCTCACCGTTCATGGTCCTGCCACCGCTGCAGCGCATCGAGCCGAACGAAAGCAGTGTGCTGCGTATCGTGAAATTGCCCGAACTGGCCCTGCCGGCGGACCGCGAGTCGGTGTTCTATTTGAACATTCGCGAGATTCCGCCGAAGAGCCAGGCCGTCAACTCGATGCAGATCGCCTTGCAGTCGAAGATCAAATTGTTCTATCGCCCGGCAGCGGTGAAGCGTGAGCGTGGCGAAGACCTCGCGCTGGGCCTGAACCTGAAAATCGACCCGGCAGCGAAACAGCTGATTGTCGATAACCCGACACCGTTTCACATCACTGTGGTCGGGCTGCTGGCCGGCCCGGAAAAAACCAGAATGCCGATCGATACGGTGATGATCGCGCCACGCGGCAATGCGCGCTTTGCCCTGAGCAACACCGCGTTCAGCACCTTGCGGGTGTCGAACATGAATGACTTCGGTGGCCAGTCCGATACGTTGTTCAACTGCGTGGCGAACGTCTGCAAAGGCGTGAGACCGTGAGCCTGTTCTCCACGCTGACCCGGCTGGTCGCGGCCGCAGTGCTGCTGGGCGCGTCGCAGTTGGCTTCGGCGATGGTCTGCAAGTCGCTGGACGGCGGCAGCTACCTGAGCGAATACATTGGCCCGGTGTCGGTGCCGGACACCGTGCCGGATGGCACGATCATCTGGCGCTCGAAAACCCATGTGGTGCCGGCCGACTGCTGGAAACTCTTCGATCTGCACTTCAGGGAAGACGATCCGATCTACTTCTATGGCAACCCGGCAGGACTCAATGCCACCCCGTGGGGCATCGAATTCGGTCTGGTGTATCGCGGCGTGACAGCCTGGGACGGCGACTGGAGTTCCAACCCGACCCAGGGCGTGAACAGCGGATTCGTATCCCGTGGTTGCCCGGACGCGACCAGCGGCGCTGACATGCTCGCGTGTTCACGGGTGACGCCCAGCATTGCGTTTCAGGTGGTGATCCGCAAACGCGGTTTGTTGCCCTTGCAGCGTCCCTCGCAAGACACCTACGACGTGTTCCAGTTCGACGGTCTCTATGGCTTGAATGGCGGGCCGAGCAACCCGGCGGGCAACTTCCGTTTTCAACTCTCCGGGTTGCAGAACATTGTCGGCACCGCGTGCACGGTCGATGTCACGGTGACGCCGGAGCCGGGCATTGTCGACTTTGGCGTGATTCAGAAAACCACCACTGGGTTCTCGCCGCCCAATCCGACCCGGCCCTTCAGCCTCGCGCTGGAAAAGAAGTGCAGCAGTGCGATCAACATCGGTGCGACGTTTGTCACCGCCAACCAGCAGGGGCTTTACAACATTCTGCCGACGGCGGGCAGCCAGTTCGGCATTCAGGTGCGCGATGCCCACAACAATCTGGTGCAGATCAACGAGCCTTTCCCTCTGGCGAATTTTCCGGCGGACGTCAGCCATATCGATGTGCCGTTCAGCGCGTCGGTGGTGTCGCTGGGCGATCCCGAAGTCGGACCGTTCGAAGCGATCATGGTTGTGCAGATCGTTTACTACTGATGACGCCTTAGCCTCTGGGAAATTTCCTACATTGACGCAGGATAAGTCCTGCGTTCAACCCTGCTGGCGCAGGCCACTATCCGGTCTCCCGGGTCAATTGAGTGATTAAAGGAAGATGACCTCCCCACGTATTCTGGTGCTGGAAAATCATGAGTTTGCCCGCAACGTGCTGGTCAGGATGTTGCAACGCCTGAGCGTGCGTGACGTTTTGCAAGCACCGGATGCCGAGCAGGCCATGGTGCAGATGCACCTGCAGGGCGGGGTCGATATCGTGATCTGCGACCTCACTGACCGGGGCCTCGATTGCCTGGAGTTCCTCCGTGTTGCCAGCCACAGCGGTATGGTGCGCGCGGTGTTGCTGTGCAGTGAGCTCCCCCCGGAACTGGCGCGCACCTTGGGGCAAATGGCCTCGCTGGGCGGTCTGCAATTGCTCGGAGTGCTGAGCCGGCCGGTGCAGCTGCGTGCCTTGAACCGCCTGCTGTATCGCTATAAACACGGGCGGATCCCGCCGGTGCTGGCGCCACCGAGCAAAGAGTTGCCCCACGAAGATGAAGTGCGCCGCGGGCTGGCGCTGGGTGAGTTTCGGGCGTGGTTTCAGCCGCAGTTTCAATTACACAGCGGTGCGGTGATCGGCGTGGAAGCGCTGGTGCGTTGGCAGCATCCTGCGCGCGGGACGCTGTTGCCTTGCGACTTTCTCTCCGCCGTGCTGGCGTATGACTTGACCGACCAGATGTTCAAACAGTTGCTCGAACAGGGCCTGAACTTGCTGGGCATTTTGCGTCATCGTGGTGTGGCCTTGCAGTTGGCGTTCAATCTGCATGCCTCGCAACTGACCCATAGTGCTCTGGTGGAACACATCAAACGGGCGCTGGAGCGGCACGGGTTCAACGGATCGGTTCTGATGCTCGAACTGGCGGAGAACGGTTTGCTCGATTGCCCGCCCGGCACGCAGGAGAACTTGTTGCGTTTGCGCCTGCTCGGCTGCGGATTAGCGGTCGACGACTTCGGTGTCGGGTTTTCCTCGTTGAAGCTGATGTGCCAGTTGCCGTTCACCCAGATAAAACTCGATGGCCGTTTTGTCCAGCACCTCGACCGTCAACGCAACCGGGCGATGGTCGCCAGTACGAGGGTGCTGGCTCGTTCGTTAGGAATGGATCTGGTGATCGAAGGCATCAGCAGCCCAAAGGTGCTTGAGCATGTGCGCGAGCTGGAGTGCGAAATGGGTCAGGGTTATTACCTGGCCCGTCCCATGAACGGACATGACTTGCTGCAATGGCTGGAGAAGCCAGAGGGCGAGCGCTGATCGTTGTGCGGTGCTGTGCGGTGTTTTCCAAGAATTTTCCTACAATTCTGTGGTGCTCGTGTATGTTCTGCACGTGGAGCATCTGGACTGCTGTCCCATTGTTATTTGTGGCGTTGCCAAGTAGTTGATCAACGTCTTACAGGGGTTTTTATGTTGAAAGCGATCATCGTGGACGATCACCCGTTCATTCGCTCTGCGGTCAAGATGCTGTTGAAACAGGAACATTTCGAAGTCGTCGCGGAAGCGGACAATGGCGCCGATGCTGTGCAGCTGGCCCGCGAACATACCCCCGACCTGATCATTCTGGACATCGCCATGCCCAAGCTCGACGGCCTGGAGGTGATCTCGCGTATCCGCGCGCTGAACCTGTCTTGCAAGGTCCTCGTGCTGACGTCGCAGTCGGCACAGTTTTATTCCATGCGCTGCATGAAGGCTGGCGCAGCCGGATACATGTCGAAAACCAACGACCTCGACGAGTTGGTCAAAGCCATCAAGGTGGTGATGGACGGCTATACCTTCTTCCCCAATCTGGCCAGTAGCTCGGTGCGCCGCAGCGATGCCCAGGCCACCGATCTGGAACTGATTCAGAGTCTGTCTGATCGCGAGTTGACGATCCTGCAGCAACTGGCCAAGGGTTTGAGCAACAAGGAAATCGGCGAAGCCATGCTGTTAAGCAACAAAACCGTCAGCACTTACAAGACGCGGCTGATCGAGAAACTCAACGTCAAGTCGGTGGTGTACCTCGCCGATTTTGCCAAGCGTAACAACCTGCTCTAGATGATTATTTTCGTCAGAAATTGCCTGGCCGGTCTGGCACTGTTCGGCTCAATGTCGTTGCTGCAGGCCATGGCCGCGACGCAGCCCGATACATTGCAATTGCTCGGTCGCTCGGATGTCGACGAGTATGCCGTGCCACTCGATGAGCCGGACTGGAGCTGGTTGCGCCGCAAGGGGCGTCTGTTGCTCGGCGACAGCAGCCCTGATTACGCGCCTTTTGCGATCACCGGCAACGGCAATGATTACGAAGGCCTGACGGCCGATTACGCACAACTGATCGAACAATTGCTGCACGTCACGGTCGAGGTCCGGCGCTACGCCTCGCGCGGCGATCTGCTGACGGCGCTGAAGCACGGCCAGATCGATATGATCGGCACCGCTAACGGTTTTGAGGCGGCGGATCCCGAACTGGCAATTTCTTCGCCTTACGCTGACGATAACCCGACCCTGGTGACGCGCATCGATGAGAGTCACAACCTGCCGGAAGACCTGGCGGGCAAACGAGTGGCGATGCTCTATCACTACCTGCCACCGGAAACGGTCAAGGCGTTTTACCCAAAAGCCGACGTGCAACTGTATCCCTCGACACTGACGGCGATCGGTGCCGTGGCGTTCGGTCAGGCTGACGTCTATCTGGGCGACCTGCTCAGCTCCAATTACCTGGTCAAGAAGAACTACCTCAACAACGTTCAGCTCAGCGATTTTTCGCGTATGGAAACCCAGCCCTTCAGTTTTGCCGTGACCCGGGACAACACCCGGTTGTTGCACATTCTCGATGCGGCGTTGAAGGTCATTCCTGCGGAAGAGCGTATGAGCATCCGGCGCCGCTGGAGTGTCGGCGGGGTGGCCATTCCCGGCCAGCATCGACTGCATTTCAGCGTGAACGAACAGCGTTGGCTGGATCACCATCCGCGTATCAAAGTCGCGATCAACGAAAACTTTCTGCCGTTGACCTTTGTCGATGAAGCCGGAAAGTTTCGCGGCATCAGTGCTGATGTGCTGGCCAAGATCAGCCTGCGCACGGGCCTGCAATTCGATATACAGCGTGTTGAGTCGGTGGGCGACCTGATCGGTGAGGTGACCAGCGGCAAGGCCGACATGCTGGCGGCGTTCACGCCGAGCACCGAGCGCGAAGGTCAATTGCGCTTTACCCGGCCGTACCTGATCAACCCGTTCGTGCTGGTCACTCGCCGTGGCGGCGAACCGATGACGCTGGATCAGATGGCCGGCAAGCGCCTGGCGCTGATCAGCGGCAACATTCTGCGCGAGTACCTCATCGAGCAATTCCCCAAGGTGCAACTTGTGACGGCAGGCAACGCCGCCGAGGCCATGGAGATGGTCGCGTTGGGCAAGGCCGACGGCGCGATCAATTCGCTGGTCAGCGCGCGCTATTTGATCTCGCGCCAGTACCGCGACACTTTGCAGGTCACCAGCACGGTCGGCACCCAGCCTGCACGCATCGCACTGGCCACCAATCGCGGTGCGCTGGAGTTGTACTCGATCCTCGACAAGGCACTGTTGAGCATCAGTCCGGAAGAAATGGACGAGTTGACCAACCGCTGGCGCAGCGAAGTGGTGGTGGACGACAGTTACTGGCTGCGCAATCGCGCGATGATCATCCAGGGCTTCGTGATCGCCGGCGTGTTGCTGTTGGTGGCGCTGGGCTGGATCGCCTATCTGCGTCTGTTGATGCGCAAGCGCCGTCAGGCTGAAATTGCGCTGAACGATCAGATGGAGTTCATGCGCGTGCTGATCGACGGCACGCCGCATCCGATCTACGTGCGCGATCGCGAAGGTCGCCTGGTGATCTGCAACAGTGGTTATCTGCAAGTGTTTGGTACCGAGCGCGAAGCGGTCATCGGCAAGTTGGTCACGGACGGCGTGCTCAGCGATATGCAGCAGGCACAGACGTTTCAGGATGATTATCTACGGGTGATGGAGGACGGCTTGCCGAGCATCCAGGACCGTAGCCTGAATCTGGCGGACGGCCGCGCGCTGACCATCTACCACTGGATGCTGCCGTATCGTGGCAGCGACGGTGCAGTCAACGGCATGATCGCTGGCTGGATCGATGTCAGCGAGCGTCAGCATCTGTTGCAGGAACTGCAAATCGCCAAAGATGTTGCCGATGACGCCAACCGCGCCAAAACCACGTTCCTGGCAACCATGAGCCATGAAATTCGGACGCCGATGAACGCCATCATCGGCATGCTCGAACTGGCGCTGAAAAAGGCCGATCAAGGAGTGCTGGATCGCTTTGCTGTTGAGGTGGCCTCGGGCGCAGCGCGGGGCTTGCTGGACCTGATTGGCGACATTCTCGATATTGCACGGATCGAGTCCGGGCGCCTGTCGCTGGCGCCGGAACGCGCCAATCTGCGTGAACTGATTGAATCGGTTGCGCGCATTTTTGAAGGCCTGGCGCGCCAGAAACAGTTGCGTCTGCAACTGGACCTGGATGCCCTGAGCAACGTCGACGTGTTGATCGATCCGCTGCGTTTCAAGCAAGTGTTGTCGAACCTGTTGAGCAATGCGATCAAGTTCACCGATGTGGGCAAGGTGGTATTGAGCGTGCAGGTCGAGACCGGCAGTGATGATCGACTGCGCCTTTGCTTGCGCGTAACCGACAGTGGGCGCGGCATCTCGCTTGTGGATCAGGCGCAATTGTTCACGCCGTTTTCCCAGGCTGCCAACCATGGTCAGTCGGCCCAGGGCGGCTCCGGGCTGGGGCTGATGATCAGTCGCACCTTGTGCGAAATGATGGGCGGCAGCCTCGCGCTGACCAGCGAATTGGGGCAGGGCACGCAGATCGAGGTGCGGTTGAATCTACCGACACTCGATCCTCTGGACGCCGCGCCGGTCGAGGAAAACGTGGCACTGCAGGCCAGCCACTGTCTGAATATTCTGGTGATCGACGACTACCCGGCCAACCGTCTGCTGCTGTCGCAGCAGTTGAGTTATCTGGGCCACCGGGTGACGGATGCCGAGGACGGCGCCCATGGCCTGCGTGCCTGGCGCAACCAGACGTTCGACGTGGTCATCACCGACTGCAACATGCCGATCATGAATGGTTACGAACTGGCCCGGGCGATCCGCGATGAAGAGGCGACGCGAGGATTGGCGCGCAGCCTGGTGTTGGGGTTTACCGCCAATGCGCTGGCCGAGGAGAAGGATCGTTGCGCCGAGGCCGGCATGGACGACTGCCTGTTCAAACCGATCAGCCTCAGGGATCTGAATCTGCGTCTGGCCGCAGTCGTTCCACGGCCTCGTTCACCGACTGAAGACGAGCCCGGCGATGTCGGCACCGGTGACATCGATCTGGGCAGCCTCGAACAATTGACCCGTGGCGACCGCGCGTCGATCAACAGTCTGTTGAGCGATCTGGCCACGAGCAATGCGCAGGACATGGCCAAACTGATGCGCCTGTTTACCCAGCACGACATGCCCGGGCTCGCCAATCTGGCCCACCGGGTCAAGGGTGGCGCACGCATTATCAAGGCGCACTCACTGATCCAGGCTTGTGAAGCGCTGGAGGTTGCCAGCGAAGGTCTCGACACGCAGGTTCTGACCGAAGCGGTGGATGCCTTGCAGCAATCGATGGAGCGTTTGGCGGAGCAACTGGACGAGCGCCTGGCGTAACAAACTATTTCCAGTTTCCCTGTGTTTCTTGCGAATTTTCCTACATTCGTCACTGGCTCTCTGTCGCTAACGTGCGGTGGTCTCGGCATACAGCCGAGCTCACTTCACTGGTTAACATTTGGAGCTGTTGATGACCCTTCCACGTATGTCTTCCCGTGCACGATTGGCCGTCTGTGGACTGGCCGTTGCTGCGGCGTTGAGTGCCTGCGCCAGCGCGCCGCTGCCAGAGCAACAGATCAGCTTGTCCAAGGACGCGGTCAACCGTGCGGTGTCGGCCGAAGCAACCCAATACGCACCTTTGGAAATGAAGGCAGCGCAAGACAAGATGTTCCAGATGGAACGCGCCCTCGGTGAGAAAAACTACCCGCAAGCCAAGTTGTTGGCCGAACAGATCGAAGCCGATGCCAACCTCGCCGAACGTAAATCACGCGCTGTGAAATGGCAGAAACAACTGGCTAACGCGCGCAATGGCATTGAGGTGCTCAAGCAGGAAATGCTGCAAGACCCGGTCACCGGTTTCAATCCGCCAGCCAGCGCTCAATAAGGACTTGTTCATGTCGAATTTCAAACTGTTGCCCATCGCTTCGCTGATCGCTCTGACACTGGCCGGTTGCGCCACGCCGCCTGAAAACCCGCAACTGCTGCAAGCCCGCGAACAGTTCGCGGCGCTGCAAAACAAGCCGGAAGCCAACACCCTCGCAGCCATTGAAACCAAGTCTGCCTTTACGGCGTTGAACGCGGCCGACCAGGCGTCGCAGAAGGACCGCCAGGCACCGCAAGTCGATCAATTGGCCTATCTGGCCAGCCAGAAAATCGCCCTGGCCGAGCAGACCATTGCCGGCCGCCAGGCCGAGGCGGGTCTGAAGAAAATTGACGCCGAGCGGACTCAGGTGCAACTCGACGTGCGCACTCAGCAGCTCAAGGCGCTGCAAGCGATGAAAGCGCAGAAAACCCAGCGCGGGGAAGTCGTGACCTTCGGCGATGTGCTGTTCGACACCGGCAAGGCCGATCTCAAGTACGGCAGCCAGCGCAACTTCGAACAACTGGCGCAGTATCTAGCGGCCAACCCTGAACGCAAGGTGCGTATCGAAGGGTTTACCGACGATGTCGGCGGTGACGATTTCAATCAGCGTCTGTCGGAGCAGCGTGCGGACGCCGTGGCTTTCGCGCTCAAGCAAATGGGCATAGGCGCTGATCGGCTGATCACCAAAGGCTACGGCAAGCAATTTCCGATTGCCGATAACGGCAATGCTCGCTCCCGTCAGCTCAACCGTCGGGTGGAGGTCATCATCTCTTACGGTTCAAGCGTGGTCGGTGCACGCGGCTGATGAGCGATCAAGCGAGCCTGCAACGGGCTCGCTTTCTTGCATCTGAGCATGGGTCAAGACCGATCAATGCTCTTGGGAAATTTCCTACAAAGACAAGGAAAAATCCTACTCAGAAAGTCCCTTCGATTCTCTAAATTGCCGGTTCCCCGAGTGCGAACCGGTTCCCTCAAAGGTTCTGACTCAACTCTATTTACGCCGTTGCCCAAGAGGGCGCACGTGAGGTTCTGTTGATGAAAACCCGTTCCCCGTTGTTCCAGCGCAACCCTGTCGCCGTGGCCGTCGCCATTGCGTTTTTGCTGCCACTGCACGCCAGTGCCTACACCTCTTCAGTCAATGGCGGGGCAGTGATTTATGACGAAAGCGTTACCACCGGCGTGCAATCGATCGGAACCAACGGCACGGCCCATCGCACCACGGTCAGCGGTAGTGGGACGCAGAGCGTATTTCAGAACGGTGTGACCTACGACACCGTAGTAGATGGTGCGACACAAAACGTTCTCAGTGGCGTCAGCCATGGCACGGTGGTCAATAACGGCGGCTCACAGATGGTGGGCACCAGCGGTATTGCCAATGACACCGTGCTCAATGCCAGTCAGCAGACCGTCACTCGTTCCACGGCCAACCGCACGCTGATCAATGCGGGCAGCGTACAGACGCTGGATATCATGGCGATTGCCAACGATAGTCAGGTCGGTGCTGGCGGTACGCAAAACCTGATCAACATGGCGGTGGCTAACGGCAGCGTGATTAACGCAGGCGGTGAGCAAACCCTGCGCCGTGGCTTGGTCGGCGGGGCGGTGGCCAATGACACGCGCGTGCAGGGTGGTACCCAAAGCGTGTACGCCACTGGCACGGCCAATAACAGTACGGTCAGCAACGGTGGTCAGGTCAATCTCTACACGGGTGCCCAAGCCAATGGCCTTGTGGCAGACGCAGGTGGCACGGTGAATGTCATGGAGAACGGCGTGAACACGGTGGACTCGCTGACCCTCAATGGCGGGCGTCTGGCATTCGCGCCGGGCAGCGACGGTACGTTCAAGACGCTTACGGTCAATGCTCTTTCCGGTAGCGGCAGCATTTTGATGAATACCGATATCGCCAATCAGCGTGATGATTTGCTGATCGTGCAAGGCGCCGGCATGGCCAGTGGTGATCACACGCTGATCGTCGGCGATAGCGGTAATGAACCGACGACCTCCGATGGCCGCTTGCTGTTGGTCGATACGAACGGCGGCAGCGCGAAATTCGCCCTGTATGGCGGCCACGTCGATGCGGGTGCATTCCGCTATACCTTGCGCCAACAGGGTGATGACTGGGTACTGGCGAGCGGGGGAGCGATTCCGGTTGATCCGGTAACGCCGGTGGATCCAGAGACGCCAGTAGACCCCGGCAATCCGGTGGAGCCAGTGACGCCAGTTGATCCGGTCAATCCAGTGGATCCGGTGGGCCCTGTGACGCCACCGCCGCGCCCGATCGACCCGGCGCCGGAAAACCTGTCCAAAGGGGCCAACGCCGCCATCGCCGCGCACACCGCCGGCGCCAGCCTGTGGAACGCGCAGATGAACGCTCTGGTCAAGCGCCTCGGCGAGTTGCGCATGGGCGAGGATGACGGGGGGCTCTGGACCCGCGCCATCGGCAAGCGTTTCGATGTGAGCGAGCATTCCAGCCGCGCCTATTCCCAGGACGTCAGCGGTCTGGAAATCGGTGCCGACAAGGCTTTCGCAGTGGACAGCGGCAAGATTTATGTCGGTGGCATGGTCGGTACTGCGCGTTCCGATCTGGATTTCGGTGAAGGGGCGTCGGGCGATATCGACAGCCGCATGTTCGGCATTTACGCCACTTACCTCAATGACAATGGCGTCTACGTTGACAGCGTCTTGAAGTACAGCCGTTTCGATACGGACATCAAAACGCCGAACAATCTGGGGCAAGCGGTAAAAGGTTCCTACAGCACTAATGGTGTCGGTGCTGATATCGAGGTTGGCAAACGCATCAATCTGAAGGATGGCTGGTTCGTCGAGCCGCAACTGGAAATCACTGCGACCCGCACCCAAGGGGCCAGTTACACCGCCAGCAACGGTCTGCGCGTCAAGTCCGATGATCTGGATTCACTGCAAAGCCGTGTCGGTTCGCTGTTCGGTCGCAGCCTGGAGCTAAGCAATGGCATGAAGGCCCAACCGTATGTCAAAGCGTCGTACATCACCGAGCATGCCGGCAGCAGCAAGGTCAGCGTCAATGGCAACAAACTCGATGCCGAGCTGCCGGGCAACCGCGTCGAACTCGGCTTCGGCGGCGTATTGCAGGTCAGTGAGAAAAGCAAGATCTCGCTGGATGCCGAGTACGCCAAGGGCAATGGCATCGAACAGCCATTCGGAGTGAGCCTGGGGTATCGCTACCTTTGGTGAGGCGGGTTGCCACGTCGGATCCTTCCGACGTGGCGTTGTTCTTCAAAGGGCGTCGGAGATTTCTTGGTATTTTTTCAGACTCGTCCTACATGCTTTGACGACTGTTTTGCCTAGTGTGTCGCCTCTTACGCCGCGAGCGGCGACCTTTTCTACCTCTGTCGAAACCAATGTCCTACAAAAGCTGGCGAATTCTGATTGCCGACGAGGAGCCTGCGTTGCACGCCCGAATCGGCAAGACCTTTAAAGAACTGGGCTGTCGCGAACTGACGCGGGTGCACTCGTTTCGTGAGTTGTTGGGCGTGACCCATTACTCCAGCGAGCCCTTCCAGCACTTTGACCTGATGATCATCAACGCGGGGTTGATCGCCGCCACTGGCGTGGATTGGGTGCGGTTCTTTGCAAGCAATGCACAGATTCGCCACGGGGTGATTCATGACACTGTTCGCGGCCAGCCGCAGGCTCAGACGATTTATGCCAACCACCGACGACAGTTGATGCTGATCCGTACCCCGGACCGGCAAACCCTTGGCCCTTTGCTGGAGCACCTTGATGTTCAGGAACAATCCCACAACCGTTGAGACCTCTGCTGGCGAGTCGAATACGCCATTGGCCACGACACACCATGCTCCCGGCATCGACGACTCAATTGCCGTGCCTGCTCTGCCGCTGCGTGTGTTGGTGTTGGAAGACCATGCGTTCCAGCGCTCGGTGGCGGTCAACATGCTGCGTACGCTGGGTTGTCGCGAAATCTTCGAGGCCAGTGACGGAGCTCAGGCGCTGGCGCTCTTGCAGGAAGTCGGTACGGTCGATGTCGCCCTGTGCGATTTGCAGATGGAGGGGATGGACGGGCTGGAGTTTCTGCAGCGGGTGGGGGCCTCGGGGCAGGTCAAGTCGGTGATCATCAGTAGTTCGCTGTCGGCAGACCTGCGTCGTGCGGTGCATCAGATGGTGGCGTTGCTTGGCCTGGAACTGCTTGGCGATGTAGGCAAGCCTTTGCATGTGCAAGTGCTGGCGAATCTGCTGAGCAAATCCCTCGACAGGCCGGCTCTGGCGCAACCCACGGCCGCGGCCGTGACGCTGGCCAGTGAGGCATCGGTTCGTCAGGCGTTGGCGCAGCAGCAATTGCAGGCCTGGTATCAGCCCAAATTCAACCTGCAGACCGGTGAGGTCTGTGGTGTAGAGGTGCTATGCCGCTGGCTCCATCCAACCCACGGCATCCTTTCGCCCGCTTTGTTCATGCCTGTGCTGGAGCGTTGCGGATTACTCGACGAGCTATTGTTTGCGCAGATCGATCAGGCGCTGGGTGTGCAACGAAGTGCCCGTGCGCAGGGAGTTTTCCTGAATGTTGCGTTCAATCTGCACGCTGTGCAGTTGGCCAATGCGCAGCTCACGACCACGTTGAAAAACCTTCTGGCGCACCACGGTGCTTGCGGTGCAGGCCTGACTTTCGAACTGACCGAAAGCGGTCTGCTAGAAGCGCCGGCCACCAGCCTGGAAAGCCTCGTCCGCCTGCGAATGATGGGCTGTCGTCTATCGATCGATGACTTCGGCGCCGGCTTCTCATCTTTGCAGCGCTTGTGTCAGTTGCCGTTCAACGAGATCAAGCTCGACGCCGAATTCATCCGCAATCTTGAGCACGAACCGCGATGCCGGGCGGCGATCAGCAGCACACTGGCGTTGGGAGAAACCCTCGGCATGAGCGTGGTGATCGAAGGAATCGAGACCGATGCACAGCGTCGTGAACTGTTGGCATTGGGGTGTTCCCAAGGGCAGGGCTACTGGTATGCGCGGCCGATGTCGGGGGCCGATTTGTTGCTTTGGTTGCAGCAGCACGGTGATCGGCGTGACTCGGATGAGTGAACCTTCTTTTAGGAAAAGTCCTACAGAACCTGTCGTGTGGCTTGCGTAGTCTTGCCGCACCCAGAAACCGTGACACCGGGAGATTGAACATGATCAATAAAGCCCTGCGCATCCTGATTGCAGACTCGCAGCATTTCCACCGGATGAAAATCGAGCGTCTGTTCAACAGCCTCGATTACTACCGCGTGGCCCCGGTGCAAAGCCTCACTGAACTGTTGACGCTGGTGGACTACGGTTGTGAGCCGTTCGATGTGGTGGTCATCAACGCCGAGCTGGCGGCGCGTTCGCTGGATCTGCTGGGGTTTTTCCTTGATAACCCGCAGATTCGTCAGGCGTTGATCTACAACGAAGGCACGGCGCCGTTGCAACAGACCTCGGGGTTCGCTCAGGAGAATGTGCAGATCAGTCATTTGATGTTGCCTTCAAAGCAGTCGATCAGTCAGTTGATGGCGCTGGTCGATGTGCCCGCAAAGCCAGGTAAACCGGTCGCTCACAAGCCACACCCGCTGATGCAGTACGTTGCGCATGCATAAAAAGTCCCCGGCCGCAACTGTCAGACCTGACAGGTGCTTTGCTCCCCGTTCCATGCAACAGTCCCTGTGCAGCCACTGAGTCTGGATCAGCCCCCATCGGTGGCCTGCCCGTCAGCCTTTGCACCGGGAGTGGCCATGAAGTTAGCGCTGATCGTCGACGATCATCCGGTGGTGCGTGCCGCCATCCGGATCGTGTTGCAAGCCGAAGGATTCAAGCAGATATACGAGGCGTCCGAAGGCAACGAGGTGATCTCGCTTATTCGTGAACACAAGCCTCAATTGGTGATCCTCGACCTGAATTTGCCAGTGCTCGGCGGGCTGGAGGTGCTGGCCCGGATCAAGGCCAATGATCTTCATTGCCGAGTGCTGGTGTTCAGTACACACGAGCCGATGTTCTATCAGGAACGCTGTGTGCGCGCTGGGGCCATGGCCTACGTGACCAAAACCAATCAGCTGGAGCAGTTGCGCAATGCCATCCGGGCGGTGGTGTCGGGGCATACCTTTTTCTCTGCGCTCCCGGACCCTTTCAGTACGCTGAATGCCGTACAGATCACGGAAAAACAGATGATCGAGCAGCTCTCCGACCGTGAGTTGAGCATTTTTGCGCAACTGGGGCAGGGCAAGTCCAACAAGGCGATTGCTGAGGACATGCACCTGAGTCACAAAACCGTCAGCACCTATAAGACCCGTCTGATGAAAAAACTCGGAGTGAACTCAGCGGTACACTTGCGCGATTTCGCCAAGCGCAATCATGTGATCTGAGCGAACAGACATGAGGCAGGGGCGCCGGATTGTCTGGCTGTGGCTGTGGCTGTGGCTGACGCTGATGACCACTTGTTGGGCAAGCGATACGCCGCAGGTGCTGCAAGTGCTGACCCGTACCGGACTGGAAAATGTCCAGCTGCGCCTGGATGAACAGGACCGGCAATGGCTGCGTCAGCACCCGGTGTTGCGCATGGGCATTTCCGGGCCGGATTACCCGCCGTTCGAGATCACCCGTAATCAACAGGAACTCGAAGGGCTGACCGCCGATTACGCCGACCTGCTGGGGCAGTTGCTCGGCGTGCGCATCGAAGTCCGCCGTTTCGCCAACCGCGATGCCGTGATGGCGGCACTCAAACGCGGCGATCTCGATCTGCTGGGAACCTCCAACAGTTTTGAAGCCGCCGACCCGGCCTTCATCCTGTCCCGTGCCTACGCCGAAGATCAGCCGATGCTGGTGACTCGACTCAATGAACAATTGCCCACCGATCTGGCCGGCAAGCGCCTGGCCATGGTCGAGGACTATCTGCCTCTGGCCAGCGTGCAGGCGTTTTATCCCCGGGCAAGTGTGCAGCGTTACCCGTCGGCGATGGATGCGCTCGGTGCGGTGGCCTTCGGCGCGGACGATGTTTATCTGGGCGACTTCATCAGTGCCAACTACCTGATCAACACCAATTATCGTAACGACCTGCAATTGGCCGGTCCGGCCGGGCTGGACGCCAATTCGTTCGGCTTCGCGCTGTTGCGCAGCGATGGGCGCCTCAAACGCATCGTCGACAAGGCATTGACGGCCATCCCCATGGAGCGGCGCCAGCGCATCGAGCTACGCTGGAGCGTCGGCCTCGCCGATATGGCTGAACAGTCGCGGGTGCAACTCAGTGCGAATGAGCAGGAGTGGCTGGACCAGCATCCCGTGGTCCGGGTCGGAGCCATCGAAGATTTCGCACCGCTGACGTTTTTCGATGCCGATGGCCGTTTCAGCGGACTGTCGGCGCAACTGCTGAGTCTGATCAGCCAGCGCAGCGGGTTGAACTTCGAGATCGTGCGCGGGGCGTCGCTGGATCGGCAGATCGAACAGCTCAAGGCCGGTGAACTGGATGTATTGCCGGTGGTGACACCGAGCAGCGAGCGCGAAGCCGAACTGCAATTTACCCGCGCCTACCTGAATAATCCGTTTGTGCTGGTCAGCGCAATCACCGCGCAGGGACCGCTCAACCTCGATGATCTGGCCGATAAACGGCTGGCGATTTATCGCGGCCATCCGTTACGTGCTTACCTGTTGAGCCGCGTGCCGCGCATCCGTCTGGTCGAAGTCAAAAGCCCCGCTGAAGGCATGGCGTTGATTGCCAAGGGGCAGGTCGATGCCACGGTAAGTTCATTGCTGGTGGCGCGCTTTCTGATCGCACGTCACTACCGTGAGCGTCTGCGCATTACCGGCACCATCGGCGATCAACCGGCGCGCATTGCGTTGGCGACGGCACCGCAGATGCCGGCATTGCATTCGATCCTGAACAAGGCGCTGTTGAGCATCGCCCCGCCACAGATGGACGAACTGGTGGAGCGCTGGAGCCACGATGTGGTGGTGGAAGACAGTTATTGGTTACGCCATCGTCGCGAGATTCTCCTCGGTTTTGCCGGTGCCGCGGTGTTGCTGGCGCTTGCGCTGGCCTGGATCGTTTTTCAGCGCCAACAGATTCGCCGGCGCCAGCAATGGCTGCAGCAATTGCAGGAAGCCAAGGACGCGGCAGACGATGCCAATCGCGCCAAGACCACGTTTCTGGCGACCATGAGCCATGAAATCCGCACGCCAATGAACGCCTTGATCGGCATGCTCGAACTGGCCTTGAAGCGCGCCGAGGAGGGCGTGATCGATCGCTTGGCGATCCAGGTGGCATCCAACGCCGGGCAACAGTTGCTGGCGTTGATCGGCGATATCCTCGACATCGCGCGGATCGAGACCGGGCATTTGTCCCTCGTGCCTGAGCGTGCCAACCTGCGTGAGCAGGTGGTGTCGGTGTGTCGAGTGTTTGAAGGGCTGGCTCGGCAGAAGCGCTTGTTATGGCACATCGAACTTGATGCCCGCAGCAACATTGACGTGCTGATTGATCCGACGCGCTTCAAACAAGTGCTGTCGAATCTGTTGAGCAACGCGATCAAGTTCACCGAGGAGGGCGAGGTCAGTCTACGGCTGACGGTGACCACCGTGACGGCGGAACGCCTGACCGTGAAAGTGCTTATTGAAGACAGCGGGGTGGGGATCGACGCCGACGACCGACGACGGCTGTTCAACCCTTTCGTGCAGGCGAGCCATGACTCGCAATCAGCCCGCAGTGGTTCCGGGCTGGGTCTGGTCATCAGTCGCAACCTCTGTGAAATGATGGGCGGTACGCTGCGGCTTGACAGTGCACCGGGTGAAGGCACACGCGTCGAAGTCAGTCTTGAACTGCCGTTGTTGGCTGCTCTGGCTCGCGCGCCAAGTGCTCCGCAAGCAGCGCTTGCGGTAACGTCGTCACTGAGTGTTCTGGTGGTGGACGATCATCCGGTGAACCGATTGCTGTTGTGCTGGCAGTTGAGTGAGCTCGGCCATCGCACCGTCGACACCGAGAACGGTGATGAAGGCCTGAAGCAGTGGCGGGCGCAGGCGTTCGATGTGGTGATCACCGATTGCAACATGCCGCGGCGCAACGGTTACCAACTGGCGCGGGCCATCCGCGATGCCGAGTCGCATGCCGGCCGCAAGCCTTGTCTGATCCTCGGTTTTACCGCCAATGCGCAAGCCGAGGAAAGGACGCGCTGCCTGAATGCCGGCATGGACGAATGCCTGTTCAAACCGATCCGCTTGCACGACCTGGCGCAGGCGTTGACGGCTGCCAGTCATTGCGAGAAGACGGTGGACCCCGGCGAGGTGCCCGCGCTGACGGAAATCGACCTGAGCACGCTGGAGCAAATGGCCGGGGATGATCGTGCCTTGATCGAACAGTTGCGCAAGGAAGTGTTGAACAGCGTGCGCCTCGATCTGCAACGTCTGGAGATTTTGCAGCAGGAGCAGGATCGCGCAGGGCTGCGCGAGCTGGCGCATCACATCAAGGGTGGGGCGCAGATGGTCGGCGCGGCGCGGGTGGTGGCGGCATGTGTAGCGCTTGAGCAGGCGTGTCGCGAGACGCACGCGGCGCCGCTGGACGTGGCGAGCGAGACGTTACGCGAGGCCATGGCCGGACTCGCGCAACGCTTGCAAATCTGACGGGCACCGGCTCAGTCCCAGTGCGGCGCGATGCCTTTCGGGCTGGTCAGGCGATGGCCGCGATCAAGCGTGGCAATCAGCGCCATATCGGCGTCGCTCAGTGTCAGCGCCGTAGCGGCAAGGTTGCTTTGCAGGTTGGCGCGTTTGGTCGACGACGGAATCACCGCGTAGCCAGACTGCATGGCCCAGGCCAGGGTGACTTGCGCCGGGGTGGCTTGCAGGCGCTGGGCGATCTGCCGGATCAGCGGATCTTGCAGCACTTCGCCGTAGGCGAGGGTCATGTACGAGGTGATGTGGATGCCTTGGCTCTGGGCGAACTCGACCACTTTGCGGTTTTGCAGGTACGGGTGCAGTTCAATCTGATTAGTAGCGATGTTGTCGGCACCGACCGCCGCGATCGCCTGTTGCATCAGCTCGATGGTGAAGTTGGAAACACCGATCTGTCGGGTCAGGCCCAGACGCTTGGCTTCGAGCAGGGCGCCCATGAACTCTTCGACCGGTACCTGGTTTTCCGGCGACGGCCAGTGAATCAGCGTCAGGTCGAGGTAGTCGGTCTGCAGTTTTTGCAGGCTTTCCTTGAGGCTGTCGATCAAGCGATCCTGGGCGAAGTTGGCGACCCAGATCTTGCTGGTGATGAACAGCTCTTCGCGGGTGACACCGCTGGCCGTAATGGCATGGCCGACGTCGGCTTCGTTTTCGTAGATTTGCGCGGTGTCGATGGCCCGGTAGCCGAGTTCGAGAGCGGTGCTCACCGAATCAATGACGACCTGGCCTTGCAGGCGAAATGTACCCAGACCGAAAGCGGGAACAGACATGAAAAACTCCAGGGTTGCAGTGGGAATGGGCAGGAGTATCCGCGTCCGGATGGTTGAGAAAAACCGCTGGTGGGGCAAAGCACTGTTGACCGGAAGTCATGAATCATTTTCAGGATTTGTGTTGTCTGGGCTGGCCTCTTCGCGAGCAGGCTCGCTCCCACAGGAGATCTGTGGTGTTCACAAAATCCTTGTGGGAGCGAGCCTGCTCGCGAAGGGCGCACCACCGATTCAGGCAATGTCACTGTGGGAAAATTCCTCGCCGAGAAAATCAATCAACGTGCGCACCGACGGCAATAACCCGCGCCGCGAAGGGAAAATCGCATGCACCAACCCGCACTTCGGCGCCCAACCGGGAATCAACTCCACCACACGGCCGGCCGCAATGTCCTCACGCACCACTACACTCGGCAAATGCGCCACGCCAACGCCGGCAATCACCGCCTGACGCAAGGCAATCAAATCATCAGTGACCATGCGTGGCGTATGGCGAATCAGTGCCGTGTTGTCATTCGGCCCGAGCAGCTCCCATTGATATTCGCGCTGCGCCGCGCCCCAGTGCAGGCTCGGCAAGCCATTGAGGTCGGCAGGTGAGGGCGGTGAAGACAGGCGTTCGACAAACTGCGGGCTGCCGACCACTGACTGCGTGCTGTTGCCCAGCACCTTCATGACCATGTCGGTGTTCTCCAATGGCGGAAAACGCACGCGCAGGGCGATGTCGAAGCCTTCGTGCAGCAGATCGACGCGGCGATTGGTGCTCTCGATGAACAACTCCACCAGCGGGTATTTGAGCATGTAACGGGTGAGCATCGGCCCGACCCACGAGTTGAGCAGCGCTGTCGGGCAACTCAGGCGCACCAGCCCCTGCGGTTCGGAGCGGTTGCGTTCGATCAGCTCGGCCGCGCTTTCCGCCTCAACCCGCATGGCCAGGCAGCGCTGGTAGTACGCCTGACCGATTTCGGTCAACTAGCAGTGGCGGCTGGTGCGATGCAGCAGGCGCACGCCAAGGCGTTCTTCCAGTTCGGAAATCCGTCGGCTGAGCTTCGATTTGGGCATGTCCAGTGCGCGCCCGGCGGCGGCGAAACTATGATGTTCGACCACTTGGGTGAAGTAGTAGAGGGTGTTGAGGTCTTCCACCATCGTTCTCCATATAGAACGCTAAGGCTGATTTTTGCAGTCTAGTGCATTAATGGATACGGATTTAAGCTTAATCCATGGCATCACTCACCCAAATTGGAGACAACCATGAAAAACATCATCGGTATCTACACCAGCCCGCGCGGCCATTGGGTCGGCGATGGTTTCCCGGTTCGCACGCTGTTTTCCTACGACAACCTGGGCAAACACATCAGCCCGTTCCTGCTGCTCGATCACGCCGGTCCGGCCGATTTCACCCCGACCATCGAACGGCGTGGCGTTGGTCAGCATCCGCACCGTGGTTTCGAAACCGTGACTATCGTTTATGAAGGCGAAGTGCAGCACCGCGACTCGACCGGTAGTGGCGGTGTGATCGGCCCGGGCGATGTGCAATGGATGACTGCGGCTTCCGGAATCCTCCACGAGGAATTTCATTCGGAAAACTTCGCCAAAACCGGCGGCAAACTGGAAATGGTTCAGTTGTGGGTCAACCTGCCGGCCAAGGACAAAATGGCCGCGCCGGGCTACCAGACCATTCTCGACAGCGACATCCCGAGCATTGCGCTCAAGGACAACGCCGGTCGCCTGCGGCTGATCGCCGGCGAATTCGATGGCCACACCGGCCCGTCGCGGACTTTCACACCGATTGATGTGTGGGATCTGCGCCTGAACGCCGGCAAGTTGCTGACGCTGGATTCGCACGAAGGCCGCAACACCGCGCTGGTGGTGCTGAAAGGTTCGGTGCAGGTCAACGGTGTGGAATCGGTGCGTGAAGGGCAGTTGGCGCTGTTCGAACGTGATGGCCATCAGCTGACACTCGAAGCCAGCCAGGACGCGGTGGTGTTGCTGCTCAGCGGTGAGCCGATCGACGAACCGATCGTCGGCCACGGCCCGTTCGTGATGAACACCGAGCAGGAAATCCACCAGGCCTTCGCCGACTTCCAGTCCGGCCGCTTCGGCCAGATGCACGCTTAACGCACAACCACTGCGCTCTACACAGGACGCGTAGGCCGGTTCGCAGGCCAGGGATGGCTGTTGCCTATAGAAAAGAGGAAACGCCCATGAACACGCCCGTCCGAGCCAGATCAACGCCTGGGACAACGAAGATTTCGTCAAGGCGATCAAGGCCACTGGCAAGAAGCAATTGATCATTGCCGGTGTGGTGACTGAGGTTTGCGTGGCGTTCCCGGCGCTGTCGGCGCTGGAAGAGGGCTTCGATGTGTTTTTGGTGACGGACGCCTCCGGCACGTTCAACGAACTGACCCGTGAATCGGCGTGGAACCGTATGTCCAGCGCTGGTGCGCAATTGATGACCTGGTTCGGTCTGGCCTGCGAGCTGCACCGCGACTGGCGCAACGACATCGAAGGGCTGGGCACGCTGTTCTCCAATCACATCCCGGATTACCGCAACCTGATGACCAGCTACAGCACCCTGACTAACGGTAAGTAACCCAGGCCGCACGCAGTCCCCCCCGTGGGAGCGAGCCTGCTCGCGAAGGCGTCATGTCAGTCGATGCACCTTTGACTGATCGACCGCATTCGCGAGCAGGCTCGCTCCCACATTTGGTTTTGTGGTGTTTTTGCGGGCGTGTTCATCCTCTGAAATCAATTGCTCCTACACTTGCTCAATCTGTGCGATCTTCTCGCGATTGGCCCCTGTCGGAGTTGTTTGATGCTGTCTCTGCTCACCGAACATCCGTTGTTCTGCGCGTTGATCCTGATCCTCCTCGATCTGGGTTTATGGCGTCTGATCAGTTCCCATGGCAGCGAGTGGAAACTGCTGGTGCGGGTGCTGATTTTCAGCCTGTTCAGCGTGCTGCTGTTCAACGAAGGCCTCAATCCGATGGAGCCGGCGCCGTGGGCCGACAACGTGCCGCTGCACCTGGCGGCGACTGGCCTGCAGATTGGCTGGTGGCTGTTCGGTGCGCGCACCCTGACGGTGTTGATCGGCGCGGTGATGATGCAGCGGGTCGGCCACACCGGGCGGTTGTTGCAGGACTTGCTCGGCGCGGTGATTTTCCTCATCGCGATCATTGCGGCGCTGGCCTATGTGCTGGATCTGCCGGTCAAAGGCGTACTGGCGACCTCCGGGGCGTTGGCGATCATTGTCGGTCTGGCCTTGCAGAGCACGCTCAGCGATGTGTTTTCCGGAATCGTCCTCAACACCACCAAGCCTTATCAACTCGATGACTGGATTTCCATCGACGGCACTGAAGGCCGCGTCACCGATATCGACTGGCGCGCCACGCGCCTGCAAACCAGTCAGGGCAGCATGGCGGTGATCCCCAATTCGCTGGCGGCCAAGGCCAAGATCATCAATTTCAGTCGGCCGAGCAATATGTTCGGCGTCGCGGTCAGCGTGCAAGTCA
Organism: Pseudomonas sp. P4_D7; assembly: GCF_056401755.1. Taxonomy (NCBI): domain Bacteria; kingdom Pseudomonadati; phylum Pseudomonadota; class Gammaproteobacteria; order Pseudomonadales; family Pseudomonadaceae; genus Pseudomonas; species Pseudomonas sp. P4_D7. The sequence continues at coordinate 17,468 of NZ_JBFUIR010000005.1, read as the reverse complement.
GCCCGCATGCGCGGCCCAGTTCGGTGATCGATGCGCTGGAGCGGGCGATGCAGGGCTGTCGCCAGTTGCTCGACACACCTGCGCCGAGCGTCGCACTGAAAAGCTCCGGCAGCAGTGGCGCGGAATACGAGATCAGCGGTTTCGTCGCCTCAATGGGCGAGAAGCGCGTGGTGCGCAATCAGTTGTTCGATCTGGCCTATCGGCACTTGCAGGCCTCCGGGGTCAATCTGCTGTCGAGCGATGAAAGTGCTGCGCCGACCAACCTGTCGCGGCCCCGGGCGTTGCTCGACAGCTCGCCGATTTTCTCCACCCTGCGCCAGGAAGAGAAGGACACCTTCAGCCAGAACATGAGCCTGCAAACCTTCCGTGCCGGCGAAGTCATTCTGGCGGGTGGGGAGGTCAGCGATCATTTGTTCATTATCGAGTCCGGTGTGGTGTCGGTGACGTTGAAGCGTCACGGCACACCGTTCGAGTCCGGGCGCATGGGGCCGGGCGAGGTGATTGGCGAGGCAGGGATCTTGTCCGATTCCGCATTGCCGGCGGACTTTTCGGCGAAGACCTTTTGCGCGTTGTATCGCATCGAGAAGTCGTACCTCAAACCGTGCCTCGATGCGCGTCATGATATCCACGACGCGATGCAGACGCTGCTCGATTTCCGCCTGCACAAGGCGCAATCCCTGACCGAGGAAGCGCCGGCGGTTGTACCCAAAAGAGGCTTTTTGCAGTGGCTGCGTAATCGCGCCTGAAGGGTCAAGTAGCGAGTTTCTGCTCCAGATGCAAGCGCACCTGCGGCCACTCGTCGTCGATGATGCTGAAGCGCACCGAGTTGCGCTTGCGCCCGTCCGGCATGATCCGCTCATGCCGGACGATGCCTTCTTGCTGCGCGCCAAGGCGCAAGATCGCATTACGTGATTTCTGGTTGTTCTCGTCGGTGGTGAACTGCACGCGCACGCAGTTGAGCGCTTTGAAGGCGTGTCGCAGCATCAGGTATTTGGCTTCGGTGTTGACGAAGGATTTCTGCCAGCTCGCGGCGATCCAGCTGCTGCCGATTTCCAGCTTGCGATTGAGCGGGTCGATCTTCCAGAAACGCGTTGAGCCGAGCACTTCGCCAGTGTCTTTGAGCACAATGACAAACGGCATTACCGTGCCGGCATCACGGCCATCGAGGGCTTTTTTCAGATAACTGTCGACAGTGCTGGGCGAAGGCACCACGGTGACGGTGAGGTTCCACAATTCGCCGTCAGCGGCAGCGTGGAGCAGGGCGTCGGCATCTGAATACTGGAGCGGGCGCAAGAGGATGCGCTGACCTTGCAGCGTGGTTTGCATGGGATTCCGGTCTCGGCAGTGCGGGCGAATGGCGAGCGCCCATTACGCCGCACGAGACTGATCCGATGCAACCGGCACGATGATCACGGGGTCACAATTTTTACAGCCCTTGGGCAGGAGCCTCAGCCGATGAAAAACCTGCGAATCGCCACTTACAACGTCAACGGTTTACGCGCACGTTTGCCGAACCTGCTGGACTGGCTCAAGCGCGAGCAGCCGGATATCGCCTGCCTGCAAGAACTCAAATCCGTCGACACGGCGTTTCCCGCAGCAGAACTGGAAGCCGCCGGTTACGGCGCGATCTGGCAGGGCCAGGCCTCCTGGAACGGTGTAGCAATTCTCGCCCGCGATGCGCAGCCGCTGGAGAGCCGACGCGGTCTGCCGGGTGATCCCGATGACAAGCACAGTCGTTATCTGGAAGCGGCGGTGCATGGGGTGCTGGTCGGCTGCCTGTACCTGCCCAACGGCAACCCGCAGCCGGGGCCGAAATTCGATTACAAACTAGCGTGGTTCGAACGGCTGATCAGCTATGCAAAAGACCTGCAAAGCAGCGATCACCCGGTGGTGCTGGCCGGCGACTACAACGTCGTGCCCACCGACATGGACATCTACAACACCCGCTCGTGGCTCAAGGATGCGCTGCTGCAACCCGAGAGCCGCGAGTGTTATCAGCGCTTGCTCGATCAAGGCTGGACCGATTCGCTGCGGCATCTGTATCCCGAGGATCGGCTCTATACGTTTTGGGATTACTTTCGGCAGCATTGGCAAACCAACTCCGGTCTGCGCATCGATCATCTATTGCTCAACCCGGCGCTGAGTCCGTATTTGCATGACGCCGGTGTAGATGCCTGGGTGCGCAATGAACCGCACGCCAGTGACCATGCGCCGACATGGATTCGCATCGGTTCCCGCAAGAAACGCTAGCGGGCGATTGGCGAAATCAATTGTCGAAAGCAGTGCCTGATCCCGTATACATGGCGACCATCAACGCAGTGACCTGCGGCCCCATGCATAAGGATCGAGCAATGAGTGAGCCACGCCTGACGAATCTGAAGCTGTACCTGCAACGTCTGGGTTTTGAAACGCCACCGGAACCGACAGTGGCGACCCTGCGCCTGCTGCAACTGCGCCATACCGGCGTGTTCCCTTTCGAGAATCTGGCGACGATTACCGGCGCGGCGGTATTGATCGATCTGCCATCCATTGAAGAGAAAGTCCTGCTCGGTGGACGCGGTGGTTACTGCTACGAGCTCAATAACCTATTCTTTGCCCTGTTGCTGGAACTGGGCTTCGACGCTCGGGCCATCAGCGGGCGCGTGGTAATGAATCAGCCCGAAGGCAGCTGGACAGCGCGCACACACCGTTTGAGTCTGGTGACCATCGACGACGTGCGCTACATCACAGATGTCGGCTTCGGCGGCATGGTGCCGACCGCGCCGCTGCTGCTCGATACCGAGACCGAGCAAGCGACCCCTCACGAACCTTATCGCATTGAAAAACAGGCCGACGGCTACATGCTACGTGCCAATGTGGCGGGTGAATGGCGGCCGATGTACCTGTTCGATCTGCAACGCCAGGAAGACATCGATTACACCATTGGCAACTGGTATGTCTCGACTCACCCTGAGTCACCGTTTGCACAGCGCCTGATGGTGGCGCGCACCGGGGATGGCTGGCGCAAGACCCTGAACAACGGCAGTTTCGCTGTTCATCGCATGGGCGCCAGCAGTGAGCGACGCGAGGTTACTCGGGTCGATGAGCTGATTGAATTGCTGGCGCGCGAGTTTGCTCTGCACCTGCCGGATCTGCCCCACATACGGCAGGCTCTGGCGCGGATGATCGTACCGGTTTCCGTTTAGGGCTTGGCGTCGGGCTCGAGCACTCGGCGAATTTCTCCGACCGCTGCCGACAGTTTTTTCTCGAGACTCTTGAGGTCTGCAGCGGTGATGCCTTTCTTGAATTGCCCGCTCGATTCGGCTTGTTCCGGTTTGGCAACGGCATCGAGCAGGGCATGACGCAGGGTGTTATTGATCACCGTCTGATAACCGAACCCTTCGTTTTCCGCGACCGTTCGCGCCGCTTCGATGACGGCGTCATCCAGCATGATGGTGATGCGGGTTTTGCCCTTGTTTGAAGCCAACGCACCGCGTTTGCCCTGAGAAAAGTCATATTCGTCTTGCATCGATCAAGCCTCCAGAAAATAAGCGCTACGTTCGCTGGGTGTGGCGACACGCGCAGAAATGATTCGAACGACATTTGCATCCCGGTAACTGTAAGCAACGACCAACAAGCGCCCTTTGCCGTTGGCGCCAATAGTGATCCAGCGCTGTTCGTCATGGTCGTTGTCCTCGATCGTCAGTGCTCGTTCGTCGTGAAAGACCGGTTCGGTCTCGGCGAGGCTGATGCCCTTGTGCTTGAGTTTGTTGGCTGCGTTCTTGCTTTTGTCGTACTGAATTTCAATTGACTTCATTATGCATACTTTATATGTATAAAAAAGAGCGCGACCGCACCGTCGGTCGCCGTGAACACTTCAGCGTAGTGGCGGCAGGCGAGGGCACTGGAGAGGAAGTGTTGCCGGATTTGTGGGGGATGGGAGCAGCGGGCTAGAAGCTTGGGTGGCTACCTATCCATTATGTGACTGATAAGTTGTATACAACTCTATGGACATTTGTCACGAGTATTGAATACAGTGTGCGCATAACAAAAACCAGGGAACCCCCCACCATGAAAACGCCCCATGTTTCACACCAACGGCCCGAGGACGAAAATCTCGGGGTCGGCGCGAATATGGCTTACGGCCTGCAACATGTTCTGACCATGTACGGCGGTATCGTTGCGGTGCCACTGATCATCGGCCAGGCGGCCGGCCTGTCGCCGGCGGACATTGGTTTGCTGATTGCTGCTTCATTGTTTGCGGGGGGGCTGGCGACGCTGCTGCAAACCCTGGGTCTACCGTTTTTTGGTTGTCAGTTGCCGCTGGTGCAGGGCGTGTCGTTCTCCGGTGTGGCGACCATGGTCGCGATCGTCAGCAGTGGCGGGGAGGGCGGCTTCCAGTCCGTGCTTGGCGCAGTGATTGCGGCTTCCTTGATAGGCTTGTTGATCACACCGGTGTTCTCGCGCATCACCAAGTTCTTCCCGCCGCTGGTCACCGGCATCGTGATCACCACCATCGGCTTGACGCTGATGCCGGTGGCCGCGCGCTGGGCCATGGGCGGCAACAGCCATGCGCCGGACTTCGGCAGCATGCAGAACATCGGTCTGGCGGCAGTCACGCTGGTGCTGGTGTTGCTGCTGAGCAAGGTCGGCAGCTCGACCATCTCGCGTCTGTCGATCCTGTTGGCCATGGTGATCGGCACGGTGCTGGCGGTGTTCCTTGGCATGGCGGACTTCTCCAGCGTCACCACGGGGCCGATGTTTGGCTTCCCGACGCCGTTCCATTTCGGCATGCCGACCTTCCACTTCGCCGCAATTCTGTCGATGTGCATCGTGGTCATGGTGACCCTGGTGGAAACTTCGGCGGACATTCTTGCGGTCGGTGAAATCATCGGCACCAAGGTCGATTCCAAACGCCTGGGCAATGGCCTGCGGGCAGACATGCTGTCGAGCATGTTTGCGCCGATTTTCGGTTCGTTCACCCAGAGCGCCTTCGCCCAGAACGTTGGGCTGGTGGCGGTTACCGGGATCAAGAGCCGTTACGTGGTCGCTACTGGCGGTATCTTCCTGGTAATTCTTGGTCTGCTGCCGTTCATGGGTCGGGTTATCGCAGCAGTGCCGACGTCGGTACTCGGCGGCGCCGGTATCGTGCTGTTCGGCACGGTGGCGGCGAGCGGTATCCGTACGCTGTCCAAGGTTGATTATCGCAACAACGTCAACCTGATCATCGTCGCCACTTCGATCGGTTTCGGCATGATCCCGATTGCCGCACCGAACTTCTACGACCACTTCCCAAGCTGGTTCGCGACCATTTTCCATTCGGGCATCAGCTCGTCGGCGATCATGGCGATCCTGCTCAACTTGGCGTTCAACCACTTCACCGCCGGTAACTCGGATCAGCAGTCGGTGTTTGCTGCGGCGGAAGAGCGGACCCTGCGCTATCGCGACCTGGCGGCGCTGCGTGAAGGCGATTACTTCAGCGACGGCAAGCTGCATGACTGCGATGGCAAGGAAGTGCCGGTCATCGAGCCTGATGATCACGATCATGGGCAGGGTGCCCCGAAAGCGCAGGTGAGACCCAGCGAGCATGTCTGACGGCTGTGCCTGAATAGAAAAGGGCCGATCTGGTAAGCACAGATCGGCCCTTTTTCATTTCAAGATCTTTTGACCTTTTCAAGCGCCCACAAAAAAGCCCCTGAATCTTTCGATTCAGGGGCTTTGCTATCTGGCTCCACAACCTGGACTCGAACCAGGGACCCAATGATTAACAGTCATTTGCTCTACCAACTGAGCTATTGCGGAATTGGTGCGTATGTTACTGATTCAAAAAGAGAAGTCAAGCGCCGGTTGTAAAATTAGCTGAATCCTCGGGACGAACGGTGACTTGTCAGCGATTGGCGGTTACCAGAACTGCAGCAGAGGTCTACCATGGGCGCCCGGAAGTGGTCACACGCGCTGCCGGCCATTCGCCGAAAAAGGTCTGCGTCATGAACCATTTATCCCGCAACAGCGAGGTGTTCGCATGAGCATCGCGCAAATCAGCCTGCCCAAGGGCGTTGGCCCTCACGCCGAAAAACTCTTCGATGCAATCACCCAGGCCAGTACCGCTGAGGAATTGAACCGCGCCGGTGGCAAGGCCGAAGGCTTCGTCCTGGGTCTTGAAAGCACCAAGGCGATCAAGAGTCAGATCGCCGAATCGCTGTACGTCGTTTATGACGACGCCGCGAGTCAGCGAGCGATCGAACTGGCTTAACTGCCGAAGGTGATGGTGCCCATCATCAGTTTGGCGTAAGCCGCGGTGGCGGCCAGTTGCACCAGCCACAGGACCAGGCCACCCAGGAACACCCCGGCGGCGACTTGCAGCACCAGGCTTTTCTCGCGTTTGGCCGAGGCACGAGGGATGAAATCATCCAGGTCGTCACGGTCGGCGCGCAGGTTGTCGTTTTTCATATCTGATCTCACAAAATTCTGGAATGTACTCATCACCTGTGGGAGCGAGCTTGCTCGCGAAGGCGTCATGTCAGTCGACAACGATGTTGAATGACAGATCGCTTTCGCGAGCAAGCTCGCTCCCACATTTGGACATGTGTGCAGTTTAGAGGGGATAGGGATTGTTTCGTGACAATAAAAAACGGGAAGCCCCAAGGCTTCCCGTTTTTCATCACAGTGCGAAATCAGATGACCTGAACAATCGCATCCGTTACCGCCTTGATGTTGTTCTGGTTCAGCGCAGCCACGCAGATGCGGCCGGTGTCCAGGGCGTAGATGCCGAACTCGTTACGCAGGCGATGCACTTGTTCAGTGGTCAGGCCCGAGTAGGAGAACATGCCGCGCTGACGACCGACGAAGCTGAAGTCGCGGCCCGGGGCTTTCTCTGCCAGCAGGGCAACCATCTGCTCGCGCATGCCGCGAATGCGCAGACGCATTTCCGCCAGCTCGGCTTCCCATTGTGCACGCAGTTCCGGGCTGTTCAATACAGCTGCAACGATGCTTGCGCCGTGGGTCGGCGGGTTGGAGTAGTTGGTGCGGATCACGCGCTTGACCTGCGACAGCACGCGCGCGCTTTCTTCTTTCGATTCGCTGATGATCGACAGCGCACCAACGCGCTCGCCGTACAGCGAGAACGATTTGGAGAACGAGCTCGAAACGAAGAAAGTCAGACCGGACTCAGCGAACAGGCGCACAGCTGCGGCGTCTTCGTCGATGCCGTCGCCAAAACCTTGATAGGCCATGTCGAGGAACGGCACGTGACCTTTGGTTTTAACCACTTCCAGCACGTTGTTCCAGTCCGCCGGGGTCAGGTCGACGCCAGTCGGGTTGTGGCAGCAGGCGTGCAGGACAACGACCGAGCCGTTCGGCAGGGCGTTGAGGTCGTCGAGCATGCCGGCACGATTCACATCGTGGCTGGCTGCGTCGTAGTAACGGTAGTTCTGCACCGGGAAACCGGCGGTTTCGAACAGGGCACGGTGGTTTTCCCAGCTTGGGTCACTGATCGCCACAACGGCGTTCGGCAGCAGTTGCTTGAGGAAGTCGGCACCGATCTTCAGTGCGCCGGTCCCGCCGACGGCCTGAGTGGTGATGACGCGACCGGCGCTGATCAGCGGCGAGTCGTTGCCGAACAGCAGCTTTTGCACGGCCTGGTCGTAGGCGGCGATACCATCGATCGGCAGGTAACCGCGCGAAGCGTGTTGAGCGGCGCGAACGGTTTCGGCTTCGATCACGGCGCGCAGAAGTGGAATTCGCCCCTCTTCGTTGCAGTAAACACCCACGCCCAGGTTGACCTTGGTGGTCCGGGTATCGGCGTTGAATGCTTCGTTGAGGCCCAGGATTGGATCGCGGGGTGCCATTTCGACAGCGGAGAACAGGCTCATTATTGCGGCGGCTCTGAATGGAGAATGGAGGGACGTGTCGCGCTCCAGCCGGATGCACTAGAGCGGTGCACAAACGGGGAGCTAGTATAGAGGCCATTACGGAACAATGGCGACAGGCGATTCGGCTTTTAGGGTAAGTTTTTCCGATTATTTCTTGACCGTTAGTCGACTGCACGTGTCAGAGTCTTTACCGGATGTAGGACGTTTGCCTTGAAAGGTGAGGCAATCGCCACCACATTGAGCACAATCCAGGTTTTTTCTTGCGCGACACCGGTCGTTTGCGGTCGTCCCCGTGGTGTACCGCTTTGCTCGGAATGCCGCGATCCCAGAGGTGTATATGTCCGAATTCCAGCTCGTCACCCGCTTCGAGCCCGCCGGCGATCAGCCAGAAGCCATCCGCCAATTGGTGGAGGGCATCGAGGCCGGGCTGGCGCACCAGACGCTGCTCGGTGTGACCGGCTCGGGCAAGACCTTCAGCATCGCCAATGTCATTTCGCAGATTCAGCGCCCGACCCTGGTGCTGGCGCCGAACAAGACCCTTGCTGCGCAGCTGTACGGTGAGTTCAAGGCGTTCTTCCCGAATAATGCCGTCGAGTATTTCGTTTCCTACTACGACTACTACCAGCCCGAAGCCTATGTGCCGTCGTCCGACACCTTCATCGAGAAGGATGCGTCGATCAACGACCACATCGAGCAGATGCGCCTGTCCGCAACCAAAGCGTTGCTGGAGCGTAAAGACGCGATCATCGTCACCACGGTGTCGTGCATCTACGGTCTGGGTAGCCCGGAAACCTATTTGAAGATGGTGCTGCATGTCGATCGTGGCGACAAACTCGATCAGCGTGCGCTGTTGCGGCGGCTGGCCGACTTGCAATACACGCGCAACGATATGGACTTTGCCCGCGCGACTTTCCGTGTACGCGGCGATGTGATCGACATCTACCCGGCGGAATCCGATCTGGAAGCGATCCGCATCGAGCTGTTCGATGACGAGGTCGAAAGCATTTCCGCGTTCGACCCGCTGACCGGCGAAGTCATCCGCAAGATGCCGCGCTTCACCTTCTACCCGAAGAGCCACTATGTAACGCCACGGGAAACCCTGCTCGACGCCATCGAACACATCAAGGTCGAATTGCAGGAACGCCTCGAATACCTGCGCAGCAACAACAAACTGGTCGAAGCCCAGCGTCTTGAACAGCGCACCCGTTTCGACCTGGAGATGATCCTCGAGTTGGGTTATTGCAACGGCATCGAAAACTACTCGCGCTACCTGTCCGGTCGCCCGGCCGGTGCCGCGCCGCCAACGCTCTACGATTATCTGCCGGCCGATGCCTTGCTGGTGATCGACGAATCCCACGTCAGCGTGCCGCAGGTCGGCGCGATGTATAAGGGCGACCGTTCGCGTAAGGAAACCCTCGTTGAATACGGCTTCCGTTTGCCGTCGGCGCTGGATAACCGACCGATGCGTTTCGACGAGTGGGAAGGGGTCAGCCCGCAGACCATTTTCGTCTCGGCGACGCCGGGCAACTACGAAGCCGAGCACGCCGGGCGTGTGGTTGAGCAAGTGGTGCGGCCGACTGGCCTGGTCGACCCGCAGGTTGAAGTGCGTCCGGCGCTGACTCAGGTCGATGATCTGCTCTCGGAAATCAGCAAACGCGTGGCGGTCGAGGAGCGGGTGCTGGTCACCACGCTAACCAAACGCATGGCCGAAGACCTTACCGATTACCTCGCCGATCACGGCGTGCGCGTGCGTTATCTGCACTCTGATATCGACACCGTTGAGCGCGTGGAAATCATTCGCGACCTGCGCCTCGGGACCTTTGATGTGCTGGTCGGGATCAACTTGCTGCGTGAAGGCCTGGACATGCCGGAAGTGTCGCTGGTGGCGATTCTTGACGCGGACAAGGAAGGCTTCCTGCGTTCCGAGCGTTCGCTGATTCAGACCATTGGTCGCGCCGCACGTAACCTCAATGGTCGGGCGATTCTCTATGCCGATCGCATGACCGGTTCGATGGAGCGGGCGATTGGCGAGACCGAGCGGCGTCGCGACAAGCAGATAGCGTTCAACCTGGAAAACGGCATCACCCCGCGCGGGGTGATCAAGGACGTCGCCGACATCATGGAAGGCGCCACCGTGCCGGGCTCGCGCAGCAAGAAGCGCAAAGGCATGGCCAAGGCTGCCGAAGAGAACGCCAAGTACGAAGCCGAACTGCGCTCGCCGAGCGAAATCACCAAGCGCATTCGTGCGCTGGAAGAGAAGATGTATCAGTTGGCGCGGGATCTGGAATTTGAAGCGGCGGCGCAGATGCGCGACGAGATTGCCAAACTGCGTGAGCGGCTTTTGGCGGTCTGAAAATTTGCAGTGTTTAGTCGGGCCTCTTCGCGAGCAAGCTCGCTCCCACATTGGAGTTGTGTCGTTCACAAATCCCCTGTGGGAGCGAGCTTGCTCGCGAATGGGGCGACGCGGTCTTAATGAGACTCCCCAGCCTTCAGCCCCTCTGGCAATTTCTTGGTCAGCAAAATCGCCAACATGCTGATTCCCAGCGCAATCCCGACAAAGTGAAACGCATCGTTGTACGCCATGATCGCCGCCTGCTGATGGACGATCTCGCTCAGCTTGCTCAACGCCGCCGTGTCACTGCCAAACCGATCAGTCATCGACGCCAAACGCTCGGCCACCTGCGGATTGGTCGGCACCACCGCCTCGCGCAAATAATCGAAGTAGGTCTTGGTGCGCGCATCCAGCAGTGTCGCGAGCAGGGCAATACCAATCGCGCCGCCCAGATTTCGCAGGATATTGAACAGACTCGACGCCGACCCCGCGTCCTGCGGCAGGATGTACGCCGTGGCGATCAGCGAAATGGTCACCATGATCAACGGCTGCCCCAGCGCACGAATAATCTGGATCTGGTTGAACTGCGGCCCGGCGAAATCCGGGTTGAGCACCCCCGAAGAAAAACTCGCTAGCCCGAACAATCCAAAACCGATCGTGCACAGCCATTTCGGCGAAACAAACTTCATCAGCTTCGGCACCAGCGGAATCAGGAACAGCTGTGGCACGCCCATCCACATGATCACTTCGCCGATCTGCAGGGCGTTGTAGTTCTGGATCTGCGCCAGATACAGCGGCAACAGATAGATCGAACCGTACAACCCGACACCCATGCCCAGACTGGAAATACTCGACAGACCGAAATTGCGATTACGCAGGATGCCCAGATTGATCAGCGGATTCGGTTTGGAGATCTGCACGATCACAAAGGTGATCAGACTCACCAGCGCAATGCTGCCCAGCGTCACTATCAGGCTTGATTCGAGCCAATCCTTGCGATGGCCTTCCTCTAGAAAAACCTGCAAGCAGCCGAGACCAATCCCCAGCGTGAGGATTCCGGTGTAGTCGGTGCTTTTCAGTAATTCCCAGTGCGCTTCTTTCTTTTCCAGCCCGTACATCAGGCCGGCGATCATGATCAGGCCCGGCGGGATGTTGATGTAGAAGATGTATTCCCAACCCCAGTTTTCCGTGAGCCAGCCGCCCAGCGTCGGGCCGATGGACGGGGCGAACGTGGCGGTCATGGCGAACATCGCCATGCCTTTGGCGCGGTGGTGTTCGGGGAGTTTGATCAGGGTCAGGGTGAACGCCAGCGGGATCAGCGCGCCGCCGGTGAAACCCTGCATGGCGCGAAAGACGATCATGCTCTCCAGGCTCCACGCCATCGAGCACAGCAGCGAGGAAACCAGAAAACCCAGCGACACCCACACCGCCAGTCGCCGCGCCGACAGCAACTGCACCAGCCACGCGGTCAACGGAATCATGATGATTTCCGCGACCAGATACGACGTGGAAATCCACGAGCCTTCTTCCAGCGTCGCCGATAAGGCGCCCTGAATATCTTTCAGAGAAGAGTTGGTGATCTGAATGTCGAGCACGGCCATAAACGCGCCGAGCATCACGCTCATCACCGCAATCCAATCGCGCCGGGTCGGTTCGCCGACCGGGCGGATCAGCGCATCACCGGCCATTGTCCGGGGCGTCTTTGATGTTCACGGTGGCGGTCACCGACATGCCCGGACGGATCTTGCCGTGCAACGGGTTGTCGGCCTTGAAGGTCAGTTTTACCGGAATCCGCTGCACGACTTTGGTGAAGTTGCCGGTGGCGTTGTCCGGCGGCAGCAGGCTGAATTGCGCGCCGGAGGCGGCGAACAGGCTGTCGACCCGCGCTTCGATCGGCGTGTCGCTGTAGGCATCGAAGGTCAGCTCGGCTTTTTGCCCGGGCTGCATGTGGCCGATCTGGGTTTCCTTGAAGTTGGCCTGCACCCAGATGTCTTCGTCCGGGACGATCGACAGCAGGTAAGCGCCAGCCTGCACCACTTGGCCGTTACGCGCGGCGCGCTGGCCGACCAGGCCGCTGATTGGCGCGTGGATTTCGCTGCGGGTCAGGTTAAGTTCGGCTTGCGCGAGATCGGCGCGGGCGTTGGCGATTTGTGCGTCGAGGCGTTTGATTTCTGCGTTCAGGGCGTTGACCTGCTGACGCTGGCCTTGCGCATCGGCCTGCGCCTTGGCCACCTGCGAACGGGCGATATGAGCGTCAGCGGAGAGGGTGGTCACGCGTTCTTCGGAAACGTAACCGGGCTTGCGCAGGGTTTCGGCACGCGACAAATCCATTTGCGAGCGGCCCAACGTTGCTTGGGTGGTTGCCACTTGTGCGTCGCTGGAAGCAATCAAACTGGCTTGCTGAGTCAATTTGCTTTGCGCTTGCAGGCGCTCGGCTTCGCGGGTGGCAAGGGCGGCATTGGCGCGATCGATGGCCAGACGGAAATCATTCGGTTCGAGGCGCACCAGCAACTGGCCTTTTTCCACGTGTTGATTGTCCTGCACCAGCACTTCATCGATGCGCGCGCTCAACTGGCTCGACACACGGGTGATTTCGCCCTGGACATAGGCGTTGTCGGTGCTTTCATAAAAACGCCCCTTGAAAAACCAATGGGCGAAAAAGCCCCCGGCAATCAGCAGGACGAGCAGCAGGAAAATCAACAGGCGACGCTTGAGTTGGGCAGGCATGGGCAAACTGTAGTCGATGAATTGTAAGGAAAGTTATCAGCAGGCGAATCTGGCATACAGCCGATAAACGGTAAATGCCATCCGCTGATATTTGCCCATTCACCACGGCTTACGGGCGTTCCAGACGCAAACTTGGCTTAAATGCCCTGCCCGCTGGAGCGGGGCGGGTGTCGCCTGTTACCATTCGCCGCTTGATTGTTTTGCTTTTCATTCTTTTCGAGACATGCCATGACCACCGTCCGCACTCGCATCGCGCCATCGCCTACCGGGGACCCCCACGTAGGTACCGCTTACATCGCATTGTTCAACTACTGCTTTGCCAAGCAGCATGGCGGTGAGTTCATCCTGCGCATCGAAGACACTGACCAGTTGCGTTCGACCCGCGAGTCCGAACAGCAGATCTTCGACGCCCTGCGCTGGTTGGGTATCGACTGGAGCGAAGGCCCGGACGTCGGCGGCCCGCACGGCCCGTATCGCCAGAGTGAGCGCGGCGACATCTATCAAAAGTACTGCCAGCAACTGGTCGACATGGGCCACGCGTTTCCGTGCTTCTGCACCGCTGAAGAGCTGGATCAGATGCGCGCCGAGCAAATGGCTCGCGGCGAAACACCACGTTATGACGGCCGCGCGCTGCTGCTGTCGAAAGAAGAAGTCGCCGCCCGTCTGGCCGCTGGCGAACCCCACGTGATCCGCATGAAAGTGCCGAGCGAAGGCGTTTGCGTGGTGCCGGACATGCTCCGTGGCGACGTCGAGATCCCGTGGGATCGCATGGACATGCAAGTGCTGATGAAGACCGACGGCCTGCCGACGTACTTCCTCGCCAATGTCGTCGACGACCACCTGATGGGCATCACCCACGTGCTGCGCGGCGAAGAGTGGCTGCCATCGGCACCGAAACTGATTCTGCTTTACGAGTACTTCGGCTGGGAACAGCCAGAGCTGTGCTACATGCCGCTGCTGCGTAACCCGGACAAGAGCAAGCTGTCCAAGCGCAAGAACCCTACCTCGGTGACATTCTACGAGCGCATGGGCTTCATGCCGGAAGCGATGCTCAACTACCTCGGCCGTATGGGCTGGTCGATGCCGGACGAGCGCGAGAAGTTCTCGCTGCAGGAAATGGTCGACAACTTCGACCTCAAGCGTGTCTCGCTGGGCGGGCCGATCTTCGACATCGAGAAGCTGTCGTGGCTCAACGGCCAGTGGCTGCGTGATCTGCCGGTGGAAGAGTTCGCTGCACGCGTGCAGAAGTGGGCGTTCAATTCCGAATACATGATGAAGATCGCGCCGCACGTTCAGGGCCGCGTTGAAACCTTCAGCCAGGTTGCCCCGTTGGGCGGTTTCTTCTTCGCCGGCGGCGTCAATCCGGATGCCAAGCTGTTCGAATCGAAAAAGCTTTCGGGTGATCAGGTTCGCCAGTTGATGCAGTTGATCCTGTGGAAGCTGGAAAGCCTGCGTCAGTGGGAGAAGGACAACATCACCGCGACGATTCAGGCTGTGGTCGAATCGCTGGAGTTGAAACTGCGCGATGCGATGCCGCTGATGTTTGCTGCGATCACCGGTCAGGCGAGTTCGGTCTCGGTGCTCGATGCCATGGAAATCCTTGGCCCGGATCTGACCCGTTATCGTCTGCGGCAGGCGATTGACCTGCTGGGTGGCGTGTCGAAGAAAGAAAACAAAGAGTGGGAAAAGCTGCTCGGCGCTATCGCCTAAGCGCTTGCGGCTTTGTGCAGGAGCTGCCGAAGGCTGCGATCTTTTGATCGTGCCTTCGGCGCTTCTCCCGAATTTACGGGGGGAGGGCGGTAAGTGATTGTTATGCCGACGAAAAATTTTGAAATTTTTCAAAAATAAGTTTGACAGGCTTTCGATACGCCCTTAAGATTCGCCCCGTCCTCAGCGATGACATCAACGATGAGGGGCTATAGCTCAGCTGGGAGAGCGCTTGCATGGCATGCAAGAGGTCGACGGTTCGATCCCGTCTAGCTCCACCAATTTACACTTCGAAGCCTGGCCACACCGGCTCCGAAGCGATCAACACTCAGCGTTGATCAGTTGTATAGAAGGGTTTGCGTCCCCTTCGTCTAGTGGCCTAGGACACCGCCCTTTCACGGCGGTAACAGGGGTTCGAGTCCCCTAGGGGACGCCAGTTTTACAGAAGTGATGTTGCAAGATGTCACTCCGCCGCGAGGCGAAAAATCCGGGGCTATAGCTCAGCTGGGAGAGCGCCTGCATGGCATGCAGGAGGTCAGCGGTTCGATCCCGCTTAGCTCCACCAATTTACAGTTCAAGGTCTGGCCACACCGGCCTTGAATCGATCAGTTCTCAGCGCTGATCAGTTGTATAGAAGGTTTTTGTCCCCTTCGTCTAGTGGCCTAGGACACCGCCCTTTCACGGCGGTAACAGGGGTTCGAGTCCCCTAGGGGACGCCACGATTACCCGCTCTGCGGGATTTTATAAGGGTCATTCAATTATTGAATGGCCCTTTTGTTTGTCTGGCGTTTGGCCAATTCTCCTTTTTCCTTACACTGTGCATCAGACCAGCGGTCATATCCTTGACTTGCAGAATATTATTATGCGAATAATATTCTAGTCGTAATATTCGGAGGCAACGATGAACGATAAAAAAGCTCAAACCCGCGAACGCATCCTCAAGGCTGCCAGCGCCGCACTGATTCAGCGTGGCCCGGCCGACCCTAGCGTGGGCGAAGTGATGGGCGCAGCCGGCCTGACCGTCGGCGGTTTCTATGCGCACTTCGAAAGCAAGGACGCGATGATGCTGGAAGCGTTCAAGCAGCTTCTCGGCCGCCGCCGCGACCTGATTGCCGACATGGATGCCGAGTTGACCGGTGAAGAGCGTCGTGCCTTGGTCGCCGCGTTTTACCTGTCGCGCAAGCATCGTGATTCCAGCGACGCGGCATGCCCGATTCCAGCGTCGATCGGCGAGCTGGGCCGCTTGCCGGAATCGTTCCGCATCGCGCTGAACGAGCACCTGGAATTGATGATTGCGCAGTTGGCGTCCAGCCCTGAGGACACCGACAAAGCCTTGGCTGACGTGGCTTTGATGGTGGGTGGTCTGGCACTCGCAAGAGCGCTCGGCCCGGGAGACTTATCCGATCGATTGCTGCGCGCTGCCAAGTCGGCGGTGCGTTGACCTGAAGGCAACTCGCCTGAGGAGAGAGCGATGAACACGTTGAAGTGGGTTCGTGGCGTTAATGGCACCTTGGGCTGGATTGCACCGAAACGCGTGGCGAGCAAAATGCGTGTGGCATTCATGACGCCACGTTCGCTGCCTCTTCGTGATTGGGAATTGCCGCTGCTGGTCAGCTCCGAACGCATCACTTTGCGTTTTGGTCTCTCGGCGCTGCGCTGGGGCCAGGGCCCGACGGTGCTGCTGATGCACGGCTGGGAAGGGCGGCCAACCCAGTTCGCCGCGCTGATCACCGCACTGGTCGATGCCGGGTATACCGTCGTCGCGTTGGATGGTCCGGCTCACGGTCGTTCGCCGGGGCGTGAAGCCAATGTCGTGTTGTTCGCTCGGGCAATGCTCGAAGCCGCTGCCGAGTTGCCGCCATTGCAAGCGGTCATCGGTCACTCCATGGGCGGCGCCAGCGCCATGCTCGCCGTGCAACTGGGCTTGCGCACCGAAACCCTTGTCAGTATTGCCGCGCCTGCGCGCATTCTTGGCGTACTGCGCGGTTTCGCCCGCTACGTCGGTATGCCGCCGCGAGCGCGCTCCGCCTTCATTCGCCAAGTCGAGCAAGACGTTGGTATGCGCGCCGCCACCCTTGATGTCGCTCACTATCAACTGGATATGCCCGGCCTGATCGTGCATGCCGAAGACGACAATTTCGTTTCGGTCAAGGAATCGCAGCTGATCCACGAATCCTGGTTCGACAGTCGCCTGTTGCGCCTTGAAGGCGGCGGGCACCAGCGTGTGCTAGCCGACCCTCGGGTGATTGATGGCGTGTTATCACTGCTGGCCGGCCGCAGCCTTCAGGCGCGCCAATCGGCCTGAGCTCCGTTACACTGCTCCGGTTGAATACTTTGACCGGGAGTGGGGCATGGGTTGGGATCGGGCAACGCCGTTTACCATTGATCTGCAAGTAGGCGCCGAGGACATCGACGGGTTGGGCCACGCGAATAACGCCGTGTACGTGACCTGGCTCGAGCGCTGCGCCTGGCGCCACTCGCAACGTCTGGGTCTGGATCTGGTCGAGTATCGGCGACTGGATCGGGCGATGGCCGTGGTCCGTCACGAGATCGATTATCTGGCAGCGGCCTATGAAGGCGACGAACTGCAATTGGCGACCTGGATCGTTGATTGGGATCAGCGCCTGAAAATGACCCGGCATTTCCAGCTCAAGCGCCCGAGCGACAATGCCACGCTGTTGCGCGCGCAGACCACGTTTGTCTGTATTGAACTGTCGACCGGTAAGCCGAAGCGCATGCCGGCTGAGTTTATCGAGGGCTATGGCCCGGCGATCCAGCTTCCCGAGTCGGTAAATATCTAAACTGTAGGAGTGAGCCTGCTCGCGATAGCGGTGTGTCAGCCAACATATGCC
>NZ_JBFUIR010000004.1:0-206874 GCF_056401755.1 Pseudomonas sp. P4_D7 | reverse complement strand
GTGCTGAGCACGTCCTGTGAGTTGCTGCTGGCGAATCCGTCGCTTGATGCCCGCTCGACGGCGCAAGTCAGCCGGATTGCCCGGGCCAGCCACGAGATGCGCCAATTGGTCGAAACCTTTCTGATGCTGGCGCGCAAACCCGAAGAAGTCCGCGTGCAGTCCACCTGCACACTGAAGGAAATTGCCGATGCGCAGACAGAGGTGTGGGGCCGCTTGATCCGCGAAAAAGGCCTGGAGTTTGTCTACGATCCGCAGCACGCCGGCGCCGGACGCTTCAACTTGACCTTTCTGCAATCAGTGATGGGCAACCTGTTGCGCAACGCCTGGCATTACACCGACCACGGTTTTGTGCGACTGACCTTGCAGGAAAACAGCTTCGTGGTCGAAGACAGCGGCATCGGTATCCCGGAAGAACAGCGCCATGCGATGTTCCAGCCCTTCGTGCGCGGTGACGAACAGCGCGGCGAAGGGCTCGGCTTGGGGCTTTCACTGGTGCAGCGGATCTGCAGCCATCAACAATGGCAGGTGAAACTCACCACCCGTGAGCCGAATGGCTGTCGCTTTACTGTGACGCTGATTCAGGACGCGGGCGGGCAGCCGCGCGG
The DNA here is from genome assembly GCF_056401755.1 of Pseudomonas sp. P4_D7. Lineage (NCBI taxonomy): Bacteria > Pseudomonadati > Pseudomonadota > Gammaproteobacteria > Pseudomonadales > Pseudomonadaceae > Pseudomonas > Pseudomonas sp. P4_D7. The sequence continues at coordinate 206,269 of NZ_JBFUIR010000004.1, read as the reverse complement.
ATTGCCGGCAGCCTGACTGATCGCCGCAGCCAGGCGTTTGACGTTGTTCTGCTGGGCCGTCACCAGCTCATCGATGCTCGGGCCTGAAGGTGTTTGCAAGGTCGAGCGGCAGGTCAGCAGGCCACTGTCGGTCGCCCCTGATGGACGCAGACGCCATTTGGCGTCGATCAAGGCGTACTGCCCCGGGATCGAATCGAAGCGCTGCACTTCGATGCGTACCGAGGTAGCGCCCTGGCCGCCGGTATTGCTCAATTGATCGCTCAGCGCACCGCGCAGCTCATCGGCAAGTGTCGCGCCCCACCAATCGGTTTCCAGAATCGCCAGGCCGCTGTTGCCTTGGCGGATAACGATTTGCGCGCGGTCGACCTGTGGCGGAACGCTGAGGGCTTCGATCGGAATCTGCGTGCCGCCGCCCTTGTTACTCAGTTGCACCGGGGTCAGGGTGTGAAAGCTGATCGGGTCGCTGCGGCAGGCGCCCAACAGCAACACGGCAGCGAGCACGGTGATCTTCAGCGGTAAAGCCATTGCGGTAGCTCCTGTGCTCAATTGCGTGGTGGCCCTTTCAGATCCAGCGGCGCGGCGTTATCGGGACGACCGCGAATCAGCGATTCCGGATGTCGGCCCAGGTAATCCGACAGCTCACGCAGCGAGCGCGACATGCGCCCGAGTTCGTCGAGGGTTTCCGTGAGTTTCTCGCGTTGTGGCGAATCTTCGGCCAGGGTCGAGCTAGCGGACTGCAAGGTCTTGCTGACGTCGGCAAGGGTGCTCTGCACGCCCGGCAGGGTCTTGGCGTTGAACTGGCTCAGGCCTTTGCGCAGCTCGACCAGATTGCTGTCGAGGTTACCGGCAATCCGTTCAACCGGCAGTTTGTTGAGCTTGTCGACCATCGCTTCGAGTTTTTCCTGCAACTGTTCGAGGCTGCCCGGAACGGTCGGTAGAACGACCGGACGAGCGCTTGGATCGAACGCGACTTTCTCCGCTTTCGGAAAGAAGTCCAGTGCCACGTACAACTGGCCGGTCAGCAGGTTGCCACTGCGGGCCTGGGCACGCAGGCCATTATCGACGAAAGTGCCCAGCAGGCGGATGCCAGCGGCTTCGTCGTTAGGGTCGTGCTTGAATTCGGTGAGCATCTTTTTGTAGGCCTGACCGAGACGCTGCGGGTAAATGACGATGCCGACATTAAGCGGGAAGGTGCGTTTTTTTGCATCGAAATCCAGGTTGATGCCCACGACCCGGCCGATTTCCATACCGAGGAACTCGACCGGCGCATCGACCTTGAGTCCGCGCAGCGACTGGTCGAATCGCAGCACCATGTATTGCGCCTTGCCGTTCGGCGGCGCGAGGGCACTCTGCTGGTCGGCGAACAGTTCGAAATCCTTGTCGTCAGCGGCGGCCACATCGTTGGGACTGTAATCCGGAGCGCGGAACGCAATACCGCCCACCAGCATCGTCGACAGCGATTCGGTCTTCACGGCAAAGCCGTTGGCACCGACATTGATGTCGATGCCGCTGGCATTCCAGAAGCGGGTATTTTCAGTGACAAACGCATCGTTCGGCGCGTGAATGAACACCTCGATATCCACCCCTTTGCCTTCGGGATTGAGGGCGTAGGTGACGACCTGGCCGACCGGAATCTTGCGGTAATAAACCGGTGAACCGATGTCCAGTGAACCGAGGTCCGACGCATGCAGCATGAAGCGCTTGCCGGGTTCGCCGTAGGTGATCGGCGGCGGATTTTCCAGGCCTTTGAAGTGTTTGGCGCGGTTGTCGGCCTGACCGATGTCGGCACCGATGTAGTCACCGGAAAGCAGGGTGTCGATACCCGAAACGCCACCGGCGCCAATGCGCGGGCGAACCACCCAGAACTGTGAGTCTTCGCGCGTGAAGGTTTCCGCCTGTTTGGACAGCTTGATGGTGGCGTCGACACTTTTCTGGTCGTTACTCAACTCGACGTCCGTCACCTGACCGATGACCACGTTGCGGTATTTGACCTCGGTCTTGTTGGCTGTCAGGCCGCTGCCGGTCTTGAAGTTGACGATGATCGTCGGCCCTTCCTGCATCACGTTGTGCACCACCAGCGAGATGCCCACGAGCACCGCCACAATCGGCACGATCCAGACGAGTGAAATGCTGAAACGGCGGGTTTTGACTGGGGCTTGGCCTGGTGCTCGCGGCTCGTCGGTGGCTGACGACTTCATCCATGTCCTCCTCGATTGATTGGGCACTGAGCGTCAGGAACGCCAAAGCACCTCATCAATATAGAAGTGCTTGGCGATAGAGCAAATGTGTATAGCTCACCTGCCGCGACCTGATCGTTCCCACGCTCTGGGTGGGAATGCAGCCCGTGACGCTCCGCGTCACTGGACGCAGAGCGTCCCTTGAGGCATTCCCACGCAGAGCGTGGGAACGATCAAAGCCGGGAACGATTAGATCGTGTCAGCGCGGTTTGTGCTGTCAGCCGAGCATTTCCCGCAGGCGATACCAGAACATCCCCAGTGCCAGCAGCGGCGAGCGCAGGGCCGGGCCGCCGGGGAAGGTCATGTGCGGCACGCCGCTGAACACGTCCATGCCTTGGCTGTGACCGGCATGAATTGCCTCGCCGAGCAGTTTCGCGCACCAGTGCGTGACGTTCAGGCCATGGCCGGAATAACCCTGCGCATAGAACACGTTCGGGTGCTGCTTGAGCCGGCCGACCTGCGGAAAGCGGTTGGCGGTGATGCCAATCTTCCCACCCCACTGGTAATCGATGCGCACGTCGGCCAGTTGCGGGAAGACCTTGAGCATCTTCGGGCGCATGTAAGCGGCGATGTCCGCCGGATCGCGCCCGGAATAGTGGCAGGCACCGCCGAACAGCAGGCGCCGGTCCGCCGAGAGCCGGTAGTAATCGAGGCCGACTTTCTGGTCGCACACCGCCAGATTGTGCGGGATCAGTTGCGCGGCGCGTTCTTCGGACAATGGCTCAGTGGCGATGATGTAACTGCCGGCGGGCAGGACTTTGCCACTGAGTTGTTGTTCGAGGTCGTCCAGATGCGCGTTGCAGCCGAGCACCAGACTGCCGGCACGCACTGAGCCCTTGGCGCAACGCACCTGCACGGTCGGGCCGTGGATGATTTCCAGCACTTCACTCTGCTCGAAAATTCGCACGCCGAGTGACGCCGCCAGTCGCGCTTCGCCCTGCACCAGATCCAGCGGGTGCAGGTGCCCGGAACCCATGTCGACCAGTCCGCCGGCATAGATGTCGGAATTCACCACTTTCTGGCGGATCTGCTCCGGGCCGATCAGACGGGTTTCGTGGGCATAACCGAGTTCGGCGAGGTCGACCAGCTCATCCTTGAAGGCCGCGAACTGCGCCGGGGTATTGGCCAGATCGCAGAAGCCCCAGCGCAGATCACATTCGATGCCGTTGTCGCCGATGCGCTGACGCACCAGTTCCACCGAATCGATGCCGGCGCGCTGCAAATAACGCACGCCTTCCTGGCCGACATATTTGGCGAAGCCTGCAACTTCATGACCGATCCCGCGAATCAACTGACCGCCGTTGCGCCCGCTGGCGCCCCAACCGACACGCCGGGCTTCGATCAACACCACCGACAATCCGCGCTGAGCCAGCTCAATGGCGGTGTTGACCCCGGTGAACCCGCCGCCGATCACGCAGACATCGGCCGTCAGGTCAGCGTCCAATACCGGATAAGGTGTGGTCGCCCGCGCCGAAGCAGCGTAGTAGGAGCGAGCGTGTTCCTGGGTGTACTGATTCATTTGTTCGACTTCACTTTGCTCCAGGACCGAGTCATCAGACGCATGATCGCTTGAGGCGGGGTGGTAGAGATGTAGAGCTTGTCGAGGACTTCTTGAGGCGGATACACCTCAGGATTGTTGACCAGCGCCTGATCCATATATTGCTTGGCGGCCGGGTTCGGGTTGGCGTAACCCACCGAAGCGCTGACTTTGGCGATCACTTGCGGATCGAGCAGGTAATTGATGAAGGCGTGGGCTTCTTTGGTGTTGCTCGCATCGGCGGGGATGGCCAACAGATCAAACCAGAGGTTGGCGCCTTCCTTCGGAATGGCGTAAGCGATGTTCACGCCGTTCTTGGCTTCCTTGGCCCGGTTGGCGGCCTGGAATACGTCGCCGGAGTAACCGAAGGCCACGCAGATGTCACCGTTGGCCAGATCCGACACGTATTTCGAGGAATGGAAATAGGTGATGTACGGACGGATGCTGAGCAGCTTCGCTTCAGCCTTTTTATAGTCTTCCGGGTTTTCGCTGCGCGGGTCCAGGCCCATGTAATTGAGCATCGCCGGGAAGACTTCGTCGGCGGAGTCCATCATCGACACGCCGCACTGGGTGAGTTTTTTCAGGTTCTCGGGTTCGAACAGCACGGCCCAGGAATCGATGTGGTCGATGCCCAGCACTTGCTTGACCTTGTCGACGTTGTAGCCGATGCCGTTGGTGCCCCACAGGTACGGCACCGAGTGCTGGTTGCCTGGATCGTTTTTCTCCAACAGCTCGAGCAGTTTCGGGTCGAGGTTTTTCCAGTTCGGCAGTTGCGAACGGTCGAGTTTGAGGAACGCGCCAGCCTTCACCTGACGCGCGAGGAAGTGGTTGGACGGCACTACTACGTCATAGCCGGTGCGACCGGCGAGCAGTTTGCCTTCGAGGGTTTCGTTGGAGTCGAAAACGTCGTAGATCACCTTGATCCCGGATTTGCTCTGGAAGTCGGCGAGGGTGGTTTCGCCGATGTAGTCGGTCCAGTTGTAGACGCTGACAGTCGGCTGGGCGTGAGCTACAGCGCTAAACAGCACGCTCAGGGCAACCGGGAGTACGGATTTCAACAGACGCATTTCGACACCTCTTCTTATAATGATCGTTCCCACGCTCTGCGTGGGAATGCCTCAACGGACGCTCCGCGTTCGGCTTTGGATGGGACGCGGAGCGTCCCGGGCTGCATTCCCACGCAGAGCGTGGGAACGATCGACACAGGGGATCTTTTGGCTTTGCTCAGACGCTCAGCATCAGAAACTCACGCTCCCACGAACTGATCACGCGCTTGAAGTTTTCATGCTCGGCACGTTTCACCGCGACGTAGCCACGGACAAACTTGTCGCCCAGGTACTGCGCAACGGTCTCGCACTCTTCCATTTGCGTCAGCGCTTCCTCGATGGTGATCGGCAGGCGCAGGTTGCGGCGCTCGTAAGCACGGCCATGGACCGCAGCGCTCGGTTCGATGCCTTCAACCATGCCGATGTAACCGCAGAGCAAACTCGCGGCAATCGCCAGGTACGGGTTGGCATCGGCGCCCGGCAGACGGTTTTCCACGCGCATGGCTTCCGGGCTAGACGTTGGCACACGCAGGCCGACGGTGCGGTTTTCTTCGCCCCATTCGACGTTGACCGGCGCCGAGGTGTCCGGCAGGAAGCGGCGGAACGAGTTGACGTTCGGCGCGAACATCGGCAGCACTTTCGGGATGTATTTCTGCAAACCGCCGATGTAGTGCAGAAACAGTTCGCTCATCTGCCCGTCAGCGTTAGCAAAGATCGGTTTGCCCGTGGCAATGTCTACCACGCTCTGGTGAATGTGCATGGCGCTGCCAGGCTCGTCGCCGATCGGCTTGGCCATGAACGTCGCCGCAACGTTGTGCTTGAGCGCTGCCTCACGCATGGTGCGCTTGAACACGGTGATCTGGTCGGCCAGATCCAGTGCGTCGCCATGACGGAAGTTGATTTCCATCTGCGCCGGGCCGTCTTCGTGGATCAGCGTGTCGAGGTCCAGGCCTTGCAGTTCGCACCAGTCGTAGACGTCTTCGAATAAGGGATCGAATTCGTTGGCGGCGTCGATGGAGAACGACTGACGACCGCTTTCAGCACGGCCCGAGCGGCCGAGCGGTGCCTTCAGTGGCAAGTCCGGGTCTTCGCAGCGTTGGGTCAGGTAGAACTCCATTTCCGGCGCCACAATCGGCTTCCAGCCTTTGTCGGTGTAAAGCTGCAAGACTTTCTTCAACACGTTGCGCGGCGACAGTTCGATCGGGTTGCCAAACTTGTCGAAGGTGTCGTGGATGACGATGGCGGTCGGCTCGATCGCCCACGGAATCACGTAGACCGCGTCAGCCACGGGCTTGCAGACCATGTCGATATCGGCAGGATCGAGCAGGTCGTAGTAGATGTCGTCGTCGACAAAATCCCCGGTTACCGTTTGCAGCAGCACACTTTCCGGCAGGCGCATGCCTCGCTCATGCAGGAACTTGTTGGTCGGTGCGATCTTGCCGCGGGCAATGCCGGTCAGGTCGCTGACCACACATTCGACTTCGGTAATCTTGTGATCTTTCAGCCACGTGAACAGCTGATCGAAAGGGGCATTCATAAAGACCTCGTTATTGGTTTTATAGACGCCGGGGAGGGCGGGTTTCATCTTCCGCCCCTTCCCCTGTGGCGCGTTGACGACTATCTTGGGCGAGCCTTACAGTTCCATCTATCCACTTTAAGCAGCACCAAAGCGCACCAAAAGAGTGCGCAAGGTCACCCCATGACAACGTGCAATTCGCTCCAGGTTCAAGCGTTCAACACCGCCGATGTGGCCGAGCAAGTCCGCGCCACACCGGGCTGGGTCCAGCATTACCAACAAATGTCGCCGGGCCATTTCGCCGGGCAGATCCGCTATCTGGATCTGCAGGGTGTCGAGGTCTACGAAGAGCAGATGAACACCCGCGTCGAGCAGAACTTCAGCGCGCCATCGGGTGCTTTGGCGTTCTGTTTCGATCGCAGTGACAACGCGCTGTATCTGCTCAATGAAGAGAGCCGCAACATCTGGATCACCCCGGAGAACTACCAGGAAATCGCCGTGGTGTTCGGTCCGGAGTTTGTCCGTCAGCACGGTCTGAATGTGGCGAAACTCGAAGGGTTGTTCATGACGCAACTCAATTGCGGACAGAACGCTTTGTTCAGTCGCTGGTTAAGCTCAACTCTCACGAAGTTGTCGCAAGCTGTTGATCTACTTGATAAAGAGTCGCTGACGCAGCAGCTACTTGAAGACTGTCTGTTCATCCTCGACAACGCTCACACCAGCCTCGATCGCGGCGGATTACAGCGGCGTAGCGAAGAGCGGATGATCATGAAACGGGTGGGGGAGTGGGCGGCGGATTCGCCGGAAGACACCGTCAATCTGCTTGAGCTGTCACACGTGGCAGGCGTGCCGTTGCGCCAATTGCAGCAGGCATTCAAGGCCTACACCGGGATGACCCCGAGTCACTGGCTGCGCCTGCGCCGGTTGAACAGTGCACACCGCGAATTGCTCAAGCGCCGGCCAACGGAGACCACCGTGGCCGAGGTGGCGATGCACTGGTCGTTCTGGCATTTGGGAAGGTTTTCCAGCAGTTACCGGGCATTGTTCAAGGAGTTGCCGAGCGAGACCTTGAAGCGCTCATGAAAGCTGTCGCGGTTAAAAAGGCTTTGTCTCGGCGCTGAAGTTAAATAGAATCACTCTCATTTGAAACTGGCTTCGCGCAGGACTCTTGAGATGACTGAAGCAGCGACGCCATCGCCGCAGCACCTGCACGAACTGTATCGCGATCACCGAGGCTGGCTGGAAACCTGGCTGCGGCGGCGCATGGGCAACGCGTGGGATGCGGCGGACCTGAGCCAGGACACGTTCTTGCGCGTGCTGTGCAGCGCTCAGCCGATTGCCGACATGCGCGAACCGCGCGCGTATTTGCTGACCGTGGGCAAACGCCTTCTGAGCAATTTCTACACCCGCCGCAGCCTGGAAAAGGCCTATCTCGAAGCCCTCGCGCAGTTGCCCGAAGAATGCGTGCCGTCGCCCGAACAACGTTGGCTGCTGCTGGAAACCCTGCAAGCGCTGGATGAACTGCTCGATGGTTTGCCCCGAGCTGTGCGCCGGGCGTTTCTGTGGAGCCAGCTCGAAGGTCTGGGTTATCGCGAAATCGCCGAGCGCCTACAGGTCTCCGAACGCAGCATAAAACGTTATATGGCACAGGCTTACGAGCATTGCTTGATGTTGGATCTATGATGCGTGTCGCGCCCAGCAACGAAGCGCGCGAAGTCGCCCGTGCCGCCGCACAGTGGTTGGCATTGCTCGAATCCGGCGAGGCCAGTGAAGCCGATCACGTGCGACTGAAGCACTGGCGCGACAGCGATAACCGCCATGAAAACGCCTGGCAGAAGCTTCAATTGTTGCGTCAGCGCTTTTCCAGTCTGCCAGCAGAATTGGCCATGGCCACACTCGATCGCCCGGATCTGGCGCGGCGGGCAGCTCTGAAAAGGGCGCTGGGTCTGGCGGCGCTGGTGCCGACGGCGTGGTTGATCGGTCGCCAGTTGCCGCTCGACGTCTGGCGCGCGGATTTGCAGACTTCCACCGGCGAACACACGCGAACACGGCTGGCCGACGGCAGCACCTTGCAACTGAACACCGCCAGTGCGGTGAACCTCGATCTGGCCAGCCGTCAGTTGACGTTGGTGCGCGGCGAAATGGCGCTCAACGTTCCGGGTAGCACGGCGTTGACGGTCAACGCGCCGTACAGTCGGATCATTGTCAGCCGCAGCGAAATCTGCGTGCGCCTCAACCAGCGTGACTGCAACGTGTCGGTGGTCAGCGGCTCGGCGCAATTGCAGCCGTTGCGCGGGCCGGCACTTTGGTTGAGCGCCGGGCAACAGGTCAATCTGCACGCTTCCGGCGCCGGGCCGGTCGCGCTGTTCGACGCCAAAATGCCGGGCTGGCGTGACGGTGTGTTGATGGCGCAAAACCAGCCGTTGGGGGATTTTCTTCGCGAGTTGAGCCGTTATCGCTCGGGGCTTCTGCGCTGGGAGCCGGGACTTGAACGTCTACGTGTCACCGGCAGTTTCCGTCTCGACGACACCGATAAAGTGCTGGCGCTGCTGGCGGCGAGCCTGCCGTTGGAGGTGCATTCGCGCACGCGTTTCTGGGTAACGCTGACGCCGCGAAAAAATTTCGTCTGAAGCCTGTCCCTTTTTTTCGCCTCGCTGGTCATTCCAGGCAAGTGAACAAATCGAGAGCGTCTTCCAATGCCCGCAGTATTTCCAAGTCGTTTGCGTCCGTTGTTGCAGTTGAGCCTTTTGCTGAGCCTGAGTGCCAGCCCCGTGTTGATCCAGACCAGTTGTGCCGAAGACGCCCGGCGCAGCTATCAGGTGCCGGCTGGCAGCCTGAGTGCAGCGTTGACAAGATTTGCCGGTTTGGCCGGGGTCAATCTGTCGGTCGATCCGGCACTGGTGAGTGGCCGCAACAGCAACGGTTTGTCCGGCGAATTCGCTGTGGAGGAGGGGTTTGCTCGCTTGTTGCTGGGTTCCGGTCTGCAACTGCAACCGCTGGGCGAGCAGGCCTACACACTGATTCCAGCCGCCGAGGGCAGCAGCCTGCAACTGGCGCCGACGTCGATTCTCGGTGCCACCGGTTCCAGCGATGCCGATGTGTTTGCCGGCGGCCAGGTCGCGCGTCGCGGTTCACAGGGTTTGCTGGGGTCGAAAGACTTCATGGAAACCCCGTTCAGCATGACCACCTACACCAGCGAGACGGTGAAAAACCAACAGGCCCGTACGCTGGGCGATCTGATCGCCAGCGACCCGTCGGTGCGCGCGACCAACCCGGCCGGTGGCCGTTACGAGCAATTCACTATCCGTGGTTTCAGTCTGTTCAACAGCGACGTGGCCTATAACGGCCTCTACGGTGTTTTGCCGACTTACACGATCGACATGGAAATGGCCGATCGCGTCGACATTCTCAAAGGCCCGAGCCAACTCATCAACGGCATCTCGCCACGGGGTAGCGTGGGCGGGGGCATCAACGTGGTGCCCAAGCGTGCCACCGACAAGCCAATCACCTCGTTGACGGCCAATTATGCGTCGAACAATCAGGTTGGCGGCGCGGTGGATGTCGGCCGGCGGTTCGGTGAGGACAATCAGTTCGGCTTGCGTTTCAACGGCGTCAAGCAGTCCGGTGATACCGAGTGGGATCATCAAAGTGTCGACCGCGACATGGCCGTGCTCGGCCTGGATTTTCGCGGTGAGCGCTTGCGACTTTCGACCGATATCGGCCACACCGAACGCGATACCGACGCGCCGCAGGAGCGCGTGCAGGTCGCGGCCAATGCCAAGGTTCCGAGCGCGAACAAGGTGCATCGCAACTACGCGCAACCGTGGACTCAGGCGAAAACCGAGGACACCTTCGGCACGTTCAACGCCGAGTTCGACGTCAATGATTCGGTGATGCTGTACGGCGGCGTCGGCGCGCGCAAAAGTAATCATGACTTCTTGCGCCACGCCGTTTCCGTCACCAACGATGCCGGCGATTTCAGCGTACTGCCGCGCGACTTCACCCGCGACGAGAATGTCCGTACCGCAACGGCCGGCGTGCGCAACTGGTTCCATACCGGGCCGGTGAGCCATGAAGTCAATCTGGCCGCCAGCTACTTCTACATGGATTTCGAGAACGGCGGCGCGCGTTACACCGCAGGGCGCAGCAACCTGTACGACCCGGTGCAAACCGCGAAACCCGGCACGCCGACGCGCTACGACGCCAAGGTCTACACGGAAAACCGCTTCAGCGGCGTGGCGCTGTCCGACACCCTGGGCTTTTTCGACGATCGATTGCTGCTGACCTTCGGCGCTCGCTGGCAACGAGTGAAAGTCGATGACTGGAGCGATGACGTCAAAGGCGACACGGCTTACGACGAAGAAAAGGTTTCGCCCTCGGGCGGGATTCTGTTCAAGGCGACTGACAAGCTGTCGCTCTACGCCAACTACATGGAAGGCCTGAGCCAAGGCAAGATTGCGCCGTCAACGTCAGTGAACGAAGACGAAATCTTCCCGCCGTTTATCAGCCGTCAGGTCGAGATCGGTGCCAAGTACGACGCCGGTTCGTATGCGTTAACGGCAGCAGTATTCAGGATCAAGCAACCCGCCTATGAAACCAACGCCACGACCCGGGTCTTCGGCCCGAACGGCAAACGACAGAACAACGGCGTGGAGCTGAGCATGTTTGGCGAACCGCTCAAAGGCCTTCGGTTGCTCGGCGGCGTGATGTACATCGACAGCGAGCTGACCCACACCACCAACGGCACGTTCGACGGCAATCGCGCGCCGGCCACGCCGAAATACAACGTCAATCTCGGCGCCGAGTGGGACGTGCCGACGGTGCAGGGCCTGACGTTGAGCGGGCGCGGCATTTATTCCAGCTCGCAGTATCTGGATCAGTCGAACAACAAGGAAATCGACTCCTGGGAGCGCTTTGACGTGGGTACGCGGTACGCCTTCAAGGTCGATGAGAAAACCATCACCCTGCGCGCCAACGTCGAGAACGTGCTGGATAAACGCTACTGGAGTTCAGCAGGCGCTTCGGATGACAGTGAACCGGGGTTGACGTTGTCGACACCGAGAACTTATCTGCTTTCAGCGACGGTGGATTTCTGATTCCACTCGGTAAATCAAAAGCGTGCTCTCAGCGAGCTGACCCACTCTTACAGTGATGTCCTGACCACCAATGGACAGTCAACTCGCTGGGTTCCCGAAAGCTCCAGGGTCTCGATCAGATGCCGTGCAGCCTGGCGCCCAATGTCGTAGTACGGCAGTTGCACGGTGGTCAGCGGCGGGATGAACAACTCGGCAATGCCGATCATGTTGTCGTAGCCGAGGACGGCGACATCGTCGGGAATTTTCAGGCCACTCCCCAACAACAACTGATAGGCACAAAAGGCAATGCGGTCGTTGCCACAGATCAAAATATCGAATTGGGGGCGACCATCAATGACATGCCGGTCGAGGATAGCGGCTGTTTCACCATAGGCATCATGATCGGAAAGGTCGTATTGCAGGAGCGTGTCCGGCGCCAGTCCGAATGCCTGACAGGCACGCTGCAGGCCTTTTTGTCGCAGCCCCCATGCCAGACTCTGTTTCGGCAGATTGATACACAGCGGACGCTTGTAGCCGAGGCTCAACGCGTGGTGTACGGCGCGATACTGGCCCATTTCGTCGTCGGGTACATAGCTGACGAGGCTGCTGTCATCTGCCAGACAATTGGCGAGCACCAGAGGCTTGCTCTTCAAGCGCTCGGGAATGCTGACCTGGCGAAACCCCATGGCGCTGAAGATCAAGCCATCCGGACGGTGCGACAGCATCAGATCGATGTTCTGGTCGGTGGGCGGGTTGCTTAGCAGGTTGAGGATAAAGACATTCCAACCGGCCTGTTGCGCGGTCTGCTCAATGGACAGCAGCAGCTCGACCGCGAAGGGCGTGGTCGCAGTGTCCAGCGCGAACACACCGATGGTTCGCGACTGGAGGTTGTCACCGCGCATCTTGCGCGCTGACAGGCTGGGTACGAATTGCAGTTCATCAATGGCTCGACGCACCCGTAGAAGGGTTTCGGGGCTCAGTTTTTCCGGACTATTGAGCGCTCGAGACACCGTCATCAGGGACACGCCGGCCAGCTGTGCAACGTCTTTCACTGAAGTCATGCGAAGTGCGGCCGGTCAGGTTGACGCAGAATCATGACACAGGGCCCGGGCTTCTCGCGACCCGAATGACGCCGCTCATGACCATCCCGAACCCAGAGGCCATGCCTTGGCAATCGAGACGCGCCCGCCACTCCCGCTGGCCACAAGCTTCACGCCCAGACTGTCGGAACGCGGATAGAGGCGACTGCTGAGGCTGAAGCGGCCGTTTTCGTCGAATACCTCGATGGATGAGCGATCAAGAAACACGCGCAGTTCCAAGCGCTCTTGTGTCGGGTCTATCGCCACGCTGCGCTGGCCTGTGACTTGCGCACCCGAGCGGCTGCGATCAAGCACCAGGCGCTGCAGTGACGGATCATAGTAGAGCAGGGTTTCTTCGCGGCCATCGTCGCTGCAACGGAGGGCGACTCCCAAGTGGCCGTCAGTGCAGCCGAGCAGATCCAGATGCACATGGATTTCCAGCATGTCGCCGTTTACCTCCGGCACCCAGCGGGCTCCCGATGCTTCCCACCAAGGCGTACCCGGCAATGGCGCCATTCGCAGCGCGCTGAGCTCGCGTGCCGGATACACGCGAAGGCGATCGGCGCACAGTTCCAGTTCGCGGGGCAATCCGAGCATGCCGCACCAGTGATGGGCCTGGCTCGGCATCGGGCTTTCCCACATGTCCAGCCATGCCCATACGAGGCGCCGACCATCGGCGGCCAACAGCGTTTGCGCTGCATAGAAATCGTGGCCGTTATCCAGCTCGATAAAAGGCCCGCCGGTGAAGTGCCACTGGTTGTCGAGCTGGCCCACTCGATAACCGCTCTGGTATTTGTTGAGCCGGTCATAACCGTCGGCTTGCATGCCTTGCGGAGAGTACAGCAGCACATCGCGTCCATTCAGGCGAAACAGGTCCGGGCATTCCCACATATAGCCATCGCCCTCGCTACCGCCGGACACATAGTCGAGGAATTCCCAGACGTGCAGATCCGTGGAGCGGTACAGCGGCAGTAGCGGTCTGTCGCCCAGACGTGCGCCGGCAATCAGGTACCAATAGCCATCTTGCTGCCAGACCTTGGGGTCGCGGAAATGCATGATGGCGTCTTGCGGCGCGCTGTTGATCACTGCGCCGTGTTTGACGAAGCGGATGCCGTCGTTGCTGGTTGCCAGGCACTGAACCTGTCGGATCAAGCGCTCGTCACCCACTTCGCCCAGCCATATGTGCCCGGTGTAGATCAGGGCCAGGGTATCGCCACAGACCACGGCGCTACCGGAAAAACAGCCGTCGCGGTCGCACTCATCGCCGGGTGCCAGCGCAATGGGCAGGTGCTGCCAATGAACCAGATCGGCACTCTTGGCATGGCCCCAATACATCGGCCCCCATTTCGCGTCGAAGGGATGATGCTGATAGAACACGTGATACTCGCCACTGAAGTACACGACCCCGTTGGGGTCGTTCATCCAGCCTGCCGGCGGGGCAATATGGTAACCGGGTCGATAATCCTCAATGACGCGGGACTGGTTGTCAGCCAGTGCGCGCTGCGCAAGGTCAAGGGTCGAAGACATGGGGTCGCTCGGGGTATTCAAAGACAAGGTCATAGGGCGTGTGCTCGGATTGAGCGTAGAGAGAGGTCATCCGATACGGATTCAATTGCGTGCGGGTGGCGCTTCAATGCCGTGCCGTCGGCATCGAACAGGTGGATCTTGTCGATGTCCAGTTGCAGTTCAACCCGATCGCCTGCCTGCCATCCGGCGTTGACTTCACAACGACAGATCAATGGCTCGTCCTGCCCGGTATCCAGGTGCACATAGGTTTCACTGCCCAGGTATTCGACCCCGGTCACGACGATGCCAGCGCTTCCCGGCGCCGCTTTGAGTGACAGGTGTTCCGGGCGAACGCCCAGGCTCAGCGAGGCATCTGCCGCCAGGTTCGAGCTGTCGAAGGGCAGGGTGGTCATCCCCAAAACCGGAGTATCAACCAGGCTGGTTTCGCCCGGCGCACGCAGGCGGGTCGGCAGGAAATTCATTCTCGGCGAACCGAGAAAACCGGCGACAAAGCGGCTGGCCGGGCGCTCGTAGAGTTCGCGCGGTGAGCCGACCTGCTCGACGTGACCGCCATTGAGCACAACAATTTTGTCGGCCAGGGTCATCGCTTCGACCTGATCGTGGGTGACGTAGATCATGGTTGAGCGCAGACGCGCATGCAGCCGCGCAATTTCGTTGCGCATCTGCACCCGCAAAGACGCATCCAGGTTGGACAGCGGCTCATCGAACAACAAAATGTCCGGTTCCCGCGCCATGGCTCTGCCCATGGCTACACGCTGACGCTGCCCCCCGGACAGTTCTTTTGGCTTGCGTTGCAGCAGTTTGTCCAATTGCAGGATTTGCGCAGTTTTCAACACCCGCTCGCGCAGGCTGCTCTTTTCAGTTTTGGCCAGTTTGAGACCAAAACTGATGTTGTCGTAGACGCTCATGTGTGGGTACAGCGCATAGGACTGAAACACCATGCCGACGCCACGTTCGCGCGGTTCGAGGTCGTTGACCCGGCGCCCGTCGATCTGCAGGTCGCCGGCGCAGATCGAATCCAGTCCGGCGATCAGCCGCAGCAGCGTCGACTTTCCGCAGCCCGAAGGACCGACGAACACCACGAATTCACCCGCAGCGATCTCCAGGTTGATGTCGCGAAGAATCCGCGCGCCGCCCAATTGTTTGTTGACGTTGTCCAGTTTCAATTTCATCACGAAGCGGTTCCTTGTATTTATTGGGCATCAACCCTTTAACGCGCCGGCAGTGAGACCGGAAACGATTCGGCGCTGGAAGATCAGCACCAGAATCACCAATGGGACGGTGACCAACACCGAGGCGGCCATCAACAAGCCCCAAGGCAACTCATGGGGGCTGCCGCCGGAAATCAAGGCGATGGCCACCGGCACCGTGCGTTGGCTGTCGGTGAGGGTGAACGTCAGGGCAAACAGAAACTCGTTCCACGCGGCGATGAAGGCCAACAAGCCAGTCGTGACGAGGGCTGGCCAGAGCAGCGGCAACAGCACGCGGGTCAGCGTCACCCACGGGGACGCACCATCCATGATTGCCGCTTCCTCCAGTTCATGGGGCAGTTGGCCCATAAAGGTGGTCAGTACCCAGACGGTGAAGGGCAGGGTGAAAATCGTGTAGCTGAGGATCAGCGCCCACGACGTGTTGTATAGACCCAAGGCGCGGATCACTTCGAACAGTCCCGACAGCACCGCGACCTGGGGAAACATCGACACGCCAAGGACCATCATCAACACCGTGCCACGCCCACGGAATTTGACCCGGCCCAAGGCATAGGCAGCGGTCAGGCTGAGGAACAGCGCCAATGTGACCACGCACAGCGCAACCACCAGCGAATTACCGATTGCTCGCAGGAATGAGGCCTGGTGGAGGACCGCCGCGTAATTGGAGAAGTCAGGATTTTCGATCCAGTAGCTCACCTCGAACAAGGCGCTGGAGGGCTTCAGCGATGTCACGATGGCGTAGTAGAACGGGAAAACCGCATACAGCAGCAACACCCCGATCAGGCACCAGAATCCGAGGCGCAACAGCGCTTTTTTCAGTAGGCGCGGGCTCATGCGCGGACCTCCAGTTGACGGCGTCCGAGGTAGAGGTAAAGCATGGCGATCACTGCGACCACGAGAAACAACAGCGTCGACGCCGCGCTGCCGTAACCGACGTCCTGAAACTCCACCAGGTGCTGACGGGCATACACCGACATGCTCATGGTGCTCGACGAGTTCGAGGTCAGCACATAGATGACGTCGAATACCCGCAGCGAATCGAGGATGCGAAAGATCGCCGCGACCAGCAGTGCAGGCATCAACAGTGGCAGGGTGACACGCCAGAACACCTTCAGCGGATGAATGCCATCGACCCTGGCCGCTTCGTAGCAATCGCTCGGCAACATCTGCAAGGCCGCCAGCATCAGCAGCGTGACGAAGGGCACGGTCTTCCAGACATCAACGATGATCACCGCCCACATCGACAGGTCGGCATCTGCCGTCCAGGCCAGGGGAGCATCAATCAGGCCGAGGCTGAGCATCAGGTGATTGATGATGCCGAACTGGTCGTTGAGCATCCATGACCAGATCTTCGCCGAGACAATCGTTGGAATCGCCCACGGAATCAGAATCAACGCCCGCACCAGAGAACGGCCGGTGAACTTGATGTTCAGCAGCAACGCCACCAACAACCCCAGCACGACCTCCAGTCCCACCGAGACCACCGTGAAATACAACGTGTTGCGCACCGCATTCCACCACTGTGGATCGACGAGGATGCCCGACCAGCCGGAATCGCTGAACAACAGATAATTGCTCAAGCCTATGAAGGTTGCGCCACCGGTGTCTGCCAGGCTGGCGTCGGTCAGGCTGAACCAGAATGTGCGCAGCAGCGGCCACGCGGCCACCAGGGCCAGGCAGACCAGCATTGGCGTCAGAAACAGCCAGGCAGCGCGCACCCGGCGCCGTTGTACAGGCGTTTCCCTCGTGAGCAGAAGCTCGTCAAAGGGGGCATGGGTCGTAGAGACAGACATGGTGATTTCCTTCCTTGTGGCTTACCAGTTCCGGCGTTTGATACGCGTGAGTTCACTTTCCAGTTCGGCCAGTGCCTGATCCACGGGCAACTCGCCCGCCAGCACGCCATGCACCCGATCGAAGAAGGCATTGGAAACCCGTGGATAACGATCGGCGGTGATGGCGGCGGGGCGCATGACCCCAGCGTTGAGAATGCTGTGCAACTGAGCGTAATAAGGCATGGCCGCGAGCAACTCGGGATCTTGATACAGCGACTCGATCACCGGGTTATAGCCGCCTGTCAGGGCGCGATGTTTTTGCTCTTGGGCACTGGTCAGGTAGCTCACCAGTTCTGCGGCAAGTTTGGGATGAGCGCTGTAACGCGATACCGCCAGGCCCCAGCCACCAAGGGTGGAGGCATGCTCGCCGGTTTCGCCGCCGCGGGGCAGGGGAGCGACGCCGACCTTGTCTTTTACGGCACTGTCCTGGCTTTGCACCAGGGCCCAGACATAAGGCCAGTTACGCATGAATAGCGCATTGCCCGACTGGAATACACCACGTCCTTCTTCCTCTGTGTAATTGAGCACGCCACGCGGGGAGATATCTCCGACCCAGCTTTTCGCCAGCGTTAACGCCGCTCTCGAGGCCTGACTGTTGACCACGATGTCGCCGCGTTGATTGATCAGGCCGCCTTGCGGTTGGCTGCTGATCCACTCCAGCGCATTGCACGTCAGCCCCTCGTAGGCACGTCCCTGAAAGATGTAACCCCAGGCATTGGCGTTCCCGGCGTTGCGTTCAGCCTGTTGCACATCCCTGGCGGTAGCGGTCATTTCCTCCCACGTTTGAGGAACCTGTTTGTTGTATTTCTCAAGCAAGTCCTTGCGGTAATACAGCAGCCCTGAGTCGGTGAACCACGGCATCGTCACCAGCCGGTCGTTGACCGTGGCGTTATCGACCTGGGCCTGGAAGTAGCCGTGGGTCGCGTTGGCGGGAAGCACCTCACGCAGATCCAGCAGGTGTTTGGCCAGCATCCCCGGCCACACCATGTCGATTTGAATGATGTCGATGTCGGTGGACTGCGCACTGAGGATCTGCTGGTAGAACGACAACCTCTCGGTCGCCGAGTTAGGCGTGGAGACCACCTCGACGTTGTTGCCGGTCTGTTTCGACCATGTCTCGACGGCTTCTTTGCACAGTTGCAACTCCGCACCCACGGCACCGCAAGAGATCGTCAGATCGGTTGCGTTCGACACGGATGGCAGTGCGGCAGACAGGGTGATCAATGCAACGGGCAGGAGCGATTTCAGGTGTTTCATCGAGCGTCCTTTATTTTTGTTTTTAGAAAAGTTAACGTTAACATCGCCAAATGTAGCAGCGTATTTGCGATGAGGCATCCTTTTTTTCGTCGATTGCGACAACTCGCAACGCACGTAAAAAACGGCCGTTTGCGTCAACCAACAATAAAAACAAAACAGGGATTTCATATGCACAAAGCAACAGGCTGGCTACTGGCAGGTGTGCTCGGCACATCCGCAGCGACCGCTCAGGCCGCGACACTGGAAGAGCGCATGGCCGCACTTGAGGCGCGTGCCAGCGCAGCGGAAAAGCGTGCAGCCACGGCCGAACAGCAGACCCAGGCACTTGCCCGGGAATTGCAGCAGGTCAAACGCGCGGCGCCGCCCTTGCAACCCGTCGCCTCTAACGCAACAGCCATTTCGGCACCTGCTCTGGACACCCGACTGGCAAAACTCGAAGCCCGTCAGCAAAGCCTGGAGAAGGAGGGCAGTACCGCGAACCTCACCGATGGGTTCAGCTTCAACGGCTATGCGCGCTCCGGGTTGCTGGTCGACGAGGGGCTGGGTGGCGGGCGTGGCGGCCCTTATACAACGCCGGCCGGTTCGGTGGGCGGGGCAGTCGGGCGACTCGGTAACGAGGACGACACCTACATGCGTATCGACCTGTCGAAAGAGGTCTATGCGCAAAACGGTACCCGTTCCAAATTCACCGTCTCTATCGCCGACGGTGTGGAAAGCTCCAATGACTGGACGGCCGACGAAAGCAAACTGAACGTGCGCCAAGTGTTCGCCACGCTCGACCATGTCGCTGCATTCAAAGGCAATTCAGTCTTCGAGAACGCTACGCTGTGGGCAGGCAAGCGGTTCGATAGAGATAATTTCGATATCCACTGGCTGGACTCGGACGTCGTTTACCTGGCCGGCACCGGCGGTGGAATTTACGATGTGCAGATGAACAAGCATTGGCGCTCGAATTACTCGTTGATTGGGCGTAGCTACGGGGATTTCAGTCAGGGCGGTATCAATGCCGATGTGGAAAGCTACATCCTGACCTCCAACCAGTTCTTCGAGGATGGCCAGTGGCAGTGGATGTACAACGCCATCGGCGCCAAGAAAAACGACTTCGGCACCCACACCAACAAAGCCGGTTTGACGCCTGCGGATAGCGGTTTGCACAGCATGCTGGCCAATCACCAGAAAACCTTTTTCGGCAGGGAAGGGTTCTTCAAAACGGCGCTGCTCTATGGGCAAGGCCTGGGGGCAGAGGTCAAGAACGTTGGCTCGGACGGTGAACTGATCGACGACGCCCGCGCGCTGCGTCTGGCGCTTTACGGTGAGACCCCGCTGACCTCTGACTGGCGCATCGGGCCCAGCTTGCTGGCTGAACAGAGCAAGGATAGATACGTTAAAGGTGACGACTACCGCTGGCTGACCCTCAACGTGCGATTGGCCAACAAAATCAACAGCAACTTCGAAATGGCCTACGAAATGAGCTGGCAAACCATGAACCTCGACCCCAAGGGCTATCTACAACGTAATGCGGTCGATGGTAACTTCTGGAAGTTCACGGTCGCCCCGACATTCAAACTCGACGTCGGCGATCTACTCACGCGTCCGGAGTTGCGAGTGTTCGCCAGCTACATGAACTGGTCTTCGGATCTGGACAGGTTCAGTACTAACGACTCCTTTGGCATGTCCGACTTCCAGGCGGGAGGGGTGTGGCAATACGGTATCCAGATGGAAACCTGGTTTTAATCGTTGAACGCACTTGCGATAGTGCAGTGCTGGAGCGGCAAAGGATGCTCCAGGCTAATGATGTCGTTTCTTCCCAGGATGGATGATTACCCAATGCTCAAGTTCAATGCTCATCTCGGTTTCCAATTCAATGAATTGCCTTTCCTGCAGCGCATCGAAGCCGCCGCAGCCGCCGGTTTCCGGGCAGTTGAGTTCCCGTCACCGTATGAATTCGACGCCAGTCTGCTTGCCGACCATCTAGCCCAATACGGTTTGCCGTTGATTCAATTCGCCGCCCCGGCTGGCGTTACCAAAGGCATCGCCGCGTTACAGGGCAGGGGAGAGGAGTTTCGTGACGGGTTGCTCCAGGCCGCCCGCTACGCAAAGACCTTGGCGTGTACGGATGTCCACATCATGTCGGGCGTTACCACGCAGAATGACGCTGAGCGAACCTACGCGGGCAACCTGGAATATGCGGTGAAGTACTTGGAAGACCAGGGGCTGCGGCCGCTGATCGAAGTGATCAGCGCGGAGGCGATGCCGGGCTATTACATGTCTGACTTCAGCAAGGCGCAACAGGTACTCGAGACCTTCCCGAGTGTCGGGCTGATTCTTGATCTTTACCATGCGCAGCTTTTGACTGGAGACGCAGCGGATGTGCTGGCGCGGTTTTATGACAGAACCGTGCATATGCAAATTGCCGATTGCCCGGGGCGTCACGAGCCGGGAACGGGGAATATCGACTTTGCTGCCTTGTTCGCGGCGCTGGAGCAGCGCGGCTACGCCGGATGGATCGGGTGTGAATACCGTCCTTCTGGCTCTACCGTTGCGAGTCTTGACTGGATCAAGCAGCTGAGTGCTTAGGTTCCAGACAAAAATCTTTGAGTCGCTGATATGGGGACAATCGCCGCCATCAAAGGCAGAAGCCCTTGATGGCCGAGCGAGAAGAATTCATCGATATCGGCCTGACGCTGGCGGGTAGGGGGGATTTAATGCCTGATGCGGTTTTTGTAAGTCGAACTGTTTTGTTCGGAGATTGTGATCCGGCAGGGGTGGTTTACACCCCGCGATTCTCATATTTTGCTGTAGAGGCCATTGGGGTAGCACTCGACAGATGGGTAGGGGGGCCGGGGCTTAGAGCAATGATGAGTTTTAATATATTGCCGCCGGTGCGTGCGATGTCGATCGAGTTGCTGGCTCCGCTGACGTGGGATGACGAAATGACTATTAAAGTTGGCGTGGCCAGGTTAGGCGAGCATTCTTTTACTTTTTTGGTTGAGGGGTTTATCGGCGAAGGCGTGCTGGCATTTACCGCGAATGTCACACACGTTTGTGTCTCACCGGAAAGTAAAGAAGTTGTACCCATTCCAGCTCCGTTGCGAGCGCTTCTTTCATAGACGATCAGACAGTTCCTCACAACAAAGCGCAACACTGGGCTGGGATGCAAGATAAGCGTGGATCGATTGCAAGCGATTCATTGAAAGGACGAGGACGATGAACCGAACCAGTCATATTTGCCTGATGGCCAACTATAACGAATGGATGAACGCAAAGATTTATGAGGCAGCCAGAAGCCTGTCAGATGAAGAGCTCTCAGTGGATAGGAAAGCATTCTTTGGTTCAATTCTCGGGACGTTGAACCACGTGGTGGCCGGCGACACTGTCTGGCTAAATCGATTCGCCAAGCACCCTGCTAACTACTTGGCACTGGCACCGATTCAGCAGCTTCCTGCCCCCAAAAGCCTCGACCAGTTGCTTTTCTCGAATATCCGAGATCTTTCGGCACATCGAGTGTGGCTTGATCAGCAAATTGTAAAGTGGTCTGACTCCATTGCAGAGCCGGACATGGATGCCCCCCTCAATTACACAAGCATCAAAGGAATACCCGCTGACAGGAGCTTTTATGGCTTGGTCATGCATTTTTTCAACCATCAGACGCACCACCGCGGACAAGTGACAACGTTGCTTTCACAAGCGGGTGTCGACATAGGTGATACGGATCTGGTCGCCCTCATTCCGCTTACATAAAGGGGCAAGGCATCGTGCTCTACAATCGCTCATCCCAAGCATTGTTTGATGTAGCGTTCGGTCAGTTCGACCTTCTTCTAAAGGGTGAATCAGTACCTATCGCAACAACGTTTGGTGGCTTCCTCCGGTGGTGTCATGACTAAGATCAGGACGACTAAAGCAGTGGGGGGAGCGGAAATGGTTTTCCGGCGCTTGGTATCTCCGTAAACGATACCTCCCAACCAAACACGCGATTGGCGCATGGGTACACAGCTCGCTAAGGTCATGGTTCGTTTTTGATCCTGCCTGTAAACAGTGGCAAAAACGTCACCATCACCTTCAGCGGAACCCACATGCGATATCGACGCCTCGACCTTAATCTCTTGGTTGCGCTGGACGCCTTACTGAGCGAATGCAGCGTCAGCAGAGCGGCCGAGCGTCTGTGCCTGGGACAATCAGCGGCCAGTTCTGCTCTTGGCCGCTTGCGTGAACATTTCAACGACCCGTTACTGGTGCAAGTGGGGCGCCGCCTGGAACCCACGGCGCTGGGTCTGGAGTTGCTGCCAAAAGTGCGTGCAGCGTTGGCGCTGACCCGGGAGATCGTCGCCGCACCGCTGAACTTTGACCCGGCGAACTGCGACCGGCACATTACCCTCGTAGCCTCCGATTACGTCGCCGACGTGCTGCTTCCGGCGGTCAGCCATGCTTTGGCGCGTATCGCTCCGGGTATTCGCTTGAGCCTGCGTGACATGCCTGTGCCGCGTGACGGCGATGTCGTCAGCGAAGCGCTGGATTATCGGCGTAGTGATTGCGTGATCGTGCCGCAACGACGGCTGAATCCGGCCTATCCCCATGTGCCGCTCATGACTGACCAGCTCTGTTGTATCGTCTGCGCCCAACAGCCACAGTTTGCCGAGCAACTGAGCCTGGCCGACTTTTGCGGCGCGGCGCACGTGGTGCGCGAGTTTGCCAACGGGCAAAACCTGGCAATGGATGCCGTGCACCTGCATGAACTCGGCATTGAGCGGCGAGTGGCGGTGACCGTGGAAAGCTTTGTGCTGATGCCGCAATTCATTGTCGGTACCGCACGCATTGCCACGGTGTTTCAGCGACAGGCGCAACGCTTCGCCCATTGTTATCCGTTGCGCATTCACCCGGCACCGCTGGCGTTTCCCGAGGCCGTTCAAGTCTTGCAATGGCATCCCTATCAAGAACATGACCCGGTCATGCAGTGGTTTCGCGGCCTACTTCTGGAACAGGCCGCGTTGCTCGATCAACCCTCTGTTTGATCGCCGCTGTCGGCGACCAATCCGGCGTTGGCGATGGCCAGCAATGCGCAGCGTTCGTCATTGTCCGAGGTATCGCCACTGATGCCGATGGCCCCGAGAATCATGCCCTCGGCATTTCGAATCAGCACGCCGCCCGCTACCGGAATAACCTCGCCGCCGGTCAAACTGTTGATAGCGTCGAAAAACGCCGGCATGGCTTGCGCGCGCCGCGCGAGTTCACGTCCGCCAAACCCCATGCCCAGGCAACCGCGTGCCTTGCCGGTGGCGATTTGCGGGCGCAGGAAGGTGGCGTCTTCGTCGCGCAAAACCGCCAAGGGATGGGCGGCGGCATCCAGTACGGCGACGCCCAGCGGTTTGATCCCGGTTTCCCTAGCGATGCGGATGGCATCGCTGGCCATGTTCGTCGCAGTCAGTAGATCAAGTCGTTGCATGGCCTCTGTCCTCATACGGCCCACTTGCCCAGTTGGGCCACGCGGTCTCGGGTGTAAAGATCCGTCCATTTCAGCGAGTTGAAATCGGACACTTGCTTGGGGTTGTAGGGGCTGCGATCCATGCGTACCGGTTGGCCGGCCTTGTACACCGCTTTGAGGCGCGAACGATCCTGAAGGATGCGGATGTCATCCAGCGGTGAACCGTCGAGCACGAGGAAGTCTGCCTGCTTGCCCACCTGCAGCGAGCCGAGGGTTTCACCGCGCGGCATACAGCGCGCGCCGACAGCGGTTGCGGCGTATAAAGCTTCGGCTGGTGTGAAGCCGAGGCGGGTCACCAGCAACTCGAGTTCTCGGGCGTGCCATTCGCCGTAGGGCGTTACCGCAAACCCGCTATCACTGCCGCAGGCAAACGGTACGCCGGCCGCTTTGGCGCGTTTCAGCACCGCCGAACCGACCTCCAGTGTGCGCGCACAATAACCGGCATAGCCGGTGCTGATAGCCGGATCATGGGGCTGGCAGAAATCCACGGTGTTCTGCGGGAACGTCATGGTCGGGGCCAGGATGCTGCCGGCCTCGAGCAACGCTTCGATGCACGCGTCGTCCATGTAAAAGGCATGAAAGACCAGATCAACCCCCGCGCGCGCCGCATACATCACAGCTTCGCGACCGTAGGCATGCGTGGCGACTTTGCAGCCCAGACGGTGCGCTTCCTCGACCATTTCGAAGGTTTCGTCGGCAGTGAAGGCCGCGATGATTTCGCCATTGGGACGACGATGCGTGCCGTCCATGGCCATCTTGATCAGGTCGACGCCGTCCTTGGCCTGCTTGCGAATCTCCGCGAGGGCGTCGCTGCGGCTGGTGACCAATTGGGCGGTGAAGTATTCAGGAGCGCCGACCCGACTCGGGAACCAGTCATTGAGACTCTGGCGATTGGTGATGACGCGGCTGCTGGCTGCGATCCTCGGGCCTTCAAATAAACCGGCGGTGACGGCATTGCGCACGGCGATGCTGAGCTGGCCACTGTCGCCGGGGCAGACCATGCTGGTGACGCCGGCAGCCAGTACGTGTTGCGCGAAGAACATCCCGCGCAACGCGCGAAATTCGTCGCTGGTCCATAGATCAATGTCTTCTTCGCTTTGCGCGTTGCCGAAGGCCAGATGCGTGTGCACATCCACCAACCCCGGCATGACGAAATCATCCCCCGCATCCACCTGGGTATCGCCTGGCTTGGGAGCGGGTGCCAGTGCAGTAGGCCCGACGTAACTGAGCAGGCCGTTTTCGACGATCAATGTCTGTTGTTGGCGGGTTTGCAGTCCGGTGCCGTCGAACAGGGTCTGGCATTTCAGGTGCAGGGCAGTCATGGCGTCTTCGCTGTGTGATTGTTCTGCAAAGAGAGGCTAGAGAGCAGGCGAGGGCGCGACCAGCAGATTGCATCGATGGCTGAGTATTGACGGCGTCAATAGGTGCGCCAGCGCTAAATCCGTTAATGCAAAACGCCGGAGAATCGAGAGATTGTCCGGCGTTTTTCATGGCGTGTTTTTTCAGTGGATCAAGCGGTACGGCCGCCCAAGGTTTCAGCAATCCAGTCGGCAATGTAATGCCCGGCATTGATGCTGTTGTCGAAGCTCGAATGCTGCACACCACCTTCACGTTCGGTGAAAATTTTCAGTTCACATTTTGGACTGTTGACCAGTTGTTCGTAGGTGCGATGCGCCCACTTCAACGGAATCTGCGAATCCTGCTCACCATGGGTCACGAGGAACGGCACCTTGATCCGGTCGAGCACGCCATCGAGGTGGACGTTTTCGGCGATGGTCATGAACTCTTCGACGTCCTTGGCGCCCCACACCCAGCAGACGTGTGCCCAGTAGTGCGGCACCGGGAAGCTGCCTTCCTTTTCCAGTCGACGCTTTTGCACATCACGCCAGTCATGGTTGGCGCCCCAGACGACGCCGCAGGCGAAGCGTGGTTCGAATGCAACCGCGCGCGGGCAGTAATAACCGCCCAACGAGACGCCTTCCAGACCGATACGTTTGGCATCGATGTCGCTTCGGGTTTCCAGCCAATCCACCACACGACTGGCCCAGTGTTCACTGTCGAATCGTGCGGTCAGGCCATGCAGGCGCAGCGCTTCGCCGGTGCCGGGCTGGTCGATGATCAGCGAAGAGATGCCGCGTTTCGCCAGCCAGGCTGGCAGGCCCACGCGGTATTTCATTTCCTTGGTCGAGTCCAGGCCGTTGACCTGCACCAGTATCGGCGCCGGACCCTCGACGCCTTCGGCGCGCACCAGCAAGCCGGAAAGATGTTTGCCCTCGTAAGGAATTTCCACCCGTTCACAGTTTTCACGCGACAGTTCGACGCCGCGCTTGAAGGTCTGGAGAAAACGCTGATAAAGCTCGGTACGCCCCGGAGCGCCGTGGGCTTGCAAACGCTCGCAGGTCAAATAGTAAGTGGCGGCGCGGTTGTATTTTTCGCCAGCCGAGAGCATCCGGCCATTGCCTTCGTCTTCCTCGGCCAGACCGCAGAGCTTGTCGGCCATTTTCGCCCAGGTTTCGCGAAAGGCTCGAGTGCCGGCGGCGTCCGGCTGCTTGGCCGCCTCTTGCAGCGGGGCGCACATCTCTTCGATTTCGCCCATGCGCGCGCCCATTTCAATGGCCAGGTCGACAGAGAGATTCCAAACGTAGTTGGTCGGGAAATAGCGAAACATGATTATTGTTGTCCTTATGGTTGCCTTGGCATTCCCAAGGCACGTTAAGGATCACCCGACTAATTGGCCAATCGTGACGGCGGATACGAGGTATCGCGAGATACGATGGGCACGTGTTGCAGATGCTGGATGGATTCGCTGATGCGTTCGCGCAGCCAGCGGTGCATCGGGTCGCCGTCAACGCTGCGGTGCCACAACATGTACTCGCGCATGACCGGGATTTTCACCGGCGGCGGCAGGATGCGCAGTGGCAGATAGTGCGCGTAGAGGTTCGCCAGACGCTGGTGCATCGTGGCGATGCGCTGCGTGCCGACAATCAATTGCGGCAGGGTATTGAAGTCGCTGGTGATCACTTCAATGCGCCGATTGAAGCCGTATTGATTCATGAACCATTCTTCGATGCTCATGTGCCGGGTACGGCCAAATCCCACCGAGACATGGCCCATCTCCATGTACTGCTCAAGGGTCAGGGTGTCGCCGACTTGCGTATTGCCTTGCCACACCACGCACACGTGTTCTTCCTCGAACAGCAGGCGCGAAGGGTGGCCTTCGATGATGTATCGCTCGGGAACAATCATCAGGTCGACCTCGCCACGTACCAGCAACTCGCCGGAATTGTCGCTGGGGCCAAGCATTTCAAAGGTGATGTTGGGCGCTTGCTGGTGAATGTTCTGGATCACTTGGGCGAACAGCACGCTGATCAGATAGTCCGAGGTCACCAAGCGAAAATGACGCTTGCTGGTGGCCGGGTCGAACACCGGTTTTGCGGTAATTGAGGACTGAATCGTCAGCAGGACTTCACGCACCGGTTTGGCCAGTTCTGTGGCGTAGGGCGTGGGCTGCATCTTGCGTCCCACCTGGACCAGCAGCTCATCCTCGAAGTAGGTGCGCAAACGCGCGAGCACGCCGCTGGTGGCGGATTGGGTCATGTGCAGGCGTTCGGCAGCGCGGGTGATGTTCTGCTCTTCGAGCAACACATCGAGCGCGACCAGCAGGTTCAGATCCAGATGGTTGAAACGCATGGGCAGGTCCGTTCTTGTATTTATTTTCGCAATACATTCGAACGAATCCATTGGCGCGTCAACCTTCGTCGCAGGTATCGCGTTTGCCGATAGGTCGCATCCCGACTCGCGATTAGTCAGCGCTCAGCCCGTACGCCAATCTTCGCCGCAGTCGGCCCTGCTGCCGACACCACCACCGGTTTCCAGTCAGGCCTGGCACGCTGTAAGGCGTCCATGGCGACCGTCACCGGATCATAATTTCAATGGAGTGGTAAGCCATGAACATCATTGGCCTTGATGCCCTGATTTTTGGCGTCGATGACATTCAAGCCTGTACCGATTGCCTGCGCGACTACGGCCTTGCGCCGGTCGGCGTTGATAGCAACGGCGGGCGTTTCGAAGCGCTGGACGGCACCGCCGTAATTATCCGTCGAGCCGACGATCCTGATTTGCCGGCGGCAATCGGCCCGGCGCCGTCCATTCGCGAGACGGTCTACGGGGTCGGCGCGATCAGCGATCTGGATGCCATCGAAGATGAGCTGGCCCGAGATCGCATCGTCCGTCGTGATCAGCACGACGTGCTGCACAGCGTTGACGACATGGGTTTCGCGATCGCTTTTCAGGTCAGCGTACGCAAGCCTTACAGCGCACCGGATGACCTGACCAATGCCGCCGGTCATGCGCCACAGCGGCCACTTAACCAGCCGGGCATTACCCTCGATATGGGCGCTGCTCCGCGCACTTTGTCCCACGTGGTGTATTTCGTCCCTGATGCGGCAAAGGCTGAAGCCTTTTACGCCGAGCGTCTGGGTTTTCGCACCACCGACACTTTCATTGGCGCCGGGCCGTTCATGCGCCCGGCAGGCTCCGATGATCACCATTGCCTGTTCATGATCCAGACCCCGCCGCACATGAAGGGCTGCGAACACTTCACCTTCCACATGGGCAGTGGCACCGAAGTGCTGCTGGCCGGGACGCGTTTCGAGCAAAAAGGCTGGACCAGTTTCTGGGGGCCGGGCCGTCACCTGTTTGGCTCCAACTGGTTCTGGTACTTCAACAGTCCGCTGGGCTGCCACATCGAATATGACGCCGACATGGACAAGCACGATGACGCCTGGGAGGCCCGTCGCGCACCGCTGTCGGCGGATAACTCGCAGCTGTTCCTGTTCAGCGCCAAAGAAAAATGGGCCCCCGGTGGCCCGCCGCCGAAACTCGGTTGAGGCCGGCGCAGATCATGAGCGCTATTGCGCAGCCACTGTGTCGACTGGACGAACTGGAGGAGGGCCGGGCGCGCGGGTTCGATCCGTTGGCGCAGGGCCGCGACAGCGTGTTTGCCCTGCGTCATGACCATCAGGTGCGGGTCTATCGCAACCGTTGCCCGCATCTGGACGTGCGCCTGGAGTATCGCAAGGACCGTTTCTTGTCCGCCGATAGCCAGCTGATCGTCTGCTACGCCCACGGTGCGCAATTTCTGCCGGCGACGGGCGAGTGCATCTACGGCCCGTGCCTGGGCCAGACGCTGGAGGCGCTGCCGTTCTGCGAGAAGGACGGCTGGCTGCTGGTGAAAATGCCTGAGGGGTTGCCGCTGCCGGGATAGATCGAGGTATCGCGTACGGCGATACATCGCATCCTTACTCGCGATTAGTCAAATCCCTGCTTTGCCGGGAAGCTTCATCCAACGATGCCGTGCCCCGACGCAGCATCGATCACAAGAATAAAAAGAGAGAACACCATGAGTGCAGTGAACAACGTTCTGATCGTGGGCGGTGGTATCGGCGGCTTGTGTGCGGCCATCGCCTTGCGGCGTAAAGGTATCGAGGTCGATCTGATCGAGCTCAAGTCCGAATGGACAGTCTATGGTGTCGGGATTATTCAGCAGAGCAACGTCGTCCGCGAAATGGCCAAGCTGGGCGTTCTCGACGGCTATCTCGATGCCGCTTATGCCTTCGAAGACGTCGCCATCTACGGCCCCGGCGGACAGCAACTGGCGCGCATTCCGGGTCAGCGACTGGCCGGCCCGCAATACCCTGCCAACGTCGGCATTTCTCGCTTGGCGCTGCATAAAGTCCTCAGCGAAACCGCCTTGCAACTCGGTGCCAACGTGCGTTTGGGCCTGAGTGTGGAAGCGCTGGATGACAACGGCACAGAGGTCGACGTGTTGTTTACCGACGGCAATCGCGGCCACTACGACTTGGTGGTCGGTGCCGACGGACTGTTCTCGAAAGTGCGCAGCTTGGTCTTTGGCGATGCCTACACCCCGCGTTTCACAGGTCAGTCGGTGTGGCGCTACAACTTTCCCCGCGCGCCACAAATCGATCATCTGGCCAACTATCAAAGCGCTGACGGCAACGCCGGGCTGGTGCCGCTGGCCGGCGACTTGATGTACCTGTTTCTGACATCCCACGAACCGTCCAATCCGTGGATGGATCCTGCCGATCTGGCTGCGCAGATGCGCCAGCGCCTGCAAGGCTTTACCGGGCTGATCGGCGAGCTGCGTGAGCAAATCACCGACAACAGCCAGGTCGTCTACAAGCCGATGGAAGTGGTGTTCGTTGATGAGCCATGGCATCGCGGCCGCGTCCTGCTGATTGGCGATGCGGCCCACGCCACCACGCCGCACCTCGGTCAAGGCGCCGGCATGGCCATCGAAGACGCGATTGTGCTCAGCGAAGAACTCACTCGCGAGCAGTCCGCCGCCACCAGCGTCGAGCAGCAGTTGCAGCGCTTTATGGCGCGGCGCTTCGAGCGTTGCAAATACATCAGCGAAAGCTCGGTGCTGGCCGGCGACAAGGAGATGCAGCACGACCGCGCCTTTGATCGCATTGGCCTGGTCAAACAAATGCTCGCGCGTACAGCCGAGCCAATCTAAGCCCCACCTGCGACTCATCCACAGCAGTTACCACTATAAAAACAAGAGGTTAACGCGATGGTTAGCTCTACGACTGCGGCGCTCGCGCGTCGCCCGGTCTGCTCGTCTGCACCCTTTGGTTTGAGCGTTGCTGCGCTGCTGGTGCTGTGCAGCCAGGCCGCTCAGGCTTTCGACATTGATACCGGCAACCCGGATTTCAAGCTGCGCTGGGACAACACGATCAAGTACAGCGCTGCCTGGCGCACGCAGAATCCGAGCAGCAAGTTGACCGAGGGGCAGGTGGCGCTCAATCAGGACGATGGCGATCGTGCCTTTAAAAAGGGCCTGATCTCCAATCGCACCGATATCCTCTCGGAGCTGGATCTGTCCTTTCAGGATTTCGGCGCACGTTTGAGCGGTGCAGCGTGGTACGACAGCGAGTACCAGGGCAACAACGACAATAACGATCCGTCCCGCGCCAACGCACGGTCGGTCGGCTACGACGAGTTCACTGATGACACCCGTCATTTGCACGGTGGTGACGGCGAAATCCTCGACGCGTTCGTCTACTGGAACGGTGAACTGGCCGACCGCGCAACATCGGTGCGCGCCGGCCGTCATGGCCTGATCTGGGGCGAGAGCCTGTTCTTCGGCGCCAACGGTATTGCCGGTGGCATGGCCCCGGTTGACGTGGTCAAGGCCCAGTCGGTGCCGAATACGCAGTTCAAGGAAATCACCCGTCCGGTCAATCAACTGTCTGGCACCTTCCAACTGACTGACGACGTATCGCTCGGGGCGTTCTACCAACTGGAATGGGAAGAAACACACTTGCCCGGCGCAGGCAGTTACTTCTCTACCAGCGACACCATCGGTGAAGGCAATGAACGGCTGATTGTCGGCGCGCCATTTCCGGCGTTTCTGGGTGGCAACGCCAGCAGTCCGGCGGCGTTTTTCCATGGCAAAGACAAAGATGCCAGAGATTCGGGGCAGGGTGGCCTGCAACTGAAATACAGCGCCGAGACCGTGGAGTACGGTCTCTATGCCATTCAGTACCACGACAAGACTCCCAAGCTGTACCTAAGACCTTCCACTGGCGCACCGAACTTCAGCACGGGCCAAATCGGCGATTACTACTGGGTTTACCCGGAAGACATCCGCGCGCTGGGCGCCAGTTTCTCCACCACAGTCGATGCCTACAGCTTTGCCGGTGAAGCCTCGATGCGCTGGAACATGCCGCTGGTGTCCAACGGCGTCACGGTGCTACCGGGGGTTGCTGCCGACAACGATGACGATGCGCTTTATGCCGTCGGGCGCACCGCGCACATCAACCTCAACGTGATCGCATCGTTCGGGCCGAACTTCATCGCCAAGGAGTCCGGATTCGTCGGTGAGGTCGCCTGGAACCGTCTGCTCAGCGTCACGAAAAACCGTGCCGCACTAGACCCTAACGCCACCGATGACGGTCTCGGCTTCAAGATGGTTTACACCCCGACTTATCGGCAGTTTTTCCCCGGCGTGGATATCAGCATTCCCGTTGGCCTGAGCTATTTCCCGCTGGGCAAATCGGCGGTTGTCAGTTCGTTCGGCGCGGATAACGGCGGTGACATGAATATCGGTATTACCGCGACCTACCTCGACCGTGTGACCGCCGGCCTGACGTACACGCATTACTACGGCCCCGAGAACACCAACCTCAACGCGGCCAGCCAATTCAATTTCCAGCAATCGCTGAAAGATCGGGATTACCTGGCTTTCTCCGTCAAGACCACGTTTTAAGAGGACTTGCGCATGACCTATAACAACAAAAATGCCGCGTTCACACTCAAAGCCTTGAGCTTCGCGTTGCTCGCAAGCCTGGCGGTATTGAGTCAGGGTGCCGCGGCAGCCACGGCTGACGAAGCGGCGAAATTGAACAAGTCGCTGACGCCTTTCGGTGCCGAGCGCGCCGGCAATGCCGACGGCTCGATTCCAGCCTGGGATGGCGGCTACACCAAGGTCGATCCGGCCTTCAAGGAGGGCGGCAAACGCAGCGATCCGTTTGCGGCCGACAAGCCGCTGTTCAGCATCACCTCGAAGAACCTGGCGCAATACGCCGGCAAGCTCAGCGATGGCACCAAGGAGATGTTCAAGCGTTTTCCTGACACCTATCGCATTGACGTCTATCCGACCCGTCGCTCGGCCGCTGCGCCGCAATGGGTGTATGACAACACCCTGAAAAACGCGACCCGCGCCAAGCTGGTCGAGAGCAGCGCTGGACCTGTGCCCGAAGGTGCGTTTGGCGGTATTCCATTCCCGATTCCGCATAACGGCGCGGAAGCCATGTGGAACCACATCCTCAACTGGCGCGGCACGTCACTGGCCATGCACTTTCGCCATTACCTGATGACTGCAGACGGCAAACAGGTGATGACCACCGACGGCCAGGCGATTCAGGACATGCCGTATTACTACCAGGACGGCACACCGGAAAGCTTCGCCGGTGATTACTGGCTGTTCCGCCTGCTTAACGTCGGCCCACCGTTGCGTGCCGGTGAGCAAATCATGGGCCGCACCAATATCAACGGCGACAAGTCCCAGGCTCACGTCTATCTGACCGGCCAGCGCCGCGTGCGCAAGTTGCCGAATGCCTGCTGCGACACACCGACGCCGGCCACCGCCGGGGTGATGTCGTTCGATGAGTTGAGCGTGTTTCAGGGACGCATTGATCGCTTCGACTGGAAACTGGTCGGCAAGCAGGAAATGTATATCCCTTACAACACCAACAAAGTCCTGACCGCCGGCAAACCAGAAGACCTGTTTCTGGCTCACCACATGAACCCTGATTACGTGCGCTGGGAGCTGCATCGCGTATGGGTGGTGGACGCCGAACTCGCGCCGGGCAAGCGTCACCAATTGCCGAAGGGCCGTTACTACCTCGACGAAGATACTTGGCAGGCCATGCTCGGCGATCGCTGGGACGCCAACGGCCAACTCGCCAAAACTTTGTGGTCGCTCCCGGCCGTGCTGCCGGATCTGCCAGCGCAGGCACAGCTGTCGTCGGGGTTCTACGACCTGACCTCCGGCGCCTGGTTTATCCAGAACGTCTACACCGGTCTGCCTGAGCAATACGGCGTGGTCGATCGCTACAAGGCGTCGGAATTCTCGCCGGCGGCGATGGCGGGTGCCGGGGTTCGTTGAATCGGGCCGGATCGCGACACGGTGTGGCGATCGGGTTTCACAGCTGGTTTCGAGGTCGGTATGAACAGAATCTGTCAGGTGCTCGGGCGGTTGTTAGCGTTACTGGCGCTGCCTTGCGTATTACCCGTGAGCCAGGCTCAGGCTGCTGTTGTCGGTGATGTATTGCACACCCCGGCGATGCGCGCGCCGCAGGCCCGGCAAGCCGTCTTGCTTGATCTGGCGCGGGCAGGTGCGCGGTTGGTGGCGGTCGGCGAACGCGGCATCGTCTTGCTCTCCGATGACAACGGCATCAATTGGCGGCAGGCGCAGGTGCCGGTATCCGTCAGCCTAACAGCGGTGCAATTTGTCGATGCCAACACCGGCTGGGCGGTCGGCCATGCCGGTGCGGTGCTGGTCTCCCATGACGGCGGTGAAAACTGGGCTTTGCAGCTGGACGGCAACCGCGCTGCGCAACTGGAATTGCACGCCGCACGCGAGCAATTGCCGACAGCCACTGACCCCGACGCAGCGGCGGCGCGCGTGCAAACCGCCGAACGGTTGGTCAGCGAAGGCGCGGACAAACCGTTTCTCAGCCTCAAGTTCACCGATGCGCGTCACGGCCTGATCGTCGGCGCCTACGGCCTCGCGTTTGCTACCGAGGATGGCGGCGTGAGCTGGCACTCGCTGATGGGCCAGATCGACAATCCGATGGGCGCGCACCTGTATGCCATCGCGCAACAAGGCGAGCGTTGGTTCATCGCTGGCGAGCAAGGCTACGTGGCCCGTTCCGAGGACGGCGGACAATCCTTCGTCGCGCTCGACAGCCCTTACAGCGGCAGTTTCTTCGCCCTGCAACTGCGCGATGACGGCGCGCTGCTGGCGGCAGGATTGAAAGGCAACGCGTTCATTTCCACCGACGGCGGCAACAGCTTCGTGCCCGCGCCCGTACCGATGCCGGTGTCCTTCAGTGATGCGATCCGCAGCGCTGACGGACAGTTGTTGTTGGTCAATCAGGCGGGCGCAATGTTTCGCACCTCGGATGATGCACCCACCCTAGAGCCTTTCGGCAAACCGCTGGGCAAACCGATTGCCAGCGTCGTCGAGGCCGCTGATGGCAGCCTGGTGCTGGCCGGTTTCACCGGGGTGACGCGCTTGGCGTCGCCCACTGCTACAGCTTCGGAGTGAGGTTATGAAACCATTCGACAACGCCACGGCCAGCCTGGCGAGTTTCGACCCGCGCTCCGGCTCGGTCGTGGAACGCACTTTGTTCAATCATCGGTTGTGGGTGTTGCTGGTGTGCCTGGTGACCACGCTCTTCTTGGGCTATCAGGCCACGCGCGTCGAGCTGAACGCCAGTTTCGAAAAGATGATTCCCACGCAACAACCTTACATCGCCAATTATCTGCAACATCAACAGCAGCTCAGCGGTCTGGGCAACTCCTTGCGCATCGTCGTCGCCAATCGCCAGGGCGATATCTACGACGCTGATTATCTGAAAACCTTGCAGGCGCTGAGCGACAAGCTTTACCTGCTGCCCGGCGTCGACCGTGCCTACATGAAGTCGCTGTGGACGCCGGCAACGCGTTGGGTCGCGGTGACTGAAGACGGACTGGATGGCGGCCCGGTGATTCCGGACGATTACGCCGGCACACCGGCCAGTCTCGAGGCCTTGCGCCGCAACGTGCAGCGCTCCAACGAGCTTGGCCAACTGGTAGCGTTCGATCAAACCTCGAGCATCATTTACGTGCCGTTACTGGCAACGACTGCCGACGGCCAGGCGCTGAATTACTCGGTGCTGTCGGAGCAACTGGAAGCGTTGCGCAGCGAGTACCAGAACGACAGGATCGACATTCACATCACCGGTTTCGCGAAAAAGGTCGGCGACCTGATTGCCGGGCTCAAGCAGATCCTGCTGTTCTTCGCCGTAGCGATTCTGATCACCACCGCCGTGCTGTTCTGGTACACGCGCTGCCTGCGCAGCACGGTGCTGGTGGTGTTCTGCTCGCTGGTGGCGGTGGTCTGGCAACTGGGCCTGTTGCCGTTGCTCGACTATCAGTTGGACCCGTATTCGGTGCTGGTGCCGTTTCTGGTGTTTGCCATCGGCATGAGCCATGGCGCGCAGAAAATGAACGGCATCATGCAGGACATCGGTCGCGGCATGCACCGGGTGGTGGCCGCGCGCTTCACCTTTCGACGGCTGTTTCTGGCCGGGCTGACAGCATTGCTATGCGACGCAGTGGGTTTTGCCGTGCTGATGTTGATCAAGATCCAGGTGATTCAGGATCTGGCCGTGATCGCCAGTATCGGTGTGGCGGTGCTGATTTTCACCAACCTGATTTTGCTGCCGGTGTTGCTGTCCTATGTCGGCGTAACGCCGCGTGCGGCGCAATTGAGCCTGAAGAGCGAGCAGAACGACCAGACCGGCGCGCGGCGTCATGGCTTCTGGCGTTTTCTCGATCTGTTTACCCGACGTCGCTGGGCCAGCCTGTGCATTGCTATCAGCCTGGCGCTGGCGGCATTGGGTTTTGTGGTCAGCCTGCAATTGAAGATCGGTGATCTGGATGCCGGCGCACCGGAACTGCGTGCTGACTCACGCTACAACCAGGACGATGCGTTTCTGACCCGGCATTACGGCGCCAGCAGTGATTTGTTCGCAGTGATGGTGAAGACCCCGGCCGGGCAATGTGCGCGTTACGACATCCTCGCCAAGGTCGATGCGCTGGACTGGCAGCTGCGTGCGCTGCCGGGGGTGGATTCGACCAACTCGCTGGCCTTGCTCAACCGGCGCATGCTGGTCGGCCTCAGCGAAGGCAGCGCCAAGTGGTACGAGCTGCAGAACAATCAGGCGATGCTCAACATGATCACCGCCAGTGCGCCACGCGGCTTGTACAACGAGGATTGCAGCCTGCTCACGCTGTACGCTTACCTCACCGACCATAAGGCTGAAACACTGACGCGGCTGGTCGAGCACGTCGAGCAATTCGCCGCCGCCAATAACAACGATGATGTGCAATTCCTGCTGGCAGCGGGCAATGCCGGCATCGAAGCGGCGACCAATATCGTGGTCAAGCAGGCCAATCGCGAGATGCTCTTCTGGGTCTACGGGGCGGTGATCGTCCTGTGCCTGATCACCTTCCGTTCGTGGCGCGCCACGCTATGCGCGGTGATTCCACTGATGGTCACCTCGATCCTCTGCGAAGCGTTGATGGTCTGGCTGAACATCGGCGTGAAGGTCGCGACGTTGCCAGTGATCGCGTTGGGTGTCGGCATTGGCGTCGACTATGCGTTGTACGTGATGAGCATCCTGCTCGGTCATCTGCGCCAGGGCGCGAGTCTGTCAGAAGCCTATTACCGCGCACTGGTGTCCACCGGCAAAGTGGTGATGCTCACCGGTATCACGCTCGCCATTGGCGTGGCCACGTGGATCTTCTCGCCGATCAAATTCCAGGCTGACATGGGCGTGCTGCTGGCGTTCATGTTCGTCTGGAACATGGTCGGCGCGCTGCTGCTGTTGCCAGCGCTGGCGTATTTCCTGCTGCCTGCACGGCGCACGAACACCGACGCAGAAACGCCGGAGGAGGCCATCAATCTGGCCCTGCCGTCGCGAGCCGTGGCGGTAGATGTTGTTCAATCGCGTCATCGGGAGACCTGTCATGGCCGTTGAGTCTTCATTGGAAAACAGCGGCCGTCGCGCCGGTTTGACGCAATCGTTGCTGTTGCTGCTCGGCAGCTGTCTGCCAGTGCTTGGCGCGGTATTGCTCGCACCGGTATTGCCGCGCATGCAGGCACATTTTGCCGAGGTCGCAGGCAGCACTGTGCTGGTGCCGATCGTGCTGACCCTGCCGGCATTGATGATTGCGCTACTGGCGCCGTTTGCCGGGGTCATCGCCGATCGTCTCGGGCGCAAACCGCTGTTGTTGGCGAGCATGGCGTTGTACGTGCTTTGCGGTGTGCTGCCGCTGTGGCTGGATTCGCTGGCGGCGATTGTCGCCAGCCGCGCCGGGATCGGTCTGGCGGAGGCGGGGATCATGACCTGCTGCACCACGCTGATGGGCGACTACTACAGTGGCGCCCGACGCGAGCGCTTGTTCGCCTTGCAAATGGTCGCGACGTCGCTGTCCGCTGCGGTGTTTATCGCCTTGGGTGGTTTCCTCGGACAGGACGACTGGCGCACGCCGTTTGCGCTGTACGCAGTCGGGCTGATCTTCCTGCCGCTGATGGCGTGGAAACTCTGGGAGCCACAACCCCGCGTGCAACCGGCGACAACGCTGCCGGTGCCAGTCCCGCGCACATTTCCATGGCGGGCACTCACGCCCATGTATGCATTGTCTCTGCTCGCGGGCCTGAGCCTGTTCATCGTGCCGGTGCAGGCCGGTTACTTGCTCAACTTGTTGCACGTGGATGCGCCGCAGCAGATCGGCATGACCATGGGCGCCAATCAACTTGGCGTGCTCGTCGGGGCCTTGAGTTTTCGCCTGTTGAGCGGTTTGCGTAGCCAGCATGTGTTGCTGATTGCCTATGGCCTGGCCGGCATTGGCGGGCTGTTGATGGCCGCTGCCGGCAGCCACGCGCACGTGGTGGTCGCGGTCTTGGTCAACGGTCTGGGCATCGGCCTGATGTTGCCGACGTTGATCACCTGGATCATGGCGCAAGTCGGCTTTGCTCAGCGTGGGCGAGCGGCGGGGTGCTTCACCGCCGCGATTTTTGCCGGCGAGTTCATCAGCCCCCTGGTGGTACTCGCCTTCACTTCCGGGACTTCCACGGCGTTGCCTCAAGCATTAGCCATGATCGGTTGGTTGCAACTGGTCGTGGCGCTGTTTTGTCTGTCCGTGCCGAGGCTCGGTGGACTGTTGACCCGCCCCCATGTCGGCGGTCACGACTCCATCGGCAACGGCCATTGAACGAGGATATTCCATGCAAGCGCTTCCCCCTTTCAAACGCGTGGTCACCGGGCATGATGCCCAGGGCCGCGCCGTCGTCGCCAGTCTCGGAGCAACGGCCAACGTCTTCGCACTGCGAGCGGTGCCAGGCACGGTGTTTCATGAAATATGGAACAGCAGCGGCAGTCCGGCACTGCTCGACAATGCCGATGATCCAACCAGCAAACCTTTACAGCTGAGCCCCGACCCGCAGGGCAGTGTGATTCGTGTCGTCGACATTCCGCCAGACAGCGTGCAAAACCAGGTCAGCGATGCCGCTGCTGCGGCTGCATTCGCCGAGATTGGCCAGGCGCATGCCGGCACCGGACAGGCGAACTCGCGGCACAAACTGATGCACCGCACCGAAACCCTCGATTACGGCATCGTCACCGAAGGCGAAGTCTGGCTGGTGCTCGACGAGACAGAAGTCCACCTCAAACGCGGCGACGTGGTGGTTCAGCGCGGCACGAATCACGCGTGGAGCAACCGTACCGAGGCCATGGCGCGCATGGTGTTTATTCTGCTGGACGGGCGTTTCGCCGCTGAATTGCAAGACTGCCCGGGAGAAACTGCATGAAGCTCGCAACCTTGAAAAACGCTAGCCGTGACGGCCAATTGGTGGTGGTTTCGCGCGACATGGCCCTGGCTATC
Organism: Pseudomonas sp. P4_D7; assembly: GCF_056401755.1. Classification (NCBI taxonomy): domain Bacteria; kingdom Pseudomonadati; phylum Pseudomonadota; class Gammaproteobacteria; order Pseudomonadales; family Pseudomonadaceae; genus Pseudomonas; species Pseudomonas sp. P4_D7. Next base: position 167,230 of record NZ_JBFUIR010000004.1, on the reverse strand, counting down.
GACGCCCGTTCGGTAGCGTCGACCTTGCAACACGCCATCGAAAACTGGCGCGAAGCCGAGCCGCGTTTGCAGGCCCTGGCGCGTGAGCTTGAAAACAACTATTGCCGCGAGGCCTTTGCCTTCGACCCCGCGCAGGCGATGGCGCCGTTGCCGCGTGCTTATCAATGGTGCGACGGCTCGGCGTTTCTCAGTCACGGTGCACTGATGCAGAAGGCGTTCAACCTCGACCCGATCGAAGGCGCTGACCGTACGCCGTTGATGTATCAGGGCGCCGGTGATGACTTCATCGGCGCACACGATGACATCGAACTGCCGAGCGAAAGCCAGGGCATCGATTTCGAAGGCGAATTTGTCGTGCTGGTCGATGATGTGCCGATGGGCTGTTCGGCGGAAAACGCGTTGCAGCACATCAAGCTGATCCTGCAGATCAACGATGTCAGCCTGCGTGCGCTGGCACCGCGTGAAATGCGCACCGGTTTTGGATTTCTGCAAGCCAAGCCGTCCTCCAGTTTTGCTCCGCTGGCGATTACTCCGGATGAACTCGGCGAAGCCTGGCGAGACGGTCGCGTCAATTTGCCCCTGCAAGTGCACTGGAACGGTGAGTGGTTTGGCCAGCCGCACGGCGCGCAAATGAACTTTCATTTTGGCCAACTGATCGCCCACGCAGCCTTAACCCGACGCTTGCGCGCCGGCACGCTGATCGGTTCCGGCACGGTGTCGAACGCCGAGCGCAACGTCGGCTCGGCGTGCATCGCCGAACGCCGGGCCATCGAGATGATCGAGCAGGGCGCTCCGGTGACTGGCTTCATGCGTTTCGGTGATCGCGTGCGCATGGACGTCACCGGCAGCGATGGTCAGTCACTGTYTGGTGCGATCGATCAACGCGTCGTCAAGGCCAACGGCTGAGGAACACCCATGCGTGTACTGATTACCGGAGCCAATGGCTTTGTCGGCCGCGAACTGCTGCGTTGTCTGCTCGCACGCGGCAGTTTGCGCGGGCAAGTCATTCGTTCGTTGCTGGTGCTGGACACCGATGTCCAAGGCCTGCCAGACGACCCGCGCCTGCGTCGGCACAGCGGCAGCGTGACGGATGCGGCGTTGATGCGCCGTGTCCTCGCCGATGGCATCGATGTGGTGTTTCACTTGGTCAGCGTCCCCGGCGGAGCGGCGGAGGCGCATTACGAATCGGGTTATCAGGTCAACCTGCTGGCCAGCCTCGAACTGCTCGATCAACTGCGCAACAAGGCGCGACCTCCGGTGCTGGTGTATGCCAGCAGCGTTGCGGTGTATGGCGCTGATCTGCCGGCGAAGATGAACGAACAGGCTGAACTGCACCCGCAATTGTCGTACGGCACACACAAGATGATGGTCGAGCGCGCGCTGATCGATCTGGGTCGGCGCGGTGAAGTCGACAGCCGCGCGGTGCGCCTGCCGGGCATTGTCGCGCGCCCGCGCGAACCCAACGGCTTGCGCTCGGCTTTCATGAGCGACTTGATGCGTGCCTTTGCCGAGGGCGCTGAGTATTGCTGCCCGGTATCACCGCAAGCAACAGCGTGGTGGATGTCGGCGCGCTGTTGCGTGAACAACCTGATCCACGCCGCCGAACTGGATGACGCCACCGCGCAACAGCGGGTCTGGCAACTGCCGGTGCTGCACTTGTCCATCGCCCAGGTCAGTGATGCACTGGCGGCAACTTACGGCGAGCAACGCCGTGCGCTGATCAGTTTCGCCGCTGACCTTGAGCTCGAAACCCTGTTCGGGCGCATGCCGCCCTTGAAAACCCCGCAGGCCCGCGCTGCCGGTTTCTGCCATGACGGCAACGTCGCCACACTTATTCGCAACGCCCTCAACCCAGCCCCATATCGGCCTCTGCCGTTGAACGGAGACACGCCTCATGTCACAGCCCATCCCGCGTAAACGTCGTTTGGTCGACCTTTCGGTGACCCTCGATAACAACCCCTACACAGACCCGCCACCGCTGTTGCCGAAAATCGATTACATGGACCACCAGCAAGGCTGGCCGGAGATGGCGGCGATGTTTCCGGGTTTGCAGCTTGAGCAGATGCCCGGCCATGAATCGTGGGCCGCCGAGCGCTTACAGATCACCACTCACAGCGGCACCCACATGGATGCGCCGTGGCATTACGCCTCGACCACCGATGGCGGCGAGCCGGCATTTGGCATTGATGAGTTGCCGCTGGACTGGTGTTTGCAGCCGGGGGTCAAACTGGATTTTCGCCATCTGCCCGACGGTCACGTGGTCACGGCAGAAGAGGTCGAAGCGGAGTTGGCGCGTATCGAGCACACGCTGCAACCGCTGGATATCGTGCTGATCAACACACGCGCCGGTGCACTGTTCGGTCAGCCCGGGTATCTCGACGCCGGCATTGGTATGGGACGCGAAGCGACGATGTATCTGCTGGAACGCGGCGTACGCGTGGTCGGCACCGATGCCTGGAGCTGGGACGCGCCGTTCAAGTACACCCGTGAACGTTTTGCCTCCAGCGGCGATGCCTCGATCATCTGGGAAGGGCATAAGGCCGGGCGCGATATCGGCTACGGGCAAATGGAAAAACTGGCCAACCTTGAGTCCCTGCCTACGAGTGGTTTCACGGTGTCGTGCTTTCCCTACAAGATCCGGCATGCGTCGGCAGGTTTTGTGCGCGCAGTGGCTATTTTCGAAGAGTGATCGGGCTGTTTGAGGCATTCTTTCAACGACAGTAAGAGAACGGCAGGCTTTGAACACAGTGGACGGCGTTTGCCGCCGCCACTGTTCTGAAGCAATCAACCCGTTGGATTGCGCAGTCGCTCGATGATTCTGCGGGCACGATTGGCCCCGACGTCGACGTGAATATCAATCATCGGGCGCGTACCGAACCGGCACATGTTCTGGTACTGCGCTTCGATCACCACTTTGTCTTCGTCGAACGTCAATCGCGTCTGATGCAGAACTTTGGCTGTGACGGCCTCGGGATCATGTTCAGGGTTGGTGGCCATGGTCCAGAAGTAATGGCTTGTGGTGTCTGTTTCCGGCGTTACGCCGTGAAAGCCGCGCATATGAAAACCGCCCCGATCCAGGTTGTGCAGATCGTCCGTGCCCGCATCTATCGCGCCGGTCCAGATGCGCAGGTGATTGAAGTGAAATTCGATCTCCTGCCAGCGGTCGATGTTGCCTTTGAACGGGTAGGCCGCGGTGTAGGTCGGCGGCGGAACGGAGTCGGGCATGTGGCGAACCACGCGAACCATTGAGTCATCACCATCGACGTTCATCTTCGCGTTCATGTGGATGCTGGCGTTGCCGCCAATGGTGTGCAGATGGACATAGCCCAGGTGACTAAGATCCATGAGGTTGTCGTGGATGAGTTGATAAGGCGCGTCGTAGTGATAGACATCACCGTCGAACAGGTATTTACCGCTGCTGTGCACGTCGTAGACCGGCGGCGCGAATGTCGGCTGCGGATGCTGAGCGCTGCCGAACCAGATCCAGATGATCTGGTCCTGTTCCTGGACGGGGTAGGAAGGGACTTTGGCTTTGCTCGGGATCTTGTCCTGTCCCGGAATTTCAATGCATTTACCGTCTTCATTGAATAGCAGGCCGTGGTAACCGCAGCGCAAACCGCGTTCCTCCACCGTGCCGCCAGACAAGGGCAATGCACGATGGCAGCAGCGGTCTTCCAGCGCGGCGACTTGATTATCTGCCGTGCGAAAAAGCACCACTGGTTTATTCAGCAACGTGCGGCCAAGGGGTTGGTTTGTGAGTTCTCGACTCAAGGCTGCGACGTACCATTGATCGAGCGGGAAACTAGGCACGGTGGCCGGGGCGATTTCGTGTGCAAGGGGTTGAGCAGCGGTAGTCATGATGTTCTCCGGCGAGCGGTCGGTGCTCGGTTCAGGTCATAGATCCAATACCAGGCGGGGCGATTTGGCACGTGAGCAGCACGGGGTGAAACGGTCATTGGCAGCGTGTTCTGCAGCCGTCATGAACTGATCACGATGATCGGCAATGCCTTCGAGCAAGCCCGTGACACAGGTGCCGCAGACGCCTTGCTCGCACGATGATTCGATGGCAATCCCGGCCTCATCGAGCACTTCGAAAACGGTGCGATCGGCGGGGATGTAAAAAATCTGCCCTGTGCTGGCCAGCTGAACTTCGAAGGGCATATCAGCGCGTTCATCGAGGGGAGCAGCGGCGAAGAACTCTCTGTGCACGCGATCTTCGGGCCAGCCAGCGGCCTGCGCGGTGTCGAGGATGAAATTCATGAAACCGGCGGGGCCGCACACGTAAAGGTGAGTCGTGGTACCTGGCGCGGCGAGGAGGGCGGTTGCATCGAGTTTCTGTTCGGGTGATCCGCTGTCGTCATGCAAATGCACGTGGCTGGCGAACGGCGCTTGTCGCAGGTATTGGATAAACGCGGCACGCTCGCTGGATCGAAAGCTGTAATGCAGCTCGAAATCCGCGCCTTGATGATGAAGTTCATGGGCCATCGCCAGCATCGGCGTAATGCCAATCCCACCGCCAAACAGCAGGTGACGGTTGGCTGAGTCCGCGATTGGGAAGAGGTTGCGTGGTTCGCTGATGCTGAGTGTCTGTCCCTGACTGATGCTGTCGTGCATCGCGTTGGAACCGCCGCGCGAGGCAGGATCCTTCAGCACACTGATCACGTAGCGATGACGCTCTCGGGAGTCATTGCACAGCGAGTATTGCCGGGTAAGGCCGCCGGCAATGTGGATGTCGATGTGAGCACCGGCGTTGAACGGTGGTAATGGCTGATCGTCCGCTGCGCACAGCTCGAAACTGCAGATGCCCTCGGCCTCGACGACTTTGCGGGTGACGTTGACTTGAAGCATGACTTCTCCCTCCACATTTAAGTGGCTGCTGAAAAACGAAAGGGGGTTTGCGGGTGACGAATCAGCCGGGCAAGAAGAAGTAGAAAGGGTGGGTAATCATGGGCGCCAAGGAAGGGCACGGCTGGCGAGAGTTCATAAGCAAGACCTGTTAATTATTTTTTTGAGGTTGTGCTACGGCGTATCATGCGGCGCATCGTCCGCAATGACAGGCTGAGTGAATCCTCAGATAATTTAGTTGCGGTGTCAACTATATTGCAAGATCTTCGATCTACGGTGTTTTCTCGATGCCTACCGATACACAACTGAACCTGTCGCGTTATGTACCTGGCTTGGTGACGTTCCTGGCGAACAAACTCGCCACCGGGGCTTCCCAGTGCTACCGCAAACACTTCGGAATCGGCGTGGTTGAATGGCGGATGCTTTCGATGCTCGCCGTTGAATCCGACATCACCGCCAATCGAATCTGCCAGGCGATCGGACTCGACAAGAGCGCTGTCAGTCGTTCATTGCAGACGCTGGAAGCAGCGGGGCGGATCACTAGTCAGTTGGATCCCAAGGATGCACGGCGTTACACCGTGCGATTGACGGCCAGCGGTAAAGAACTGCATGACCGCGTGCTCAAAGTTGCACTCGAGCGTGAGTCGCGTCTACTCAGCGGATTGACCCCGGCTGAGGTCGATACGTTGGTCGACTTGCTTGGCCGCCTGCATCTGCAAGTGCCCAATGTGAACAGTTATGACCCGAGTGAGGAGTGAATCAGCGAAAGATCGAAATTTGTCTGAAAAATTCGTCATTCGTCTTCGATATGCGCTTAACTACACTAAATGGTCGTTTAGTTGAGCTATAAAAAACCACCATAAAATCAAGGGGGCGGGCGATGATTCAACGTAAAGCAAGCACACAAGACGTGATCAATGCGCTGAATCTCGAGCCTCATCTCGAAGGCGGCTATTTTCGGAGAACCTATCAGTCAGACCATCGCGATTGGCTCGAAACCGCTGGCGGCCCACGTTACCTGATGACGTCGATCTACTATCTGCTGACCGAGCAATCACCGGTGGGCCAGTTTCATTTCAATCAGTCTGACATCCTGCATTATTTCCACTTGGGCGACGCACTCGAATACAGCCTGATCCATGCGGACGGTTCATTGCAGACAGTCATCATGGGCAACGATGTTCTCGCAGGACAGCGTTTGCAATTGCACGTACCGGGCGGCATCTGGAAAGCATCACGATTGCTGGACGGGACAAACGGATTTGGATTGATCAGTGAAGCGGTTTCGCCAGGATTTGATTTTGCCGACATGGAGATGGGGAATCGCCAGAAGCTCACGACAGCGTTTCCACAGCATCGAGCATTGATTGAAAAGCTGACGCGGGATGAGGATTGAGCGATGCAGATTCAAATGATTAATCAGGTTGGAGGGAAAGCCGGTTTGGAGCATTGCAGGAGAATGAAATCTCGCGGGCAACGTGGCTAATCTCGAAACATCTTGTTACGTGTAATGTATATTATGTTAAATCATATCCATTACAACGCCGCCGATTGAGCAACATCAACAAACGTCCACTTCAAATGGATTAACTTGACCTGACTTTCGCTGACCCAAGGATTCCCCATGCCTGCCGAAGTGGATGTTGCGATTATTGGCGGTGGCCAGTCTGCACTCGCCGTCGCTTACTTCCTGCGCCGTACCGGGCGTTCCTTTGTGATTATAGATGCCGAAGCAGCACCGGGTGGCGCCTGGCGGCATGGCTGGGATTCCCTGCGACTGTTTTCACCGTCGACCTGGAGTTCCATCGCCGGTTGGATGATGCCTCCGGTCACTGACGGTTACCCCAGTCGCGACAACGTAGTCGATTACCTGCGCCAGTATGAGCAACGCTACCAATTTCCTGTCGCACGGCCCTACTGGGTCAACGCTATTGAACGTCGGGGCAATCACCTCAACGTAAAAGCCCAGGGTCGCAATTGGCTGGCCCGCACCGTGGTCAGTGCGACCGGCACCTGGCGCCATCCCTACCTGCCGCATTACCCCGGCAGCGAAAACTTTACCGGCCAGCAATTGCATTCGGCCCACTACGTTAACGCCAAGCCGTTTGCGGGAAAAAAAGTCCTGGTGGTGGGCGGTGGCAACTCCGGTGCGCAGATCCTCGCTGAAGTCTCGCAAGTGGCCGATGCCACTTGGGTTACTCCGCAGCCGCCAGAGTTTCTTGCCGATGACGTTGATGGACGCGTGCTCTTCGAGCGAGCCACCGAGCGCTGGAAAGCGCAACTGGCCGGCATCGTCATTGAACAGCCCGTTGGCGGCCTGGGCGATATCGTGATGGTGCCGCCAGTCGTTGAGGCACGGGAGCGCGGCGTGTTGCACGCGGTTCGGCCGTTCCTGCGCTTCACCGAGACCGGCGTGACTTGGGCTGATGGCTCGCAAACGCCGGTCGACGCGGTGATCTGGTGCACCGGCTTCCGCCCTGCCCTCGGCTATCTGGAATCACTGGGCGTGTGTTCCGCCGACGGGCGCGTGACCGTCAAAGGTACGCATTCGATTCAGGAACCGCGTTTGTGGTTGGTGGGTTATGGCGACTGGACTGGTGCCGCTTCCGCGACACTGATCGGCGTGACCCGAACGGCGCGCAGTACCGTTGAGGAAATTGAGCGGTTTTTGCTGGAGCAGTGAGTCAGCGCGGCGCAGTTCAGGCAACGTTGAGGTCCCTCTCAGGAATTAAAATGTCTTAACCCGCTTTGTTCTCAACCAGACAATTGCCTCCATCCACCACGAGCAGTTCACCGGTGATGTAACTCGCTTCAGGTGAAGCCAGGAATACAACGGCTGCGGCCACTTCGTCTGGGCGCCCCGCTCTCCCGAGAGGCGTAGAACATGCGGCTTTGACTTCATCAGGCGTGCTCGACCCTGTAGCTATCCAGCCAGGGGCAACTGAATTCACCGTGATACCTTGATGAGCCACCTCAATGGCTAGACTCATGTTCATTCCTACCATTCCCGCCTTTGCAGCACTGTAAGCAGCCTCCCCTGGATTACTGGCCCGTGTGCCGGTAGTTGAGCTGATGTTCACTATGCGGCCATAGCCTCTCGCTCGCATCCCAGGCAACACGCCTTGGGTTAACAGAAACGCAGTTGTCAGATTTCTCGCGATGGAAAGATTCCAGCTTTCGAGGCTCGTACTCGTGAACTCGGAGAACTGTTCTGGACTCCCTTGCATCGCCATACCGGCATTATTTACAAGAATATCGATGCGGCCCCAGACGGCCTCAGCCCAAGCGACGAATTCACTCACCTGATTTTCCTGAGTCAAGTCGACCGGTCGACCCACTGCTTCGAAGCCGGCGGCACGTAACTCCGCAACCCGCTCATTGATGCGTGCGCTGCTTGCCGTGACGATCAACTTGGCCCCTTGAGCGCCAAGGCGATGGGCAATGGCCATACCGATTCCAAGCTCACTGCCCGCTCCACTCACAAGTGCCACTTGATCTGCCCAGGTTGAATTCATCATCGTTGCCTCTGTAATTGCAATTACGCACCTCGCTCACTGATCAACCTGAGTGAGTGCCTTCCCCTAGGTGATGCTCCCATGGTGGGCATGGTGACCAAGCCTCCACGAGCTTATCGATGAAGAGTCGAATTTTTGGAGAGAGGTGCCGCTTGCTAGGGTAGATCACCCGAATGGGCTCTGCGGCCTCTGCATACCCAGCGAGCAATTGAACAAGCTTGCCGCTCCTCAAATCGTCGTTCACCACGTAGGAAGGAAGAGTCGCGATGCCCAGGCCAGCGACAGCTGACTGGTGTAATGACTCAGCACTGTCCATCTGTAGCCTTCCACCATGAGTAACGGACACAGCGCTACCATTCACGCGAAAATTCCAGGGAAGCAATCTCCCACCACTCACGAAATGCAGGCACTGGTGCTCGGATAAATCCTCCGGCGTTTTAGGCTCGGCATGATCAGACAAATACTTGGGTGAAGCGCAGGTAATCATTTGTTGGTAGGCCACAGTGCGCGTTAACAACCGAGAATCTTCCTTCGGTGGCCCGATGCGCATGGCCAAATCAAATCCCTCATCGATCAGATCGACCAGCCTGTCAGAAAAGGTGATATCCACGCTCAGGGAGGGCCAATCCTTAAGGCAGCACTCGATGTGCTGAAGGACATGAAGTCTGCCCAGCGCAACCGGCAGACTCATCCGCAGTCGCCCGCTGGGTGTCGAACGACGAAACGCAAGGGCATCCTCCACGTCGTCCAGATCCTGAAGAACGCCCACACAGCGCTCATACAGAACCTGGCCGTCATCGGTCATGCTCAAGCTACGCGTAGTGCGATTCAGTAAACGTACCTGTAAACGAGCCTCGAGCCTGACTATCGACTTCCCCACTGCAGAGCGCGTAAGGCCAAGCTGTTTTGCCGCCGCAGTGAAGCTTCCAGCGTTTACCGAGCTCACAAACGCGGCAATATCATTCAGGTTATGGAGTTCCATACGGCCTCGGTGGTCTCAACGTTCGGGCGGCTTGGCACCTGTTATGGGGAACCCTGTTCCCCAATAGTAAGCATAGTATCTCAATTAGCTAATCCACTCCCAACGATCAATTGAGGTCATTATGAACACTAAAGTCCAAGCAGCCGTCCAAACCTGGGCCAATAGCCTTAGCGATCTGGTACCCGTTCTCAAGGGAATCGATACCACCACAAAAATGAGCGACATCCGCGACTCTTACGCAAAAATGCTCGCGCAAAATCCAGCGCCAGCTGGCGTTAAATTCGAAGCAGTCGACATGGGTGGCGTACTCGGCACACTGGTTACTCCGGACGAGATCAAAACCGACGCGGTCGTGATGTACATCCACGGCGGCGCCTACATTGTAGGACGTCCAGACGGCTACCACGGTATCGGCGGCAACTACGCGAAAATGCTCGGTGCTCGTGTGTACATGCCGGACTACCGACTCGCTCCTGAGCACAAGTTTCCAGCCTCTATTGACGACACATTGCGCGCTTACGAATGGTTGCTTGAGCAGAAAATTCCGGCTTACAAAATTGCGTTCTCTGGCGAGTCGGCTGGCGGCGCAATGGTTGTCAGCGTCATGGTCGCGGCTAAATCGAAAGGGCTTCCATTGCCTGCGGTTGGCTCCTCCATCTCACCATGGGCGAACCTCGAACACACCGGTGCTTCCATGAGCAACCGTGAAGGTCTGGATCCTCTGAACTCCAAGCCTGTCCTGGACATCCTCGCCAGAGCATTCCTGGGCGACACATTGGCCAGTCATCCTCTGGCCTCACCTGTGTTCGCGGACGTCACCGGTCTTCCACCGATCTTGGTGCAGATCGGCGAGAACGAGCTGATGTTGAGTGATGCAATGCGCCTTGCAACTCACCTGGCTGATAACCGCGTTCGCGTGAACCTGGAAGTATGGCCAGCGATGTTCCACGCCTGGCACTTCTACGCCACAATGCTGCCTGAAGGTCAGCAGGCTATGGAGAGCTCCGTTCGCTTCATCGAGGCTGGCTTGGCCGACGCTAACCGTTAAAACGCAGAACAACCGCGATAGCTGTGTGGCTGTTGCGGTTTTGCTCATCCTGTTTCTATAAAAGCTTCATCAGGCTATTCAGAAAACCTGAGCAAGCTAGTTCCTCCCCCATAATGGGGTGCCATCTCTAATGGGTTGAGGGAAAAATTTTACGCAAAATTTACGGGGCTGAAGGGTTCGTCGTCCAATACTGCACGGCGCTAAATCAGTAGGTTCCTTTCATGTCACTTGCAGCACTACGGCTCATCGGTTTCATTCTGGGTATTTTTCTAATAACGCTGGCTGTGAGCATGGCTATTCCCATGATCACACTGGTTGCCTATGAGCGCAGCGATGACCTGTCGGCCTTCCTCTGGTCGAGCTTGATTACCTTCAGCACTGGCCTCCTTTTGATAGCGCGAGGTCGTCCAGACAATGCCCAGCTTCGTCCAAGAGATATGTATCTACTAACGACTTGCAGTTGGGTGGCGGTATGTACCTTCGCGGCGTTGCCGATGGTGTTCATCAGTCAGATCAGTTACACCGACGCTTTTTTTGAAACGATGTCCGGCATTACAACCACGGGTTCAACTGTCTTGAGTGGTTTGGATACCGCTTCACCTGGATTGTTGATCTGGCGCTCAATGCTGCACTGGTTGGGTGGTATCGGCTTCATCGGCATGGCTGTGGCGATCCTTCCACTGCTGCGAGTGGGGGGGATGCGTCTTTTCCAGACAGAGTCCTCAGACTGGTCGGAGAAAGTAACACCTCGCTCTCATGTGGCAGCCAAGTCCATTCTCTTTCTCTATTTTGGGCTCACTGGCGCCGGGGCAGCAGCTCTCTGGATCGCCGGCATGACGCCGTTTGAAGCGGTCAACCATGCCATGTCGTTGATCTCGACTGGCGGGTTCTCTACTTCTGACGCCTCGCTTGGGCATTGGACGCAGCCAGCGATTCACTGGATCGCGGTGGTCATCATGATTCTGGGTAGCCTGCCGTTTACCCTCTATGTCGCGACATTGCGCGGCAATCGGCGTGCGCTGCTCAAGGATCACCAGGTACGCGGGTTTATTGGTTTCCTGATTGTGATTTGGCTAGCGGTGGGGACATGGCTGTGTTTCCACAGCGACTACGGATGGTGGGATGCGTTTCGTATCGTGGCGGTCAATGTGACCTCGGTTGTCACGACCACCGGAATTGCTGTAGGTGATTACACCTTGTGGGGCAGCTTCGCAGTCTTGCTTTTTTTCTATCTGACCTTCGTCGGCGGGTGTTCAGGCTCAACAGCTGGTGGCCTTAAAATTTTCCGTTTCCAGGTTGCTGGTGCTCTATTAGTGAGTAGCCTGAAGCAGTTGATCCATCCTCGTGCGGTGATTCAAAAGAAGTACAACGGTCATCCGATTGACGAAGAGATCTTGCGTTCGCTTTTGACCTTCTCATTTTTCTTCACCATCACCATTGCAGTGATCGCTCTGGGACTCGCCCTGATCGGACTGGATTGGACGACAGCGTTGAGCGGAGCTGCTACGGCGGTGTGCAACGTGGGACCAGGCTTGGGCACAATCATTGGGCCCGCTGGTAACTTCTCATCATTACCTGACGCAGCAAAATGGTTGCTGACCATTGGCATGCTGCTGGGACGGCTGGAGATACTTACCGTGCTGGTACTCGTTACACCGGTTTTTTGGAGGTATTAGTCCTATCACTGGATAGATCAATACCTGTAAGCGCCAAAAGAGCCTGTCTTGTGGCGCTGCCAAAGCTGTTTGGAACAAGCTGCTTATTTGGTTAGTCTTGCGGTCAATATGGCGACTTCAAGGGGAGCCCTTCGGGTGATCAAACCGATAATGCTGTTACGCCGAGGCTTCGCCTCCATGCGCTGGCGTACTAGAGTCACATTATGGATTGCGGCAACCATAGCCGGCTTGCTGGTGGTGGCGTTTGCAAGGCTCGCGGACATAGCCCTGGCGCAGTTTGCTCAACAGACCGCAGAGCGAGCGTGGCTTCCTCTTGTTTACACCCCACTGATCGGCATGCTCGTAGTCTGGCTGACAACACGCTTTTTCGTCGGCGCCCAAGGCAGCGGAATTCCGCAGGTAATTGCAGCAACACGACTTGCGCGTCAAGGTAAGCCCATTAACAGACTGGTTTCATTGCGCATTGCTTTCGCCAAAATAAGCCTCGGAACTCTGGCGCTGACCGGCGGCTTTTCGGCGGGACGCGAAGGCCCATCAGTCCAGGTTGCCGCATCCATCATGCACTTCTTTCACCGCTTCCTGCCCAATGCGCGAATCGTGCGCAGCGAGGATCTCATTCTGGCGGGAGGTGCTGCGGGTATTGCGGCTGCATTCAATACGCCCTTGGCCGGGATCGCATTCGCGGTAGAAGAACTGGGACGCAAGTTGGAAACCCGTACCAGCGGTGTTCTGCTCAGCACCATCATCCTGTCTGGGATGGTTGCCATTGCCTTACAGGGAAACTACAACTATTTCGGTCATTTCGGCATTCAGGACATCAACCTCGACATAGTCGTCCCGGCATTAGTCATAGGGATTGGTTGCGGGCTATTGGGTGGTTTATTTAGTCGAATGTTGTTATGGCCACAGCGGCATCCGCAGTTCATCATCTGGCAATGGCGGCGCCTGCACCCAGTATGGTTTGCCGGCATTTGTGGATTGGTCGTCGCTCTATTGGGTTGGCTGAGTGGCGGAATGTCGTTTGGTAGTGGATACGGCATTACCTCTCAGGTCATCGCATCTGATGTAGTCCTGCCATGGCACGCTCCCATTACTCGCTTCCTGGCGACCGTAGTGAGCTACTTCTCTGGTATTCCCGGAGGCATTTTCGCTCCCTCGCTCGCTGTAGGGGCCGCAGTAGGCGCCAATACCGCAGAGCTATTCCATCTGGCCGCGCAGCCCACTATTGCACTCTGCATGGTTGGTTTTCTGGCGGCCGTTACTCAGTCGCCAATCACCTCCGCAATCATTGTGATGGAGATGATTGATAGCCACAGTATGGTGATCAGTCTTATGGCGGTAGCCCTGATTGCCAAGGCTGTCAGTTCAAGAATGGGCCCTGAGTTGTACCAGCAATTGGCGCGAGGCTTTCTCGAGAATGCAGAAGCTGCCACTAAACCGAAGAATCCAACTCAATAAGCCTACCGTGTGATTCTGCTAGCCAGTGAGGTCAGTTGATCCTTTTCATGTTGCAGCGCCAACGAGCGATCATGTGCAATCCTTCAATGACTACGTCAATTGAGCACCGGGCGGCGCAGAAGTTTATTCGTAATGCCGAGAGTAGTTTGCGACCAAGCTATCAACTACAGCCTCTGGCCTTCCTGTGAATCGCACGTGGCGGTTGCCAGCGACACGGCGGACAAACTGTTCAAGGTCTATGCGATACCCTGAGCGCCAAGCCTGGCATCCACTTCGACGTTCAACCCAAGCACCTCATTGATCCGAGAAACCACCAGCATCGTCGCCTCCTCAACCGTTCCTTCATTACGGCACAACATCCAGCCGTGATCCTTGACCGCTTGCTCGAACATTTCCGTACACGCCACATGTGCGGCGTGCTTCTGGATCACAGTGCCGCCCAGTCCCCGCGAGCGCGTCGCCGCCCTCGCCCACGAAATATCCGGATCGGTGACGACGCCGACATGCAGATCTGGCACCCGCACGTCTCTCTCCCTATTCAATTGAAGAATCTCGGCAAACGGGATGGTTTGGCGAAACGCGGCATCCGAGGGATACCAGCGATCGATCAGGATGATGCTGTCCAGCGGCTGCTTCGTCAGAACGTTCTGGGAGATCCAGCGACGGCTATCCGCGAGGCGCTGACACACAGCCCACTCCAGATCCCGGCAAGGATTTCTCGCCAGAGTGTTAATCAAGGCCATGGTTTCACCCCTGAACGGATCGCTTTTTCTCTCGCAAAGCCGGATGACTTTCTGGTTGCCTGCCCTCAGTACTTGCGTAACGGCCTCCAACAGTGTGGTTTTGCCGGTGCCTTTGGGCCCATCCAGAGAAACGAACAGCGGACGATTCATTGTTCACGCAACAATCAAGACATTGATGCCCACTCTAACCTCATTTCCGGTATTCCATCAGCGCATCCCTGCCCCTTGCTGATACTCCCGCGGCGTACAGCCAAACTCCCGGCGAAACACCGTGTGCAGATACTGCGCAGATTTAAACCCGCAACTGCGCGCCACGTCGGCGATCACCGAGTCAGTATTTTTCAATCCGCTGGTGGCGGCTGCCAGCTTGAAACGCAGGATCTCGTCATGCACGCTGCAGCCTCGCTCGGCGCGGAAATGCGTTTCGAGTGATGAGCGCGACACCCCGACATACGCCGCCACCTGCGCCGTTTTGATGCCTTGGCAAGCGTATTGACGGATGAACAGCAGCGCTTGCATGACGTAGGGATTGCCCAAAGGCTGGTGCAAGCTCGACACCTGCACGTTGACCGCATCGGGAGGAATCAGGATTTGTGTACCGGTGGACGGCATGCCATGGAGCATCTGATGGAGTAATTGCGCGGCGGTACGGCCCATGGTTTCGGTGCCCTGGATGACTGAGCTCAGCGGCACGCGGGTCAGGCTGCGGGTCAGCGGGTCGTTGTCGATGCCGATCAATGCCACCTGTTCCGGCACGGCGATACCGGCAGTCAGGCAGGCTTGCAGCAACTGGCGCGCACGGGCGTCGCTGACGGCGATGATGCCGATGGGTTTGGGCAGGCTTTGCAACCAGGCGATCAGTTGTTCGACGGCGCTGTCCCACAGCGGTGCGCTGGTGCCCATGCCGCGATAGATTTCGCCGTGCAGACCATCGCGCTTCATCAATTTGCGGAAGGCTTTTTCGCGCTCTTGCGCCCAGCGATTGGCTTGCGCTTCAGGCAGGCTGAAACAGGCGAAACGCTGCAGTCCCGCCTCGATCAAGTGCGTGTAGGCCAGCGTTATCAGTGCGTTGTTATCGGTGGCGACGTAGGGAATCGCTTTCGGATAGGCGCGCTTATCCTCGTACGAGCCCCCTACTGCCACCACCGGCAACTGAATGTCGGCCAACGCCTCGCCAATCAGCGGATCGTCGAAGTCGGCGATGATCCCGTCACCCTGCCAGCGCTCGATGCCTTTCAAACGACAGAGAAAATCCTCTTCCAGAAACAGGTCCCAGGAGGCCCGAGTGCTGCTCAGGTAGTTGCCGATGCCGCTGATGATGCCACGGTCGTAGATCTTGCTGCCGTTGAACAACAGAGCGATGCGGTGAACAGGCGGTACGGTTTTCATTGTTTTTATGCTTGTCCCGAGCCCCTTGTCACAGAGGCGATTGACACAGACTAGGCGCCTGGTCGAAGAAGCTCAATACGCAAAATCGCACCCCGTGTTGATGCTTTTCATAATCAGCGGGGTCGGGGCCGTTGCTAGTATCGAGACACCGCCAAGAACAACAAGGACAAGGTCCATGCAGTATTTCCCTGATGTCGAGCCGATTCGCTACGAAGGCCCAAACAGCGATTCCCCCCTCTCCTTCCGTCACTACGACGCCGACAAACTCATCCTCGGCAAACCCATGCGCGAACACCTGCGCATGGCCGCCTGTTACTGGCACACGTTCGTCTGGCCGGGTTCCGATGTGTTCGGTGCGGGGACGTTCAAGCGCCCTTGGCAACACGCCGGCGATCCCATGGAATTGGCGATCGGCAAAGCAGCCGCGGCCTTCGAATTCTTCTCCAAACTGGGTATCGACTATTACTGCTTCCATGACACGGACGTCGCTCCGGAAGGCCAGTCACTGAAGGAGTACCGCAACCATTTCGCACAGATGGTTGATCACCTCGAGCGACATCAGGAACAAAGCGGGATCAAGCTGTTGTGGGGCACCGCCAATTGCTTCAGCAACCCGCGTTTCGCTGCCGGCGCCGCGAGCAACCCCGATCCGGAAGTGTTCGCCTGCGCCGCTGCCCAGGTGTTCAGCGCCATGAACGCGACCCATCGCCTGAAAGGCGCCAACTACGTGTTGTGGGGCGGCCGCGAAGGCTATGAAACCTTGCTCAACACGGACTTGAAGCGTGAACGCGAACAGCTGGGCCGCTTTATGCGCATGGTGGTCGAGCACAAGCACAAGATCGGTTTCACCGGCGACCTGCTGATCGAACCTAAGCCGCAGGAGCCGACCAAGCACCAATACGATTACGACAGCGCCACCGTGTTCGGCTTTCTTCAGCAGTTCGGACTGGAGCACGAAATCAAGGTCAACATCGAAGCCAACCACGCTACCCTGGCCGGGCATAGCTTTCATCACGAAATTGCGACGGCCGTCTCCTTGGGGATTTTCGGCAGCATCGACGCCAACCGTGGCGATCCGCAAAACGGCTGGGACACCGACCAATTCCCCAACAGCGTCGAAGAAATGACCTTGGCCTCCTATGAAATTCTCAAGGCCGGCGGCTTCAAGAATGGCGGTTTCAACTTCGACTCCAAGGTTCGCCGCCAGAGCCTCGATCAGATCGATCTGTTCCATGGCCACGTCGGCGCCATGGACGTTCTCGCCCTGTCGCTAGAACGCGCAGCGGCCATGGTGCAGAACGACGAGCTGCAACGGCTCAAGGACCAACGCTACGCCGGTTGGCAGCAGCCGTTCGGGCAGGCGGTGTTGACGGGTGACTTCAACCTTGAGTCGTTGGCCGAGCTCGCGTTCACCAACGAGTTGAACCCGCAAGCCGTCAGCGGCCGCCAGGAAATGCTCGAGAACATCGTCAACCGCTACCTCTATCGCTGATTGCTACGGGAATCTGCCGGCGCTTCGACGCTGTGACAATTGCACGACAATTCTGTGCCTGCGGCGTCTGCGGATTCTCTACAGTTTTACCAGCCCGATACTCATCGTCAGGCCGTGTCTTTCCAACAACAATAAAAGGACGCCCCATATGAAGAACGTAAAACGCACGTTATTGGCCACTGCTCTGGCCTTGCTGTCGCTGCCGGTGCTGGCTGACGCAGCCCACCCGAAAATCGGTTTCTCCATTGATGATCTGCGCCTGGAACGTTGGTCGCGTGACCGTGACTACTTCGTTGCGGCGGCAGAAAAAATGGACGCCAAGGTCTTCGTGCAATCGGCGGATGCCAACGAGCAGAAGCAGATCTCCCAGATCGAAAACCTGATTTCCCGGGGCGTCGATGTCATCGTCATCGTGCCGTTCAACGCCACGGTGCTGACCAACGCGGTGGCCGAAGCGAAGAAGGCCGGGATCAAAGTCGTGTCCTATGATCGCCTGATCCTCAACGCCGATGTCGACGCCTATATTTCCTTCGATAACGAAAAAGTTGGTGAGATGCAGGCCAGCGGCGTGCTGAAAGCGGCGCCCAAGGGCAATTACTTTTTGCTCGGTGGTGCGCCCACCGATAACAACGCCAAGATCCTCCGTGAAGGCCAGATGAAAGTGCTGCAACCGGCCATCGACAAGGGTGATATCAAGATCGTCGGCCAGCAGTGGGTGAAGGAATGGAACCCGACCGAAGCGTTGAGCATTGTTGAAAACGCCCTGACCCGCAACGACAACAAAATCGACGGCATCGTCGCCTCCAACGACGCCACGGCCGGCGGCGCCATTCAGGCACTGGCGGCGCAGCAACTGGCCGGCAAGGTGCCGATTTCCGGGCAGGACGCCGACCTTGCCGCAGTCAAGCGCGTGATCGCCGGCACGCAAACCATGACCGTTTACAAGCCACTGAAACTCATCGCCAGCGAAGCCGCCAAGCTCTCGGTACAACTGGCGCGCAACGAAAAACCCGCCTTCAGCTCGCAGTACGACAACGGCAGCAAAAAAGTCGACACCATCCTGCTCACGCCCACCCCGCTGACCAAGGACAACATCGACCTGCTCGAACAGGACGGCTTCTACACCAAGGCGCAGATTGCCGGGAAGTGACCCCATCACAAATCCCCGGTTATGCGAAAACCCTTGTGGGAGCGAGCCTGCTCGCGAATGCGGTGTGTCAGTCAACGAAGCATTGTCTGAACTGACGCTTTCGCGAGCAGGCTCGCTCCCACAGGTTTCGTGGTGTGTGAGTCTTTGATATACGAGCCCTCTCCATGTCCGACTATCTGCTGCAAATGAACGGCATCGTCAAAACCTTCGGCGGTGTCAAAGCGCTGAACGGCATCGACATCAAGGTCAGGCCCGGCGAGTGCGTTGGCCTGTGCGGCGAGAATGGCGCCGGCAAGTCGACGCTGATGAAGATCCTTTCGGCGGTCTACCCCCACGGCAGCTGGGACGGTGAAATCCTCTGGGACGGACAACCACTCAGAGCGCAATCGATCAGTGAAACGGAAGCTGCCGGCATCGTCATCATTCACCAGGAACTGACGCTGGTGCCCGACCTGTCGGTGGCCGAAAACATTTTCATGGGCCACGAACTGACACTGCCCGGCGGACGCATGAATTACCCGGCGATGATTCACCGCGCCGAAGCCCTGATGCGCGAATTGAAAGTCCCCGACATGAACGTATCGCTGCCGGTTTCGCAGTACGGCGGCGGCTACCAGCAATTGGTGGAAATCGCCAAGGCCCTGAACAAGAAGGCCCGCCTGCTGATCCTCGACGAGCCTTCATCAGCCTTGAGCCGTTCGGAAATCGAGGTGTTGCTGGACATCATCCGCGACCTCAAAGCCAAAGGCGTGGCCTGCGTCTACATCTCGCACAAGCTCGATGAAGTGGCCGCCGTGTGCGACACCATTTCGGTGATTCGCGACGGCAAACACATCGCTACCACCGCCATGGCCGACATGGACATTGCGCAGATCATCACGCAGATGGTCGGGCGGGAAATGAGCAACCTCTACCCCTCCGAGCCGCACGATATTGGCGAGGTGATTTTCGAAGCCCGGCACATTACCTGCTACGACGTCGACAACCCCAAGCGCAAACGGGTCGACGATGTTTCCTTTGCCCTCAAGCGCGGCGAGATCCTTGGTATCGCCGGGCTGGTCGGTGCCGGCCGCACCGAACTGGTGACCGCGCTGTTCGGCGCCTACCCCGGTCGGCACGAGGGCGAAGTCTGGCTGGACGGGCAACCCATCGACACGCGCACGCCGCTCAAGTCCATCCGTGCCGGCCTGTGTCTGGTGCCGGAAGACCGCAAGCGTCAAGGCATCATTCCCGACCTGGGCGTTGGCCAGAACATCACCCTCGCCGTGCTGGACAACTACTCGAAACTGACCCGCATCGATGCCGAAGCCGAACTGGGCTGCATTGATCGGGAAATCTCGCGCCTGCACCTCAAGACCGCCAGCCCGTTCCTGCCGATCACCAGCCTCTCGGGGGGCAATCAGCAAAAAGCCGTGCTGGCGAAGATGCTGCTGGCCAAACCCCGGGTGCTGATTCTCGATGAGCCGACCCGAGGTGTGGACGTCGGCGCCAAATACGAAATCTACAAATTGATGGGCGCACTGGCCGCTGCCGGCGTGTCGATCATCATGGTCTCGTCGGAACTGGCCGAAGTGCTTGGCGTTTCCGACCGCGTGCTGGTGATCGGCGAAGGCCAGTTGCGTGGTGACTTCATCAACCATGAACTCACCCAGGAACAGGTGCTTGCCGCCGCCCTCAGCCAGCCTGGCAGCCATAACAATAATGATCGGAAATCCGCGTAAATGAATCAGGTCAAACAACTGTTCACCCGCTACAAAATGCTCGCGCTGGTGTTTGCCGTGGTGCTGATCTGGCTGTTCTTCAGCTGGCAGACCGAGGGCGGATTCCTGACCCCGCGCAATCTTTCCAATCTGCTGCGGCAAATGTCGATCACCGGCATTCTCGCCTGCGGCATGGTGCTGGTGATCATCAGCGGCGAGATCGATTTGTCGGTCGGCTCGTTGCTCGGTCTGCTCGGGGGTCTCGCGGCGATTCTCGATGTGGTCTACCACATTCCGCTGTTGGCGAACCTGAGTCTGGTCGCCCTGTGTGGCCTGATGATTGGCCTCGCCAACGGTTACATGGCGGCTTATCTGCGCATCCCCTCGTTTATCGTCGGTCTGGGCGGCATGCTGGCGTTTCGCGGGATTCTGTTGGGGATTACTGGCGGCACGACCATTGCGCCGGTGTCGCCGGAGCTGGTCTACATTGGCCAGGGCTACCTGCCCCACGCAATCGGCACGGGCCTGGGCATTCTGTTGTTCGCGCTGACGGTGTTCCTGACCTGGAAACAGCGGCGCAATCGCGCCCTGCACGGCCTCGCGGCGCATTCGTTGGTGCGTGATGTCGTCCGCGTGTTGGTGATCGGCGCCGTGCTCGCCGCTTTCGTGCAGACGCTGAACAGCTATGACGGCATTCCCGTGCCGGTCCTGCTGTTGCTGATTCTGCTGGGCGTGTTCAGCTACGTGACCAGTCAGACCGTGTTCGGGCGGCGCGTCTATGCCGTGGGCAGCAACATGGAAGCGACGCGCCTGTCCGGGATCAATGTGCAGGCGGTGAAGCTGTGGATTTTCGGGATCATGGGCGTGATGTGCGCCCTCGCCGGCGTGGTCAACACTGCGCGCCTCGCCGCCGGTTCGCCCTCGGCCGGGAGCATGGGCGAACTCGACGCCATCGCCGCCTGCTTTATCGGCGGTACTTCCATGCGCGGCGGTTCCGGCACGGTGTACGGCGCCCTCCTCGGCGCGCTGGTCATCACCAGTCTGGACAACGGCATGTCGATGCTCGACGTCGACAGCTATTGGCAGATGATCGTCAAGGGCAGCATCCTGGTGTTGGCGGTTTGGGTTGATGTCAGTACGCGGACCGGGCGCCGTTGAGCCGCAGGCATCACGCAGCGGGCGTGGTCGCGGCCACCGGGCTGAGAATTTCCATGAGGAAATCGATAAACACATTGATCCGGCTGGACCCTCGGTGATTGGGTAAATACAACGCGTTGATGCACGTGCTGGCGCTGCCGGGATTGACCTCGTACTGCTCAAGCAAGCGGGTCAGCCGGCCGGCTGCCACGTCGTCGCGTACCAGCCAGTCGGCCAGCAGCGTCACCCCGCCGCCGCCGATGGCGGCTTCGCGCAGGATGTCGGCATTATTGCTTTGCAGGCGCCCATGCACGTTGAGCTGAATGGGCGCGTCTTCATTCTGAAAAGTCCAGTGCTGGTGGGTGGCGCCGTAATCGAAACGCAGGCATTGATGCTCCAGCAAATCCCGTGGGTGACAGAGCGCTGCGCTACGCGCCAGATACGCCGGACTGGCCACCACCCAGCGTTCGAACTGCCCCACGCGTTTGCTGACGATGTCTTCACTGACCACCGACGACCCCAGTCGCACCGAAACATCGATCTGCTCGCTGAGCAGGTCGCTGACCTGATCGCTCAGCGACAGACTGATCTCAAGTCCCGGATGCCGCTCAAGCAAGCGGCTCAGGTGCGGCGCAATCAGGCGCCGACCGAACTCCACCGGCACGCTGATACGCAGACGGCCCTGCGCTTCGGCGCCACGATCGGCAACGACGGCATCGGCCTCGTCAATCGCGTCGAGAATCGCCACGGCTTTTTCGAAATAGGTCTGGCCGGCAACGGTCACGCTGGTGTTGCGCGTGGTGCGATTGAGCAGGCTCGCGCCCAACTCGTGTTCCAGCCCTGCGACTTGCCGTGTCACTGACGACGTTGATATCCCGAGTTTGCGCGCTGCCGAGGAATRGCCCCCGCAGCGCACGGTTTCCACAAACATCTTCAGTGCCAGCAACTTGTCCATATGCGGGGTCCGGTCGAAAGGGAACGCGGATGATTGTGCATCACTGTTCCCCCCTCGTCTTGTACCGCCGTGCTTGCCCGCACTCGCCGGTTGTTCAGACATCGGCCTGGCGACTCRGGAACAAGCCAAGCGCCAGCGCTGGCAACAGCGCCACAGCGACGGCGGACAGGTTCCAGCCGAAATGCTCGTACAACGGGCTCGCAACCAGCGACCCCAGCGCGCCGCCGACGAAAATACTGGTCATGTACACGGCGTTCAGGCGCGCACGGCTGTGCGGATCGAGGGCGTACACCTCACGCTGGCCGAGCACCATGTTCAATTGCACGGCGAAATCCAGCAGCACCGCGCACACCACCAGCCAAACATAGCCGCTGCCCGGGAGTGCGGCGATCAGCAGCGAAACCGGCGCCAGCAGCAATGCGACCAGCGTGCCGCGACGACCATGCCCGGCATCGGCCAGACGTCCGGCAATCGGCGCCGCAATGGCACCCACCGCACCAACCAGCGCGAAGATCGCGACTTGTGCCTGAGTGAAGCCGTGGTGACGCATCAGTTCAATCGGCGCGAGAGTCCAGAACAGGCTGAAACTGGCAAACAGCAGCCCTTGATACAGCGAACGCTGACGCAACAGCGGATAGCGCCGGGCCAAGGCAAACACCGAACCGATCAACGCTGCATACGAAGCTTTATGCGTCGGCAGCCGACGCGGCAGCGCCACCGCAGTGACCAGTGCGATGACCGCCATCAGGGCCGCCGCGCTGTAAAACACCCCGCGCCAGCCGAACACTTCAACCAACAGGCTCGACAGTGGCCGCGACAACAGAATACCCAGCAGCAGACCGCTCATGATATTGCCGACGACGCGGCCACGACTGGCCTCGGGCGCCAGGTGTGCCGCCAACGGCACAAGGATCTGCACGGCCACCGAGGTCAGACCGATCAGCAAAGACAACAGCAGGAACATCGACGGTGAATGGGTCAGCCCGGCGCACAGCAATGTGACGCTCGCCGCCAGGGTGAAGCCGACCACCAGCCGGCGGTTTTCCATCAGGTCGGCCAGCGGCACCAGCAGTAACAGGCCCAGCGCGTAGCCAAATTGCGTCAGCGAAACGATCAGGCTGGCATTAGCGCTGGACAGACCGATCTGCGGTGCAATCAGTTCGACGATCGGCTGCGCGTAGTAAAGATTGGCCACGACCGCGCCACAGCAAAATGCCAGGAACGCGACCATCAGGCCGGACAGTGAAGTTGGCTGTTCGGCATTTGCCGCAACGGCCGGGTTGCCCGTGAGCATGATGACACCTCATTGAGTTCAGGAAAGTGCTGCCAAGGCTACGGCCCTGTGGCGACGCGCAGAATCCACGCGGCGAGCAACGCAGTGATGCGTCCGGTGCAACGGCGCAAGCGTTGCTTCTCGCGCAACGCGCTGTTGCGCGCGCGGGTGATTCTCCCGTGAGGACGGTTTCTCTACGCTTTCGCCACTGGCGTCGTAGTCCCCATCGGCGCCCTTTTCCGGCTGTCACAAGGAGCGTTGTCATGACCCGTATCCCACCCGTTCTGCCATTGCCTGCCGCGTTTTTCTCCGTCTCATGAACCGCCACTTGCTGAAGTCCAGAACGTTATGGATCAGCGTGGCCGTCGTCGCGGTGCTCGGCCTGATCGGCGCCGTTTGTCTGATGTGGCGCCCGGCAATTGCGCCGATCAAGCGCCCGACGATGTTCGATACTGCGCAGTTGCAACGCGGCGCGCGGGTGGTCGAGGCCGGCGATTGTGCGGTCTGCCATACCCGCCCCGGCGGTGAATATCTGGCCGGTGGGCTGCCGCTGGTGACGCCATTCGGCACGCTGTACAGCACCAACATCACCCCGGATGCTGAGACCGGTATCGGCCAATGGTCGCTGCCGGCCTTCGAGCGGGCGATGCGTCAAGGCATTGCTCGCGATGGTCACTTCCTCTATCCGGCGTTCCCCTACGTGCACTACCGGCGCATGAGCGCAGCAGACATCGCCGACGCCTATGCCTACTTGATGAGCGGCCCCGCCGTGCACGCGCCGGCCGAGCACAGCCAGATGAATTTCCCGATGAATATTCGTCCGTTGGTGGCGTTCTGGAACCTGCTGTTCCTGCACGGTGAGCCACTGACGCCGCTGGCGGGGCGTAGCGCGGCGTGGAATCGCGGGCGTTATCTGGTCGACGGCCCGGGCCATTGCGCTGGCTGCCATTCGCCGCTGAACCTGATCGGCGCGGAAAAATCTTCGGAATACTTGCAGGGCGGCAGCGTTGACGGCTGGCAGGCGCCCGCGCTAGTCGGCATGGGGCAACGCAGCAACCCGTGGAGTCGCGAGCAACTGGTCGGCTATCTGCGCGCCGAGATCGTTGATGGCCACGGCACACCCGCCGGGCCGATGCGTCCGGTCAGCTTGAGTCTGGCCCGCTTGCCCGCCAGTGAAGCCGAGGCGATTGCCGAGTATTTGCTCAGCCTGGAAAACCCGCACCCACTGACGCAACCGCCGCCAAAGACGCCTGCCAGTGAAGCGGCAGACCACTCGACCGGCGCCCTGCTCTTCAGCAGCGCCTGCGCCGGTTGCCATGGCCCGGCGGCGCCGATGCGCACCATCGATGGTCGCCCAGGGTTGCAAAACACCTCGGCGCTGCAAGCGGCCAGCTCGCGCAACTTCCTCAAAACCGTGCTTGAAGGCTTGCCCGCCACAGCCGGATCGCCCGGTCCGCTGATGCCTGCATTCGCCGCCAGCCTGGACAACGCGCAACTCGGCGCACTGGCCGCGTATCTGCGCCAGCAAGCCCGCCCCGATCAACCGTGGGCCGACCTCTCTTCCACTATTGAAGCGTTACGTCAGGAGACGAAATGAGCCAGATCACTCTCAACGTCAACGGAGCCGCGCAAGCGCTTGAGCTGGAGCCGGACATGCCGCTGCTGTATGCGCTGCGCAATCACTTGAACCTCAACGGCGCCAAATACGGTTGCGGTCTCGGTCAGTGCGGCGCCTGCACGGTGATCGTCGATGATCAACCGGTGTTCGCCTGCCTGACGCCCTGCGCCGGTCTCGAAGGCAAAAAAATCCGCACCGTGGAAAGCCTCGGTAGCGCAGAAAATCCTGGCCCCCTGCAAGCGGCGTTCATTGAGAGACAGGCCGCGCAATGCGGTTACTGCATTGCCGGCATGCTGATGCGCGCGCAGGCGTTGCTTGAGCGTAATCGCCACCCGGATGAGGCGACCATTCGCGAGCACATGGCCGGCAACCTGTGCCGCTGCGGAACGCACTTGCGCATCATCGAGGCGATCAAACAGGTGGCCGGGCACAACGGGAGCCTGACATGAGTGAGTCGAATGAATTGAACCCGAGCCGACGCGCCTTCCTGCGTGGTGGTGCTCTGCTGATGGCATTCACCCTGATGCCGGTGGCGCGGCGTGTGTTGGCGGATACGGAAGTCGATACGCTCGGCACCGTGGTCCTCGCGCCCGACCTGCCCGGAAGCCTGCGCACCAACCCGTTTCTCGACGCCTGGATCCGCATCGGCGCCGACGGCATTACCGTCTTCACCGGCAAAGTCGAACTGGGCACCGGGGTCAAAACCGCGCTGCTGCAAATCGCCGCCGAACGTTTGCAGGTGCCGGCGACCGCCATCAACCTGCTCACCGCCGACACCGCGCTGACGCCCAACGAAGGCTACACCGCCGGCAGCCACAGCATTTTCGACAGCGGTACCGCGTTGTATAACGCCGCCGCGCAGGTGCGCGAAATGCTCGTCGATGCCGCCGCGCGCAGTTGGCAGATTGATGCAGCACTGCTGAGCACCCGCGACGCTGTGATCGTAGGCCCGGCCGGCCAGCAGATGAGTTACGCCGACGCGGTCAAGCATGTCGATGTGCACCAATACGCCAAGGCTCAGTCACCGGCGATGGCCGCTGCTGACTTCACACTGATCGGCCATTCGTTGCCGCGCCTCGACATTCCGGCGAAGGTCAGCGGTGGCGCAGCCTTCGTCCAGGACATGCGCTTGCCGGGCATGCTGCATGCGCGGGTGATCCGCCCGCCTCGTCCGGGCTGCACGCTGCAAGCATTCGATGCGGCGTCCATCGAAGCGCTGGCTGGCGTGGTCAAGGTGATCCGTGACGGCAACTATCTGGCGGTGGTCGCCGGTGATGAGTGGCAAGCGATCAAAGCCATGCGCCGTGCCAGCGAGGTGACGCAATGGAGCGGCGGCGAGGCGATTCCCGAGGCGACTGAGATTCATGGTCTGCTCAAACGTCTGCCCTCACGGCGCTATCCGATCAGCAACAGCGGCACGCCAAGCGGCGCGGCCGACACGCGTTTTCAGGCGCGGGTCACCAAGCAATATCTGATGCATGGTTCGATCGGCCCGTCTTGCGCGGTCGCCTGGTTCAAGGACGGCACGCTTACCGTCTGGACCCACACGCAAGGTGTTTACCCGCTGCGCGCCGGCATTGCCGAAATGCTCGGTCTGCCGCCTGAGCGGGTGCGCTGTATTCATACCGAAGGCTCCGGGTGTTACGGGCACAACGGCGCCGATGATGCCGCCGCCGATGCGGCATTGATTGCCATGCGCGTGCCCGGGACGCCGGTGCGCGTGCAATGGATGCGCGAGCAGGAAAATCTTTGGGAGCCGTACAGCTCGGCGATGGTCACCGAAGTCGACGCCGGCCTCGCTCAGGGGCGCCTGCAGGACTGGGCCTACGAACTCTGGACCACGCCGCATAACGAACGCATCGTCAACGCCGGGCGTCTGCTGCCGGCACGCTTGCTCGCGCGGCCTTTTGCCTCGGCGCCATCTGTGCCAATCGCTCAGCCTGAGGGCGATGGTGATCGCAACGCGGTGCCGCTGTACGAGTTGAACTCGACGCGCATCAACATGACCTTCGTCACCGAGATGCCCTTTCGCACCTCGGCCATGCGTTCGCTCGGTGCGCACATCAACATCTTTGCCATCGAGGCGAGTATCGACGAGCTGGCGATCCGGGCCGGCATCGACGCGGTTGCTTTGCGTCTGGCCCATCTCAGCGACCCGCGTGCTCGCGCGGT
This sequence comes from Pseudomonas sp. P4_D7, assembly GCF_056401755.1. Classification (NCBI taxonomy): domain Bacteria; kingdom Pseudomonadati; phylum Pseudomonadota; class Gammaproteobacteria; order Pseudomonadales; family Pseudomonadaceae; genus Pseudomonas; species Pseudomonas sp. P4_D7. The sequence continues at coordinate 140,077 of NZ_JBFUIR010000004.1, read as the reverse complement.
GGTGGAACGTGTGCGTGACGAGATCGGCTGGCCGCAAAAAAGCAGCGAGCCCGGCGCCGGTATCGGTTTCGCCTTTGCCCGCTACAAAAACATCATGGGTTACTGCGCCATCGCGGTGAAACTTCGAGTGCATCCGCAGACCGGCGAGATCCGTATCGATCACGTGGTGACGGCGGTGGACGTCGGCCAGATCGTCAGCCCCGATGGCCTGCGCAATCAGGTCGAGGGCGGCATCGTCCAGTCCGCGAGCTGGACCCTGTACGAAAAAGTCGCCTACGACGCGGGAGGCATTCGCAGCTACGACTGGAGCGGCTATCCGATTCTGCGTTTCACGCAACTGCCGAAAAAAGTCGATGTGCATTTGCTCGACCAGCCGGGAGAACCCTTCCTTGGCGCCGCTGAAATCGTTCAGGGGCCGATGGCCGCCGCCCTTGGCAACGCCGTCACCAACGCCACCGGCCGGCGCTGGCTGAACCTACCGCTGACGCGCTCAAACCAATCCGCCTGAGCCACGCCCGTGTTCATCGCTGATGAGCACGGGCGCCGTTGCGTTGCGCGCAAAACAGCGTAGCGCCGGTCACCGATTATCACCCTCACGACACCCGGTTAAGTTAGCGGCACTGGTTCGCGGCCCCGCGGCCGCGCTTGAATTCCCTTTATCGATATCTGGAGCTACCCATGACCCGTCGTCTGTTCCAACCCCTCGCACTCGGTCCTTACACCCTCGCCCATCGCGTGGCCATGGCACCGTTGACGCGCTCACGCGCCGGCCAACCGGGCGATGTACCGACGCCGATGAACGCCGAGTACTACCGCCAGCGGGCCAGCGCTGCGCTGATCATCACCGAGGCCACACAAATCTCCCGGCAGGCTCAGGGTTACGCCTGGACACCGGGCATCTACAGCTCCGAGCAGGTCCGCGCGTGGCGTGACGTCAGCGCGGCGGTGCATGAGGCCGGCGGGCTGATCTTCATGCAACTGTGGCACGTCGGTCGGGTGTCCCACCCCAGCTTTCAACCCGATGCTGGCCTGCCGGTTGCGCCCAGCGCGCTGCCGGTGCCTGGCAAGACGTTTATCGTCGACGAAAACGGTAACGGCGTCTGGGGTGATGTGCCGGTGCCACGCGCGCTGGAAACCGCGGAAATCGCCGGCATCGTCGAGGACTACCGCGTGGCCGCGCGCAACGCATTGCAGGCGGGCATGGACGGTGTAGAGATTCATGCCGGCAACGGTTACCTGCTCGACCAGTTTCTTAACAGCAACAGCAACCAGCGTGACGATGCCTATGGCGGCAGCGTGGAGAACCGCGCGCGGTTTCTGCTGGAAGTGGTCGCGGCCGTGGCTGAAGAAGTCGGTGCCGAACGGGTCGGCGTACGCCTGACGCCGATGGGGCGCTTCATGGGCATGGGCGATGACACCCCGGAGGCAACCTTCGGCCACCTTGTCGAAGCGCTCAATCATTGGAATCTGGCCTACTTGCACCTGGTCGAGCCAGCGATGGTCGGCACAGTCAAAGATGAAAATTTCGACCCACGCTGGGACGCGATCATTGCCCAGTTGCGCAAGACCTGGAACGGCGTGCTGATCCTGGCCGGCGGCTACGATGCACAATCTGCCGAGCAGGCGCTGATTGCCGATCGTGCCGACATCATCGCGTTTGGCCGCCCGTTCCTGGCCAACCCGGACTTGCCGCGTCGGCTGCACGATGGCCTGACACTCAACGTGCCAGACCCTGGCAGCTTTTTCGGCGGGGATCAGCGTGGCTACATCGATTACCCATTTCATGCCTGAGTAGAAGCAGACCACCCGCATTTCATGAATGGGTAATCGCTGGAAGCAGGGGCCGATGCGCCCCTGCTCTACCCAGTCATACGATCTCCTCGCTTAATCAAATCCATAAAAATCCACCTTAACACCGAACATATGCGCAGCTGTGCGCTTTCAGGTCTATTGCCCGACGTCGCCGAATGCGATAAAACGGGCTAGTTGTACGACAACCAAATAAAAACCAAGTCGTTCGAACGGCTAAAAATCCTGAGATCTGCCATGCCTCGCCCTACCGCTGCGCAAACCGTACCGCCACCCTACCCCCGCTCTCTCGCAGTAATCATTCTGTTGTGCATGGGCTGCGCGTTTGCCGGCAATCATGTGGCGGCGCGAGTCGCATTTGATGACGGTGCGGGGGTGCTGCTGGCGATTTTAATGCGTTCCGGCGGGACCTTGCTGGTGCTCGCGATCCTGGTGCTGTGGCAAAGACAAAGTCTGCGCTTGCCGGCGGGTGCGTGGCGCTGGCAACTGCTGCTGGGGTTGCTGATCACTGCGCAGAGTCTGTGTCTGTATTCCGCTGTCGCACGGGTGCCGGTGGCGCTGGCCCTGCTGGTGGCAAACGTGTTCCCCATTCTGCTGGCATTGCTCACATGGGCGTTGGGTGGCCCGCGACCGAGCGCACGCACCGCGACATTGATGGGTCTGATTCTATTGGGTCTGGTGTTTGTGCTGGACGTCCCCGGGCGTCTCTCGACCACGACAGACGTCAGTGCGCAATGGCTGACGGGCGTCGCGCTCGCGTTCTGCGCCGCCAGCGTGTTCGCCTGCGCGCTGTGGATCACCGACCACAAACTGTCTCAGGTACGTGGCTCGGTGCGCAGTCTGCTGACCATTTTCATCGTGTTCAGCAGCGTCAACCTGGCAGGGCTGACGGGCGCCCTTCCCGGCGGATTGAACCTGCCCGCCACCTCGACCGGATGGCTGGCCCTCGCCACTTTGGTAGTGCTGTACGGCACAGGTTTTATCGTCTTGTTCATTTCCGTGCCGCGACTCGACATGCCGCGCAATGCGCCGGTCATGAACATCGAACCATTGGCAACACTACTGATGGGCTGGATTGTGCTGGACCAAATGCTCAGTAGAGGACAGATTTTCGGCGGGGTGATTGTGGTCACGGGCATCGTTTTGCTGACTTATCGTAAATCAGTGGTCAAGGCTGAGGTTAAAGCAGCAATTTAGCACTTGGATGATGGCAAAAAGCTGTTTTTCCTCCGGCCACTCAGGACAAACATAGGTGGCAACCCCTGCGTCCCAACGTCGCAGCAAACAGCTATTGGCAAATCCTGCACAAGCCTTAGAATCCCGCGCTCTCTTGCAGCCCCCTCGGTGTCTGCCTGCACCACAACACACTTCGGCTTGGCAATCGCATGCGCAGCGGCGCACGTTGCGCTGTTCGTCCTCTAGAGGTTTTTATGTCTCCGCGTTTGCTGGCCATGGCGCTGGCGCCCCTGCTCGGGCTATTCATTGTTGCGCTGGGCAACGGTTTCATGTCGTCGCTGACCACCCTTCGACTGGACGCTGCCGGTGCGTCGACCACGATGATCGGCATCGTTTCCTCGGCCTACTTCATCGGCCTGACCCTGGGCGCCGTATTCAATGACCGCTTGATTCTGCGCATCGGCCATATCCGCGCCTACGGCAGTTTCGCCTCGCTGATCGCCGTGACCATCCTGCTGCAGGGCTTGTTCTATGACACCTGGGGCTGGTTCGCCCTGCGCCTGATCAACGGCTGGGCCACGGTCGGCGTGTTTCTGGTGATCGAAAGCTGGTTGCTGCTGGCGGGCGACGCGAAGATTCGTGGGCGCTTGCTCGCGCTGTACATGATCGTCTTGTACGGCGCCGGTGTGCTGGGCCAGGCAACGTTGGGCAAAATCACCGGGTTGAGCGACAGCGCACCGTTCATGGTGGCCGGCATGCTCGCCTCGTTGTCGGTGCTGCCGATCGTGATCCTGCCGCGCGTGTCGCCGCTGCTCGATCAGGTCGAGCCGCTCAAGCCTCGACAACTGTTGGGCGTGACGCCGACCGGGCTGGTCGGCTGTTTCGGCTCGGGTGTGACCATCGCGGCGATTTACACCTTGCTGCCGCTGTATCTGCAACGCAGCGGTCTGAATGTCGGTGAAGTCGGCAGCATGATGGCCTGGACGATTCTCGGCGCGATGCTCCTGCAATACCCGGTCGGACGTTGGTCTGATCGCAAGGATCGTTTGCAGGTGCTGACGATTCTGACAGTGGCGTGCACCGTGTTGTCGCTGGTGATCGTCCTGGTGCCATTGTCCTCGACGCTGCTCGCGGTGATGTTGTTTCTGCTCGGTGGCGGCGTGTTTGCGCTGTACCCGGTTGCCGTCAGCCACGCCGCCGACCGTGCGCCTGCCGAAGCCTTGGTGCCGATGATTCAGGGACTGCTGCTGATCAACTCGCTGGGCTCGGCAATCAGCCCGATGATGATCTCGCCGGTGATGAACTCGTTCGGGGCCAATGGGCTGTTCTGGGTGTTTGCGCTGGTCAATCTGTGCATGGTCACCTTCTTCCTGTGGCGCCGTGGCAAACGCCCGGTTCCGGCCAATCCCGCGCCGTTTGCAGCGGCAGCAACCTTCTCGCCGACAGGCGCGGAGTTGCGGGTGACCGAAGATCTGCGTCAGGCAGTGCAGGAGCATCCGCCGATGGTTGATGCACTGAGCGGCGAACCTTCGCCACAATGTGAGACGCGCTGAGGGTTGCGCCAGTCTGTGCCAAGCGCAGACTGGCTCGCACCGCTATTCAGATTCGTGGGTGATATCCACGAGCGGAATCGGCTCAATCGCCCAAGCGCGAATCTGACGACGTTCGGGGCTGGGTATCGCACAAGCCTTGCGTCCGGTGAACGTTCGCGCAAGACGCTCTTCATCGATGCGCCAGCCGCGCTGCTCCAGCGCCTGCACGTCTTTGCGAAAGGCAATCTGCAGCGCGTCGGACTTCAACGAAACCTCCTGCTGAAAAGAGTCCGGCACACGTTCGGGCCGAACGTTTTTCAGCACCGCGTGATCTTGTTCGAAGATACGGATATTGCTCGCAATGAACCTGCGATCCAGCAGTCGGGAACGCAGGAAGGTTCTGCCCATCATCCACCAGGTGCGCGTGCGATTGGCGTCAATCGGCACATGCGCCGAGACGATGTAGATCCGCCAGCCGTTGGGCAACTCAAGCTCAAGCGTTGTGCAAGGACCGGACAAATGAAAACCCGGCACGGTGGCCACACTGACAAACTCGGTGGAGGACTTGCGCCGCAGCAGCCCTTTGCGTGCCGGCCTGCGCATGAGCATTTGGGCGCTGCCACTCCACGCATCGCTGTCGACCTCGAATGATTCAATCTCGGGATGATCCGGATCACCGAAGGTTGAACCATGGACAAACGGTGCGTGCGCAAAGTCCAGACCGTTTTCAATAATCCGGTCCCAACTGGCCTGCCAGTCAAAGTGACCCGCGACCACACGGATGGCGGGATCGTCGATCCAGCCGAGCGTCGGCAACGGTGGACGCTCAGATTCCGGCAGATCACCTAAAAACGCCCAGATCCAACCGTATCGCTCCAGCGTCGGGTACGCATCGACGCGGGCCTTGGCGGGAATCCGCAGGTCGGGCTGCGCCGGTATCTGCGTGCACACACCATCAGCGCCAAACCGCCAGCCGTGATAGGGACACTGCACGCTGTTGCCGACCTTGCTGCCGGCCGACAGTGAGCCGCCGCGATGCACGCAGATATCCGACAGCACGTGCGCGACGCCTGCGTCATCGCGGAACGCTACGAAAGGTTGTCCGAGCAATCGAACCGGCATCAGTCCATCAGTCAACTGTGACGATGGGAGAACGACATACCACAGGTTTGTAAGCATGGGGGGCGTGCGATCCGTCAGTACGGTGAGTTCAAGTCAGAAAAACCCTGGAATGCAAAACTAAACCAGAGGGCTCCACTTGGCCAACGTGAATTGCCAGTGCCCTTGCCCTGCCCTTTGCCTACACTTGCTTGCCAATGATGTTTACCTCTCTGCCGAAGGAGCACGCCCATGTCAAAGCTATATCCCAGTATCGATCCTGAGGGGCTGGTCGAGTACTCGGTTGTCTACACTGACCGCTCGCTCAACCACATGTCGCAGTCCTTCCAAGGCGTGATGAAGAACATTTCCAAGACCCTGAAACAGGTCTACCACGCCGAGGCGGTTGCAGTGGTTCCGGGCAGCGGCACATTCGGCATGGAAGCGGTGGCGCGGCAGTTCGCCACCGGCCAGCAGTGCCTGGTGATCCGCAACGGCTGGTTCAGTTATCGCTGGAGCCAGATCCTTGAGATGGGCAATATCCCGGCGGCGACCACGGTGCTCAAGGCACGGCCGGTAGAGCCGGGTCGCCAGGCAGCCTACGCCCCGCCGCCGCTGGACGAAGTACTGGCCGCCATTGCCGCGCACAAGCCGCAGGTGGTCTTCGCACCCCACGTTGAAACCTCATCCGGAATTCTCCTGCCCGACGAGTACCTGCGGGCAGTCGGTGACGCAGTGCATGCGGTGGGCGGTTTGTTCGTGCTGGACTGCATCGCCTCCGGCACGATTTGGGTGGATATGCACCAATGCGCCGTCGACCTGCTGATCAGCGCTCCGCAGAAAGGCTGGAGCGCTTCCCCGTGCTGCGCTCTGGTGATGTTCAGTGCTTTGGCGCTTGAGCGCATCGAACAGACACAAAGCAGCAGCTTCGCCTGCGACCTGAAAAAGTGGCTGCAGATCATGCAGGCCTACGAACAGGGCGGACATGCCTATCACGCGACGATGCCCAGCGATTCCCTCGCGCGCTTCAATGACGTGATGAAAGAGACGCAAGCGTATGGGTTCGACAAGATTCGCGATGAACAACAGGCGCTGGGTGATCGAGTGCGTGCGCTGTTGACCGGCAAAGGCATCAAAAGCGTCGCCGCAGAAGGCTTTCAGGCCCCCGGCGTCGTGGTGAGCTACACCGATGATGCCGATATCAAGAACGGCAAGAAATTTGCCCAGCACGGCCTGCAGATCGCTGCCGGCGTGCCGCTGCAATGCGATGAGCCGGCCGACTTCCAGACCTTCCGCCTCGGCCTGTTCGGACTCGAGAAGCTGCAGAATATCGAGCGTACCATCAGGCTGCTTGAGCAGGCGCTGGATGAGGTCATTTAGATACCCGGCAACCCGTCGTCGGGCCGCCTGGTTCGGCCGTTTAATAGACTTGAGGCACCATGAGTTCCGGTGGCGTAGGACTGCGAGAGTAGTCCTCTTCGCGCACGCGCTGCGGCAGTTCGATCTGCGGTAACTCGACTTCTTCGTAAGGCATTTGGCCGAGTAGATGATTGATGCAGTTAAGTCGGGCTTTTTTCTTGTCGTCGGCTTGCACCACCCACCAGGGTGCTTCGGCAATGTGGGTGCGTTCGAGCATGATTTCCTTTGCCTTGGTATAGGCCTCCCAACGCCGACGTGACTCCAGATCCATCGGGCTGAGTTTCCACTGTTTGAGCGGGTCATGGATGCGACTAAGGAAGCGCAGGTGTTGTTCTTGGTCGGAAATGGAAAACCAGTACTTGATCAACTGAATGCCGGAACGGGCGAGCATCCGTTCAAACTCTGGCACGGTCCGGAAAAACTCTTCGTACTGATAGTCGTTGCAAAATCCCATAACCTTTTCAACACCGGCGCGGTTGTACCAACTGCGGTCAAATAGCACGATCTCACCTGCTGCCGGCAGGTGCGAGACATATCGCTGGAAGTACCATTGGGTTCGTTCGCGGTCGTTGGGCGCGGGCAAGGCAGCGACTCGGCATACCCGGGGGTTGAGCCGCTGGGTTATGCGCTTGATTACCCCTCCCTTGCCAGCGGCATCGCGCCCTTCAAACAAGATCACTACCTTGTGTCCGGTCTTGACCACCCAGCTTTGCAACTTCACCAGTTCACCCTGCAGGCGAAACAACTCGCTGAAATAAAGCCGTCGGTCGTCCTTCTCGATACCATCCGGAACGTGGTCATCGAACAGTGTGTTCAGGTCATGCCCGTCTTCGGACAACTCCAACTCCAGCTCCTCGTCACTGTGGTCGAGCAGCTCGCGCTGAATGCGGTGTATCAACTGATCTTGAGCTGAGGGCATGGTGAAGACCTCGGGGACGGGATGGTACTGCCATACTGACGGCGATTTATGACTGAGCAGTTACCGGGGGTTCTCGGGATTGCTGATTGCTTGAAGCAGACGTTGTATCCCGGCCGGACGTCCCGAGCGTTCAACCTTTCGGGGGATTTGCTGAACCAGTCGTACGCTCTGCTCTTTCGATATGTGGTCAGTCCGGGCACAATGCGCATCCTTTTTTGGCTGGCCTTGCCGGAGGCCTCGAAATGATCAAGACACCGTACTACCTCATCGACAAACAGAAACTGCTGACCAACATGCAGAAGATCGCCTATGTGCGCGAACAGTCCGGGGCCAAAGCCCTGCTCGCGCTCAAGTGCTTCGCGACCTGGTCAGTGTTCGACTTGATGCAGCAATACATGGACGGCACCACGTCGTCGTCGCTGTACGAACTCAAGCTCGGTCGTCAGAAGTTCGAAGGCGAAACCCACGCCTACAGCGTGGCCTGGGCTGACGATGAGATCGAGGAGATGCTCGACAATTGCGACAAGATCATCTTCAACTCCATCAGCCAGCTGCAACGTTTTGCCGAGCGCTCTGAGGGCAAAGTCCGTGGCCTGCGCGTTAACCCGCAAGTCAGCAGCTCCGATTATCTGTTGGCCGACCCGGCGCGTCCGTTCAGCCGTCTAGGCGAATGGGACCCGGTGAAGATCGAAGGCGTTATCAGCCAGATCTCCGGTTTCATGTTCCACAATAACTGTGAGAACGGCGACTTCGGCCTGTTCGACCAAATGCTCTGCACCATCGAAGAACGCTTCGGTGAGCTGCTGCACAAAGTCAGCTGGGTCAGCCTCGGCGGCGGCATTCACTTCACCGGTGAAGGCTATGCGCTGGATGCGTTCTGCGCTCGTCTCAAGGCGTTCTCGCAAAAGTACGGCGTGCAGGTCTATCTGGAGCCTGGCGAAGCGGCGATCACTAACAGCGCTTCGCTGGAAGTCACCGTGCTCGACACTCTCTACAACGGCAAGCACCTGGCCGTCGTGGACAGCTCCATTGAAGCCCACTTGCTCGACCTGTTGATCTATCGCCTGAACGCCAAGCTGGCGCCGAGCGAGGGTGAACACACCTACATGGTGTGCGGCAAATCGTGCCTGGCCGGAGACATCTTCGGCGAGTTCCAGTTTGACCGTCCGCTGGCCATTGGCGATCGACTGTCATTCATCGATACCGCCGGCTACACCATGGTCAAGAAGAACTGGTTCAACGGCCTGAAAATGCCATCCATCGTGGTGAAACAACTCGATGGTACCGTCGAAGTGGTTCGCCAATTCGGTTACGAAGACTACCTGTCCAGCCTTTCTTGAAACGGACAGACAAAGGAGAGAAAAAGCAATTGAAAAAGAACGTTCTTATCATTGGTGCAGGAGGTGTCGCTAAGGTGGTGGCCCACAAGTGCGCGCAGCATAACGATGAACTCGGTCGTATCGCTATCGCGTCGCGCAACATCTCCAAATGCCAGGCCATCATCGACAGCGTCAAGGCCAAGGGCAGCCTCAAACAACCCGCCGATATCAAAGCCTTCTCGCTCAATGCCCTGGATGTCGAGGCGACCAAAGCGCTGATCCGCGAAACCGGATCCGAGATCGTCATCAACGTCGGCTCCGCGTTCCTCAACATGTCGGTGTTGCGTGCCTGCATCGATACCGGCGTCGCTTATCTCGACACCGCCATTCACGAAGAGCCGGGCAAGATCTGCGAAACCCCGCCTTGGTATGGCAACTATGAGTGGAAGCACCTCGCCGAGTGCCAAGAGAAGAACATCACCGCCATTCTCGGCGTGGGCTTCGACCCGGGTGTGGTCAACGCCTATGCAGCTCTGGCACAACAACAGTATTTCGACCGCATTGATTCGATCGACATTCTTGACGTCAATGCCGGTTCCCACGGCAAATATTTCGCCACCAATTTCGATCCGGAAATCAATTTCCGTGAATTCACCGGGCAGGTGTGGAGCTGGCAGAACAGCCAGTGGACCAGTAACACCATGTTCGAAGTCAAACGCACCGACGACCTGCCGGTCGTGGGCTCGCAGAACCTGTACCTGACCGGTCACGATGAAGTGCACTCGCTGTCGAAGAATCTGGACGTACCCAACGTGCGTTTCTGGATGAGTTTCGGCGAGCACTACATCAACGTGTTCACGGTCCTCAGGAACCTCGGCCTGCTGTCCGAACAACCGGTCAAGACCGCCGAAGGCCTGGAAGTCGTGCCGCTGAAAGTGGTCAAGGCTGTGCTGCCTGATCCGAGTTCGCTGGCGCCCGGCTACACCGGCAAGACCTGCATCGGTGACCTGGTCAAGGGCACCAAGGATGGCCAGTCGCGCGAAGTGTTCATCTACAACGTGGCCGACCACGAGGAAGCCTTTGCCGAAACCGACAGCCAGGGCATTTCCTACACGGCCGGCGTACCACCTGTTGCCGCTGCCCTGCTGGTCGCCCGCGGCGAGTGGGATGTGCAGCGCATGGCCAACGTCGAGGAACTGCCGGCTGAGCCGTTCCTCAAGGCGCTGGACGTCATGGGCCTGCCGACCCGCATCAAGGACGAAAACGGAGATCGTCCCTGGAACAGCGTAGCCTGAGGCTCGCAATAACCTGCGACGCGTCACTGCCCGCTACAAAAAACGCCGCTCATTGAGCGGCGTTTTTGTCTGCACTGAAAATCAGGACACGGCTTCTGGACATTGTTGCGGCGGATTCCTGCTCCTGCCCTGTTGTTGCCGGGCGAGCAGTGCCTGTACGTCAGCGACGGCATCCAGAACCCGCTGCGCCCAATGTTCATCCTCCGGGTGCACGACCACAACGCGAAAACCGTGATCATGGCCTTCCGAGCGCACCCCTTCGGAGTCATCGACATGCAAGTCGATATCGAAGGCCGGGGGGAATTTCGACGGTCCGTTTGCCAACCCGTTTGTCACCAATGCCTGGTTATGCACCACACTGTTGACCACCCCGTCGACGCGGATGCCATACAACAACAGCCAACGCCTGATATAGGCCGGGGTCCGACCGGACGACGTGTAAACCCAGATACTGCAGCCCTGACGCCGCAACTCGCGGGTCAATGAGCGCGTACCGCATCGCAGTGGCTCGCCGAGCCAACGATGCAAGCACACCGGCAACCAGCTCTGCTCGACGGCACAGTGATGCAGCTGGCAGGCCAGCGTGTCATCGATATCGAACGAAACCCGTATGCGCTGGCGAGCGAATACGCTCATGGGGATAGCACCGAGCATGGCTTGCCAAACGCGGCTGACGGAAGCCTGGTACCTGGCGGAAATGGGTTGCCCGCTCATCAATCTCCCCCTTGCAAGACGGGCGAGGTCTTGTCTTTGAGTAAAAAATTCATCGACTCAGGCGCCTGACCTTCGAGGAAGGCCGCATACTTTTTCTTGATTTTGGGCAATTCATACAACGCCTTTACCCCATGCTTGGCGGAGTTGCGGATGACCGAGGACGGATTGAAGTAACCCCCGGCATTTTCCAGCGTCAGCACGAATGGAGGTAATCCCGCGCGCATGAGCAAATAGCTGACGATGAGTGAGCCACTGCGGTTATTACCCTCGATAAACAACTGCGGTTTGCTGAGGATTCGAACATAAACGCCAGCCGCTCGCTTCCAGACTGACTCGCTGCGATACGCGCAATACCAGTTGAACAGGTCCTTTATCCCCCCCTCAACGTTGTTGAAGAAGTGCTCTTCGGTCGCCGCCAGGTGTTGAGCGTACTCCAGCCGGCGAACCGGGTCCCGGCCACAGAGGACGGTAGCGTTGATCTCCAGCATCAGGTTCAGTTGCTGAAGGTCGAACAGGTCGACACCGCGAGCGACATAGTCGTCAATCAGCGCATAGCCTTCAAGCACATTGTGCAGCACTTCGTCAGTGAAGGGATCGCGAGGCTCGGTAAAGTGCCTGCTGAGTTCGGAGAAACGGCCCTGAACCTCTCGCAATACCCGTTCAATCGCGGGCAAATCAAGACGACGCGTTGCAGACATTGGCAATCCTGAGAACGGTAGATAAAAGGGTCAAACGGCCGGATGCCAGTACCGCACCCTTGTCCATGGCCGCTTGCCGTCTTGACTGGATAATTGCTGCTTAGCTGAACTTGCCGCTGATGTAGTCTTCGGTCATTTGTTCACGCGGCTTATCGAATATCTGGGTTGTCGGCCCCATCTCGACCAGATAGCCGGTGCGCGTCCCCTGGGAAATATCAACCGAGAAAAAAGCGGTCGTGTCAGCGACGCGGATGGCCTGCTGCATATTGTGAGTCACCAGGGCGATGGTGTAGTCCTTCTTCAACTCGATCATCAACTCCTCAACCCGCCGGGTCGCGATCGGGTCGAGTGCCGAGCACGGCTCGTCCAGCAACAGCACTTCCGGTTCGGTCGCAATGGCACGGGCGATGCAAAGCCGTTGCTGCTGGCCACCGGAGAGGGACAGGCCGCTGACCTTGAGCTTGTCCTTGACCTCATCCCACAGCGCGGCACCCTGCAAGGCATGTTTCACGCGGTCGCCCAGATCGCCCTTGTAGCGATTGAGGCGCAGGCCGAATGCAACGTTGTCGAAAATGCTCATCGAGAACGGATTCGGCTGCTGAAACACCATGCCGATATAACGACGCACGACCACTGGATCAACGCCCTTTCCATAAACGTCTTGTCCGAGGAAATGCACGTGCCCTTCAAAGCGAAATCCCTTCACCAGATCGTTCATCCGGTTGAGGCTGCGCAGCACGGTGCTCTTGCCGCAACCCGATGGACCGATGAAACCGGTGATCTTGTTTTTTTCGATCGGAACATGGCTGTCACGCACGGCGAGGAAGTTACCGTAGAAAATCTTGTCCAGCTTGCAGTCCATGACCACTGGCGCCTGAGTGACAAACGGAGCCGCGACTTGCAGATTTGATGCGTTCAAGGTTCAGATGCTCCGTTCTCAGTACTTGGGCTTGCCGAAAATACGGCTGACAATATTGACGACCAGTACGATCATCACCAGCACCAGCGAGGCCGCCCATGCCAGTTCGAGTTGGTTGTCGAAGGGCATGCCGGAAAAGTTGTAAATCAGCACGGCGAGCGAGGCCGTCGGATTCATGACCGCCAGGCTGCCATCGTGGTAGATCCAGTAGTTGCTGAACAACGCCGTGAACAACAAAGGGGCGGTTTCGCCCGCAGCGCGAGCCACGGCCAGCATGACCCCGGTGAGGATCGCCGGCATGCCGGTCGGCAAGACGATTTTCCAGATGACCTGTGAACGGGTGCAGCCCATGCCGTAGGCGGCATCTTTCATGATCTTGGGCACCATCCGCATCGACTCTTCAGCCGTCAGCACGACAATCGGCAACATCAGCACGGCCAGTGCCACGCCACCGGCCGGCGCCGAGTAAGTACCAGTGGTCATCACGACCAGCGCGTAGGCGAATACACCGGCCAGAATGGAGGGCAGCCCCGTGAGCATCTTGGCGGCAAAGCGCGCGGCGTTTGCCAGCTTGCTGTCAGGGCCCAGTTCCGCCAGAAAGATGGCCGCCATGATGCCGACCGGCACCGCGATCGCCGCTGCGATACCGACCATGACGAAAGTGCCGGCCATCGCGTTGCCGAAGCCACCGCCCGTCTCGAAACCGGTGGGCGGAAGTTCGGTGAAGACCTCCAGATTCAGACGTGCGCCGCCGCGAGTGATCAGCATGTAGAGCACGGAGATCAATGGCACGCTGGCCAATAGCGCACCGCCCCAGACCAGCATGGTCAACACCAGGCTGCGCAGCGCGCGACCTTCAAACTTGCGCTGCAGGCTAGGAAATGCAGCCTCAGAGGACGTGATGTCAGTCATTATTTAGTACCACGCTGGGCATAGACCATGATCATGGAACCGATGATGTTCACCAGTAGCGTGATGAACATCAGGACCAATGCCGCGTACATCAACACTTCAATCTCATTCGGCCCTGCCTCGGGGAAATTCAACGCCAGCAAGGCCGCCAGCGTATTGGCCGGGGCAAAGAGAGAAAGGGAGATGTTGTTTGCGTTGCCTACCAGCATGGCCAGCGCCATGGTTTCACCTAACGCGCGGCCCAGCCCCAAGACGAGGGAACCAAAGATGCCTGTGGCGGCAGATGGCACCATCACCTTGAGAATGGCCTCCCAATGGGTGGTGCCCATGCCGTAGGCAGCCTGCTTGGTTTTCATCGGTACGCCGGTGAGGGCGTCCTGCGACACGGCAGCAATGGTCGGCAGAATCATGATTGCCAGCACCAGCGCCGCCGGCAGCAGTCCAGGTCCGCTCAACGACGTGCCAAAAAAAGGTATCCAGCTGAGTTCGCTGTTCAGCCACTCCGCCAGCGGCCGAATTGCCGGAATTACCACGTAGATCCCCCAGAGACCATAAACGACGCTGGGGATGGCTGCCAGCAACTCGACGATGGTACGGAAGACGGCAGCGAGCTTGGCGGGCAGGAAATCCTGGGTCAGAAAAATCGCCATGCTGACACCGAAAAAACCGGCGATCAGCAGCGCAATGAAAGCACTGTAGAGCGTCCCCCAAATGGCCGGCAGAATGCCGTATTTGCCCTGATTGACATCCCAGACGGACCCCAAAAGCACATCCAGGCCGTGCTTCTCAATGCCGGGAATGGCCTTGCGCCCTACTTCGAATATCAGCGCAAAGACCAGCGTCAGAATCAGCACCACGCCTATTTGCGCTAGCGCACGGAAGACGCGGTCGACCAGAAAGTCCTTTGCGGACGGTGGTTGGCACGCAGAAGCCGGATTAACCGGTACGACAAAAGGTGTGTTCATTGGCTAATTCCGGAATGAAGGGAAACTCTCCCGGCGCTGAAAGCAGGCACCGAGAGAGGCCTCACGAGCGCTTACTGGATGTTTGCAGACGCTTTGCGAACCTGATCGACGACTGACTGTGGCAAAGGTATATAACCCATCGAGTCGGCGATTTTCTGCCCTTCGGTCAAGCTGTACTCGACCATCTCGCGCATGGCTTTGGCCTTGGCCGGGTTACCGTTGTCCTTGCGAAAGATCATCCAGGTGTAGGAAGTGATCGGGTAAGACTTGGCGCCGTCCGGATCTGGCAGCCAGGCCACCAGGCTCTCGGGCATTTTTACCGCAGCGAGTGCCTCGGCGCCGCTTTCCGCGTTCGGTACCACGTACTGACCGGCCTTGTTCTGCAACTGCGCGAAGTCAACCTTGGCAAGTTTGGCAAAGCCGTATTCGATGTAACCGATGGCACCCGGCGTCTGGCGTACGGTGGCTGTCACACCGTCATTCTTGGGCGATTTGATGAATTTGTCGCTGGCCGGCCAGTTGACGGTATTGCCCTCACCCAGCGCCTGCTTGAACTCCGGATTGATGGCCGCCAGGTGCTTGGTGAACACCGCAGTGGTACCGCTGGAGTCTGCTCGCACAACAACCGTGATCGGTGTATCGGCCAGTTTCAACTCGGGGTTGGCTGCGGCGATCTGCGGGTCGTTCCAGCGCGTGATCTTGCCCAGGAAGATGTTGGAGTAGACGTCGCGTGGCAATTTGAGCCCTTTAGGATTGCCCGGCAGGTTATAAGCCAGCACGATTTCACCCGCCGTCATTGGCAGCAACTGCACACCCTCGCCCACCTTGGCAATGTCTTCGTCTTTCATCGCAGAGTCACTGGCGGCGAAATCAACGGTTTTATTCAAAAAGTCCTGTACACCCGCACCGCTGCCCTTGGATTGGTAATCCACAGTGACACCCGCCGACTTTTTGCTGAAATCCTTGAACCAGGTGAGGTAGATCGGTGCCGGAAAACTAGCTCCGGAGCCTGTCAGCCGGACGTTTTCCGCCGCGAAGGACATTGAGGTAGCCAACAGAGATGCAGTCACAACGAACGCAGCAGACTTGATCAATCGTTTCATCAAGGAAACTCCTTATAGGGGCTCCTTAACTCTGCAGCAATCTCGTTAAGTTTTTATGAACGTTGGATGGCAGGACCCCGCCTCAATCGTTTTGACCCCTTGCTACCCTTACTCATCGTCCCCCCCTCCTCGCACATACCTATTGCGCAATAGTACCGACGCACATGACTTTCCAGGACTCTCAAGGCAATGGGTGTCCATCCAGGCGACAGTGGATCTGAATTTTTACTCGCCCGCGGCGGCGGCAGGCGCGTGAGAATTCGCTGGCCGTCGCCATGAGTCCGAATCCCATCGCCTGCGTTATCTCAGGTCAGGCAAAGCCCTGCCTGTTCCGCCTTTGTCTTTCGCGGGATTTGGCAATCGAATCTTCTTGCGCGCGGGTTGTCCTTATTCCCGGATTGCGTGCCGCCATTCGCCAAGCGCCACTTTCCAACGCTACTTTGCCTCCACCGCCATGGCTCCAAAATGGAAATGGCGTTAGCATTTCATCCATCCGGCTTAACAAGCCTGTTTTTTCAGATCAGGGTCGCATAGTGGAAAAGCTAAAACGCCTTCAAAGCGGAATCGAAGGGCTCGACGCGCTGCTTCAGGGTGGCCTGGTCGCGGGTGCTTCGTACATCGTTCAGGGCCGCCCCGGTTCCGGCAAGACCATCCTCGCCAATCAGCTCGGCTTCAATCATGCCCGCAATGGCGGTCGCGTTCTGGTCGCCACGTTGCTGGCCGAGTCTCACGACCGACTGTTTCAGTTTCTGTCGACCATGAGTTTTTTCGACGCCTCGCGAGTGGGCGCTGAAATACAGTTTGTCAGCGCTTTCGATACGCTGGAAAACGAAGGCCTCGATGAAGTGGTGAAACTGCTGCGGCGCGAAATCAGCCGGCAGAAAGCGACGGTCATGGTCGTCGACGGTTTGCTCAACGCGCGCTCCAAGGCCGACTCACCGATCGACACGAAAAAATTCATCTCCGAACTGCAAGGCCACGCGGCATTCGCCGGTTGCACCGTGCTGTTTCTCACCAGCTCGCGCCTGGACGACGGCAGCCCGGAACACACGATGGTCGACGGCGTCATCGAAATGGGCGAAGAGCTGTTCGGCACCCGATCGGTGCGCCGCATTCACCTGCGCAAGACCCGCGGCAGCGGCGCGTTGACCGGTGTTCACGAGTGTGAAATCACCGAAAAAGGCCTGGTGGTCTATCCGCGCCTGGAAAGTCTGTACAAACGCCCTTCCGCCCCCGACAGCGCAGACATGACACGCATTCCCAGCGGCATCGCTTCGCTGGATGACATTCTCGGTGGCGGCTTGCACAGCTCCAGCGTCACGCTCGTCATGGGGCCTTCCGGGATCGGCAAAACCACGCTGGGGCTGAAGTTTCTCGCGCAGTCGACGGCCGAAGCGCCGGGCCTGCATTTCGGTTTCTATGAGAGCCCGCAACGGCTGCGACTCAAAGGCCGTTCGCTGGGCATCAACATTGAACAAATGGAACACAGCGGTGCACTGAGCATTGCCTGGCAGCCGACCACCGAGGGCTTGCTCGACGCCCTCGGTGCGCGCCTGCTGAGCCTGGTCGATGAAAAAGGTATCAAGCGCCTGTTCATCGACAGCCTCAGCGGCATGACTCGGGTTTCAACCACACCGGAACGCATCACCGACTTTTTCAGTGCACTGATGAACGAGCTGCGATCCCGAGGCGTCACGGTCTTTGCCTCCTGGGAAATGCGCGATCTGTTCGGCTCCGAGGTCAGCGCACCGAATTCCGACCTGTCCAGTATTGCCGACAACCTGATTCTCATGCGTTTCTTTGAAAATCACGCTGAACTTCGCAGGACGCTTTCCATTCTCAAGATACGTGATAGCTCCTATAACCCTTCGCGGTTCGAGGTAGTCATCCGTGATCAAGATGTGTTCCTGGAAAAGGCTTTGAGAAATGAACCTTCCGTCTCATCCGAGTCATTGCCTGGTTCAATATCGTAAGTCTTCGAGCGGGTTGAAATAACATGACCACCATCCTGGTAGTCGACGACGAGTATCTGATTGCTGACATTCTTGGCTTTGCGCTGGAGGATGAAGGCTACATGACGGTGACGGCCAGCAATGGCAAGAAAGCCCTCGAAGTGCTGGAGAGAGAACGGCCAGCACTGATCATCACGGACTTCATGATGCCGGTCATGGACGGCCTCGAATTCGCCGAAGCCGTGCGTGCTCAGCCTTCCGTCAAACACCTGCCGATCATTCTCATGAGTGGAGCGCAGGCGCACATCGGCATGCAGCGCTCGGATCTGTTTGACGTGGTGCTGCCCAAGCCTTTCGACATTGAAGTGATTGTGGCTGAGGTGAAGAAGCTGTTGGCCTCCTCATAGATACTCAACGACAAAGGCAATTTCGGCATTGGCATTGCCCGCTCTCATTTGTGAATTTGCGGGCTCAATGCGCACGAAGCGCGCTTGCAAGTCTACAGATGCATTCCCGCCTTCCGATGTAGGCGCTTTCATTATGTAGTTCTGATTCAGCTTGAGTGGCTTCCCGTCTCTGAAGCGCATCTGCAATGCCAAACCTTTGGCAGTGGAACTACTGTTCAGATTTACCATGCCAGTATTAGCGTCCCACAGAGGGCTGCCCGCAGTGGGCGAAAAGGAGTAGCGGAAGTTGTTTATTCCGGTAGGACAGTTTTTCATACTGAGAAAAAAGTATTGCTCCTTGGCATAGGCACCGTTCTTCGGGAAATCGCTCAAGTTATAGCTACCCATATCAACTTTTACATCGGGTGTTTCGCAAGACTGTGAGACCACCCGCGTGCCACTTGTATTCAATGCCAGAGGCTCGATTTCAGCAGCGACAAATTTCCCCAATTGGCCTGAGGGTATCGTCGCACTACCGGAAATCTCACCCGTTTTTACAAGACGCAAGATGTGCTGAGTGCCATTCCACCCCCAACCGCCAGCAACGTCGGTGTCTCCCGGAAAGCCTTTCCATGCTTTGCCCGATGGCGGTCGAATCCATTGCCAGCCGATCCCGGTATTTCCAACAGGAAAAATCTGCGCGCCTGATTGGGTGACGCCCACAGAATTGCGAACACCTTCATTGTGTACCGCAGAGCACCTGAACGAACTGGGAATGGCTCCCAGGGTCACGATTGGGCTTTCATAGATAACCGTGCCGTTCGGCGTGTCCCGCGGCACCGAGATCGTGGTCGGAAGGACAACTCGGAGGTCGCCCATGGAATTGTCGGGATAAAATTCGCATACCGCCGCCATTGTATTTGACGACAGCATATACAAGAGTCCGACAATTGATATACGGGATAACTTCATAGCACTCTCTCTGACTCTGCATTGCATGCAAACAACTGAATGATTGACGATGGCGCGAATATTTAATCGGCTGCAAAATCACCACAATCGGAACGAGAAGATAATAAATAAACAGCACTTGCGCAAAAAGTTTATTTATTCAACAAACAGACAATTCTCATAGATTTATAGCTAACTAGCCAAATCGGAAAAACCTATAAAAGGACACGTTATTGAATACCATCCTTTACCAGCGCAGATAACCAACAGACAATTTAAGACTCGTCTTAAAGGCGCAACGGAAATCGGTCATTACACTGTCCACTCTTGAAAGGAGAAACGATTCCGTGAGAGCCCTCGATACCCTCAATAGCCCAAAACCCCAGAGCAACGCCGCCATCTATTGCCTGACGATTCTGGCACTGGCGCTGATCGCCATGACTGTCGCCGCCGGTTATGAGCTCAACAATCTGTTTCCACTGAAGGCCGTGGTGCAAAAGCAGGAGATTCAGCTCACACAGCGAGCCGATGCCATCCAGTCAATGAGCGCAGAACTCAAGCGTCTGGCAGAACAAAAGCAGGCACTGGAGACTGACCTGCTTACCGCGAAGGAACAGGCGAAGGCCGCCGAGACGGCAAAGACGGAGCTCGAAAACACTCAACGCGCGGCGCAAACCAGCGCCGCGTTAGAGGATGAAGATTCACTGTGCGCGATCATCGAGCAAAATATCCGCCTCGTAGCGGACCAGCTCAGTCGCGATGACTTCTTTCGCTTGCGTGATGAGCGCGAAGCTGAAGCCGAAGCGGTGCTTGAAAGCTATGAAAAACAACTCGCCACCTGTATTGAACAACTGACGGCACAAACCGAGCAGCCAACACAGAAATGAGGTAGCGGCCGCTGCACAACAGGATTGACCGCGGATCAAACAAAGCCCTGGTGATCAGGGCTTCCTGCTCACTCTTTACAGCTTGAATTCCTTGGTCAACTTATTCAGCGATGCTGCTAATTGCGAAAGCTCCGCCGACGCAACGGCGGTCTGTTTCGAGCCTTCTGCAGTTTCGCAAGACAGGTCGCGAATGCTGATCAGGCTGCGATCCACTTCGCGCGCAACCTGAGCCTGCTCTTCGGCAGCGGTCGCCATCAGCAGGTTTCGTTCATTGATAAGATTCAGAGACCCAGTGATGTCAGTCAGCACTTCGCCGGCGATATTGGCCATCTCGAGTGTTCTTTCGGCCTGAGAGCGGGTGTGGCTCATGGACGTAACTGCCCTGCTGGTGCCCGACTGAATAGAGCTGACCATGGACTCGATGTCCTCGGTCGATTTCTGCGTACGCTGCGCCAGCCCTCTCACCTCATCTGCAACCACGGCAAAGCCACGGCCCGCCTCCCCCGCCCGCGCCGCTTCGATGGCCGCGTTCAACGCGAGCAGATTGGTTTGTTCGGCGACTTCTCGGATCACGTCCAGCACGCTGCTGATATCGCTCGCCATCGTAGAAAGCGCCTGCACTTCTGCCGAGGTGCCATGCACGCTGGAAACCATCAGATTGATTGCCGCGACCGTTTCGCTGACCTGGGCTTTACCGGCAATGGCTGCGGCGCTTGATTCCGACGTCAGTTGCGAGGTCGATGCGGCGTTGTCCGCGACCTGCTCCACCGCCGCACTCATTTCAGTCACGGCGGTGGCGGCCATTTCGATTTCATGACTCTGACGCTGAGTGATACGCGAAATATCTTCGGTGACGCCGTGCATGACTTCCGAGGTTTCGGCCAACTGCGTGGACGAGTCACGGATCATGATCAGCGCATCACGCAAACTGGCTTGCATCGCGGCCAACGACGACAGCATCTGCGCTGCCTCATCGGAACCATCCAGCGCGATGGTTTCGCTCAAATCGTTGGCGGCGATGCACTCCGCTACCCTTAGTGAGCCTGCAATCGGCACCGTCAGGCTGCGCGTGTACAACACCGCCAGGGCCAAGGAAGCACCGATGGCAATGATAATGAACACACTGACGATCCACAGCGTGTGTTCGTAGACATTGTCGGCCTGCTTGCCCGCTTCATAAGCTTCAATCTCATTGAGAGCAATCAGCTTCTTGAGCGCGACCTGCACGCCGTCCGAGGCGGCACGCATCTGATTCTTTGACAGCGCAATGGCCGCTTCAAGCTGCCCTTTTGCCACGGTTTCAAGGTATTGGTCCTGCGCCTGATCATTGACTTGTTGTGCTTTGGCGAACGCCTCGAAGGCCTCACGCCCGGCGTCAGTTGCCAACAGATCAATGAGTGCGCGCTGATGTTTTTTGATGAGCTGACGCGACTGTTGAATGTCCATCAGGGCCTGAGCCTTGCGCTCAGGGGTTTCGATAGGGTTGCGCAAGCGGGCGTTATTGCCCTTGATTTCGATGAGTTCACGATCCAGTTGTCCGAGCAGCTTGATACTCGGCACGATGGTCGTCTCGACATAGGTCTCCGCCTTATTGAGCAAGTCGACTTGCTGCAAGGCGATCAATCCGATCGCGATAATCATGAGACAGAACAAGCCAAAACACAGCGCCGAACGCGGCGCGAGATTGAGTTTACGAAGCAGCATGATGCCTTACCTTAGAGTGTATTCAAGACAATGGGGCAAACGAGCGGGCAGCAAAGCAGGCGCTGAGCAATAGCACCTCAAAGCACAAGCGGATGACCGCGCGAAGGCGCAACAGCTAGCGGTTTGCGCCCGAAGAAAGCGTGGAGTCGGATGAGGCCGGCTCCGCCAGCTCCTTGAGCGTCGGGTCGGCCAGCATCAGAAAATCCGCCAATCGCGGCAGATCGATTTTCGAGACCAGACGCATCCAGCGTTGCGGATGCGGATTGAAGACGGTCTTCGACCACTGATGATCATCACTGGGGTTGAAAATCAGCAGGTGACGAATCAACGGGTTTTCCCCAAAAAAATCGAGCGGATCCATCGCCATCTCGTTGAGCAACTCAGCATTGACGACGACCAGGCTGAGCCGTTGGGGGCAGTAATACGTCAGTACTCTCAGGTCACGATAAGTACAGACGTTCACTACGCTGAGACAGCCCAGCTTGTTGAACTGTTGTTCAATCGACAGACCTCTACGCACGTCGTTATCGGCGATCAGGATCCGCAAGGATCGACTTCGGTTATTTTCAAGAAACATCGGACACCTTTGGCAGCTCCATTCTTCCTTTCAAGAAAATAACCAAGGGGCCAACCTGGCCGATATGAGACTTGTCTCAAAATGACCGCAGGGATCGCTGAGCGAAAACCACACCTTGATGACAAGCCCGCGCTAGCGAGGCCCGGCCTGGTTCAAAGTCTTTGGAGGGAGGGATTTTGCAACGGTGGCGAGCGGCGCAATGCCAGAAGCGCGGGACGGTCGTATACGAACCAGACAATTCTCATTATTAACGCCCCTTTTTGTCAGTAACCTTGAAACAAGGGGCGCAAACTCATTCTTTCTCAGCCCATCAAGGCAGCGTAAGCGTCACGACGTAATTGCCAGTCGTTATCTGATGGCCCTTGTTGTCCGTGAGCAGCAAACGCTGGTCGTAATATTTTTCCTGCTCGTGGGTATCGGCAATCATCTTCACGAACACTTGCTGGCGCGGCTCACCCCGCCCTGCCGCACTGACGTTGGTCACCGAGAACATCTGACCAGTGCTCGCCTGCGGACAATCAAGCAGCTCGACAGAAGCAGAAGCACGGCTGGCGCCACTCGCCATGCAACTTGTCTCGACGATCTGTCCGCTGAAGCGAATCACTCCGCTGACAGGCGCAGACTGGGCCGCGCTGACGGTGTCAAAACTCAGCAGGCAGAGACAGGCAATCAATAAAGGACGTCGAATGATCATCGCGAAACTCCATGGTTATTAACCAAGGTATCGCCCGTTGCAAAATGATCTTTAACGTCCCCCTTCAATGCAAGGCCAGTCAGCAGAGCCCTGCGCCAATACGGTTACAGCTCGACCCGTTTGATTTTCTTGATCAGATCAGCCTGTGCATGCTCCAGCTTCAACGCGCTGCGATTGATATCCAGTGGATCGATGACCGGCGCTTCGCACTCGGCCTCAAGGTCGTTACACGCCTCGATGACCTGATGCTCGGCGACAATGCGCGCCGCGCCCTTGATCCGATGTGCCAGGTCAGCCAACAACCCGGGATCGCTTTCGGGTATCAGCGAATGCAGCTCCTCCAGATCCTTCTCACAACTCGACAGCGCCTCGCGCAGCAGTTCTTTCATCATGTCGAGATCGCCTCCGGTGAGCTCGGTCAGACGCTCGCGAATCGACCCCAGCTCCTTGATGCCCGCCGCAGGCGGGCTTTCAACTGGCTCGGTTTCGACGTCCTTTTCCCAGCCGGCAAGCAGGGTCGACAAGGTGCTGAGGCTGATCGGTTTGAACAGACAGTCGTCCATCCCCGCCTCTCGGCATTTCACTTTTTCTTCCGGCTGCGCGTTGGCTGTGAAGCCCAGCACGATACACGGCGCTCCACCACTGTCGCGTTCGTCCTGGCGAATGGTGCGGGCCAGTTCGTAGCCGTTCATGACCGGCATGTTGCAGTCCGTGATCACAATGTCGAACGGCTCCGAACGCCACAATGCCAATGCCTGCGCTCCATCGGCAGCATCACGCACCGCCTGGCCAAGAAAGCTGAGCTGCTGCGTCAGCAGCAGACGGTTGGCGCTCTGGTCATCCACTACCAGAATCCGCAGCGTCGGCACTGGCTTGTCCTGGACAACCGAAACAGGCAGCACCTTGCCGCCGAGCGGACTGAGGATATTGAAGAACAGCGACACTTCCAGGCAGGTGCCTTTGCCCAGCGTACTGGTGATGTTCAGTCGCCCGCCCATCAACTCGCACAACGAACGTGAAATCGCCAATCCCAGACCGGTGCCGCCCCGGTTCGAGGGGCCGTGATTGGCTTGCGAAAACGGCTGGAACAGGTTCTGCAGATCAGCGCTGGAAATGCCGATGCCGGTATCCTCGACTTTGAGATCGACCTGCAAACGTTCGTCAGCAAGGCGTTGGCCGCGAATCGAGACGCTGACATGCCCGGTATCGGTAAACTTGATGGCATTGCCGACCAGATTCGAGAGCACCTGCTGGAAGCGCATCGGATCAACCAGTACGTCACAGCCGACTGTGGCGTCGATATCGAGCTTCAATACCAGACTCTTCTGCCTGGCCAAGCCGTCGAACACCCGCGCCACGGACTCCACAAGTTCGCGCAGGTTGGCACGTTTGGGCGAAAGACTGACATGCCCAGACTCGATGCGAACCACATCGAGGATATCGCCGATCAGCTCCAGCAGGCCTTTCGCCGAGTCGTAGGCCACTTCAATCGCCGGTCGATCGAAGTGGCCCTGCTCGGCGCGCTTGAGGGTGAGTTCGAGCATGCCGATCACGGCACTCATCGGCGTACGGATCTCGTGGCTCATGGTCGCGAGGAACGTGGTTTTGGCGCGGCTTGACTCATCGGCCAGCTCTTTCGCCGAACGCAACTCCTCGATCAGTTCGCGGCGTTCGCTGATGTCGATCCAGCCGCAGATCACGCCTCTGACTTCCCCCGTCGTGTCGTGATAAGGCTGGATCCAGTGATAAATGATCAGCCGCGTTTCACCAACATGCAGCGTGCGATCCACCTCGTAAGGTTCGTCCCGCTCGATGACGCGCAGATAGTCATCGTGAAATTGCAACGCTTCCTGGCGATTGCGCTTGCCGCTTTCGAGCACGGTCTTGCCGATCACGTCTTTTTCCAAAAGGCCAAACGTCTGCAGATAATTGTTATTGCAGGTGACAAGCCGACCTTCCCGATCGCGTACGTAAATGGGATGCGGCGTGCCGTTGATCAGCGCCCCCATGAACTTCAGTTGATCGCCGAGCAAGCGCTCTGCCCGACTGCGTTCGCGGATCTGCCGGCGAATATAGAAATTCCACGCCAGCGATCCGAGGATAATCAAGAAGGCACCAGCGCTGATTTGATAGATCAACACCTTGTAATCGCGCCACGACAGTCCCGAGAACGCGGCAATGGGACGCCAACGGTTGAGAATCACGTCCAGCTCGTCTGGTGGAATGCTCAGCAGGGCCTTGTTCAGAATGCTGACCAGTTCGGTATCGGCGCGCCGGGCGGCGAAGGCGAGGAAACCTTTGTTCATGCCGACGATGTTGGAGATGCGCAAACTGTCGCTGTAGATGTGAGCGATGTAATAGCGCGCACTGTGCAGCGTGGTAATCATCGCGTCTGCTCGCCCATCCTTCACGTCAGCCAGAGCGCCGAGCACTGTCTCGTTGTCGACAATTTCAATGTCGGGATAATCCTTGAGCAGCTCACGCTCCGCCGAGCTCTCGGGGACGGCGACGCGCTTGCCGCGTAGCTCCTGCAGGCTTGAAGGCGCGCCAGCGTCCTTGGCGGTGACGATCACAAAAGGACTGGCGAGGAACGGGTGGGTGAAACGCATACCGACTTCACGGGAGACGGTTGGCGTCAGCAACGAGATATCGGCGCTGCCATCCAGCAGGCGTGTGCTCAAGCTGGAAAAGCTGTCGGTGCGCTTCACATCGATCTGCAAACCAGTGCGCCGCTGAATCAGTTCCAGCAGATCGGCGCCGATTCCGCCAAAGTTGCCATCGCCATCAAAGAACGCAAATGGCGCCTGATCGTCATTGATCACGAACCGCGCGACCGGGTGCAGCTCAAGCCAGCGTGCTTCGCCGGGTGTCAGGTCAATACGTTTGGGGGTCAGTGCCCCGCCGCCACCGGACCAGCGTTTGGTGATTTCGGCTATCTTGCCCTCACCCATCGACTCGATGACCGAGTCGATCAGACGCAGCAGTTGATCATTACCTCGGCGCAGGGCAAAGCTGAAACCGTTGGTTTGCGTTTTGACGAACGAGTGCAGGCGCACATAGTTGAAGTAGTTGAGGTTGATCAGATAGTTGCTGGACACCGTATCGCCCAGAAACAGATCGACTTTGCCAAACGCCAGCGCGGCCAGTGCCAACTCGTTCGATGGAAAAAGTACGAACTCGGCATTGGGATACAAACCATGGAGCTGACTGGATGGCAGGTAATCGTCGGCAACCGCAATACGCAAACCGGCCAGATTGGCCGGCATCGGTCGCCGATCATCGCCGCGCATGAACATTGCCGGCACGTCTTCGACATAAGGCTTGCTGAGCGTAACGAGGCCGTCGATCAACTCGAAACTGTTGGAGCTGCCCAACATGTCGATGTCGCCACGTTCAAGCGCCGCCATGGCATCGCGACGGTCGGGATATGCCTTGACGGTAACTTCGACATGCAGGGCCTGACCGATAATGCAGGCGATGTCGGCGGCAATCCCCTCATAACGCGTACCGCTGGCGGTCATGACATAGGGCGGGAAATCCGGAAGCGCCGATCCCAATACGAGGCTGCGTTTCTGCCGCAGCCAACTCCAGTCTTCATTGCCCAGATCGACCTGCAGCGTCTTGCAGTCTGATCGACCGAACACCTGCAGAGTGCGCGGCTCTGCTGCCCACAACGACCCGCTACCGAATACGAAAAGCACACTGACGAGCAAAACACCGCGCAACAGTTGAAACATAAGCGTGTTATCCCTGGTTATCGGCTGTCAGGCTGTGCTGCAACTTGAACAGCTCTGCATCACCACGAATGCCAAGCTTTTTGAAAGCGGCCTGTTTTTGCCCACTGATGGTTTTGCGACTGCGCGAAAACTTCAAAGCGATCTGCGTCACCCCCATACCCTCGAGGCAGCAGCGCAAGACTTCTTTCTCTTTCGGCGAGAGCAAAGGATTGCTCAGGAAATCGTCGCTGTGCGCCACACCGTCATCATTGGCACCAGCAGGCTCATCGACCGACACAGGCAGCACATCAAGTTCGAAGGCCATTGCCGGCGACAGGTACAACTGGCCGGACGCTGCGCAGCGGATGCCCGTGATCAGGTCATCGACTGGCTGGGACTTGCCGAAGAATCCACTGACGCCCGCTCCGATCGCCATGTTCACCACCGCCGGGCGCTCTTCAGAGGATGAGACGAGGATGCGCATGTCTGGATATTGCTTGCGCAGCAGGCGAATCAGATTAAGCCCGTCCAGCTCGCCATCGTGCAGCTTGTAGTCGAGTATCAGCAGGTCGATGTCGACCTCGCGCAATCCAGCGAGCAACTGCGCGCTGCTCCCGTACACACCCACGACACTGAACTCGGCTTCGCGCGTCAACCGCGATTTCATCGCCAGACGTATGAGCGAGTGATCATCAAGGATGGCAACGCGTAACGGATTCACGACTGACCAATGCATGAGCAGCTCCATGATGAGGAGGGTTGAAGGATCATCAGCACTTGGCAACCGCAGCCGATCCCGGGCATCACCGAAGCTTTCAGGTGCATCTGATTGATTTCTCGGCACATGATGATTGTTTTAAAGACACGACGAAATAGGGCTTTGTCCCAAAAGTCAGACCGCGAGCGCGCATCAAAGGTCGGACGTACCTATTGCGCGGCGCCAGGACGACTTTTGACCCTCGAAGCGCCAATCGACCAGGTGCGCCCAATTCATGGGTCGAGCATAGAAGAAGCCCTGCCCCCACTGGCAACCGAGTCGAGCCAGGTGATGAACCTGGTCTGCGGTTTCAATACCTTCTGCGACCACACGCATGTCCAGCTCGCGCGCCAGGGCCAAGGCACCGTGGATGACCGCACTGTAGCGAGCCTGCTGGAAATTCTGCACGAAGCCGGCGTCGAGTTTGATTTCGTTGAACGGCATCTGACACAGTCGCTCCAGCGAAGAATAGCCGACACCGAAATCATCGATCGCCAGGCTGAAGCCGAGCATGCGCAGACGCACCATGTTTTCCATGCTGATCTCGGGCATCTGCAGCAGGCCGGTTTCCGTCAGCTCGAATATGAGCCCGGCTGGCGAGGCGCCGTGAATGCGCAACAGTGCCTTGATTCGATCGACAAGGTTCGGGTTGGCCATCTGCGTGACGTCGAGATTGAAGGCGAGCTTGAACGGCTTGCCGTGGGACTGCACAAAACGCTGCAGACTCAGTCCTTGCGTGAGCAGGCTGAAAAACATTTCGTCGAGCAGCCCGCAACGCTCGATCGTGGGCAGGAACATACCCGGTGAAAGTAACCCGCGACTGGGGCTTTGCCAGCGCACCAGCACCTCGGCGCCATCCACCTCACCACTGCGCAGATGAAACTTGGGCTGGAAGTACGCGCGAAATTCCTGCCGGCGTATCGCTTCGAGCACTTCGTTCTCCGTAGGCTGATCGAGATGACTTTCCGCCAGTTTGACATCGACCTGGCTGTGCGGGCGATAGCGCGCCAGCAATGGCGCCAGCACATCGACCATCAACGGCTTTGCGACACTGCCGAGCAATTCCAGGCCCTGCAACGTGACAATTCGATCAACCGTGCGCAACAAGTCTTCAGGCAGTGAACTGCAGATGATCACTGCGCGAATCAATCCAGCCTCTCTCGCCAGGCGCAAAAAGGTCAAACCATCCATCCCGGCCATGCTCAGGTCACACAACGCAACGTCCACGCCCCCTGCCTGGGAGATCACAGCCAGCGCATCTTTGCCGTCAGCCGCCTGAAAGATATTTTTGTAACCCAGACTATTAAGCGCGCTGACCGCAGCCGTGCGCTGGAAGGCGTGATCTTCCAATACCAATATACGAAGCGTGTTCACAAACCGGGAACCTCTTTCTATCAGCTATTAATAGCAAAACATCTGAACTATCTTTCAAGCAGAAAGAACACCGACAAACTTTGCACTGACTGAGAATTTCTGCATCCGCGAATACTAACCAAATAGAACCCGCGCGACTTTAAGAATTGTCTCATTTGGTCTGCCGTAAATTAACTGAAGATATAAATACTCACTTCCGATATTGCTGACTTGCTCGCACTTGCTACGATTTAAGACAAATCTCAAAGACCCATCGCTATCACCGACCTAACATGGCCTGGCATTTCAATGCAGCACTTCACAATAACTTCGGATATAAACATGAAAAAGTTCGCTTTCGCAGTACTCACTCTTTCCGTACTGGCTGCCTCCACTGGTGCACTGGCTGAAGAAGAAGCCGCTAAAGCCGTCAAGGGCGGCAGCGGTCAAATCAGCTTCACCGGCGTCATCAACAACGATGCGTGCTCGGTAGATGGCGCTTCGGGTAACGACAAGATGATTGCCGTGGACATGGGCAGCGTATCGATCAAAGACATGGGCACCGATTCTGCCCCGGGTGCTGGTCGCGTGGCTGCCAATGATTTCAACCTGAAAGTGAACTGCAACGCCGGCACCAAGGTGTCGATGCTGTTCAAACCAACCGTCAACGGCGGTTCGGGCCTGGTTGATGGCAAGAAAGTTCTCAAGCTGCAAGGTACTGATGCGGCCAAAGGCGTAGGTATCGCGCTGCTGGACAGCAACGGCCAGTTGATCGACCTGAGTTCCGAAGCCACAGCCAAAGTTCAGACCAGCCTGACTGGCGACGGCACCACTGGCGGCGACGGCACCCTGTCGTTCGCAGCCGCTTACGTCACCACCGGCGACAAGGCCACCGCTACTGCAGGTACCGGTAACGCCACTCTGCCGTTCGTTCTCGAATACGAATAAGCAGCGCGCAATACCTGGACGGGGCCGCTGTGCCTCGTCCTTCCCGACCAGATCAATCGGTGAAAACTATGTTAAGTCGCTATTTTCCGCTGTGTCTGGGGCTTGCCGGGGTGTTGATGACGCACTCGGCATTCGCCAGCATCTCCTTGAGTTCCACCCGGGTCATCTTCGATGGCGCGCACAAAGAGGCAAACGTCACCGTGCGCAACGGCGGGCAAACCATCCTGGCGCAATCGTGGCTGGATGCCGGCGACACCGCTGGCAGCGCGCCGCCATTTGCGGTGACTCCACCGCTGGCCCGACTCGAACCCAATCAACAGCAACTGTTGAGGATTCTCTATGAGGGCCGGGGCATGCCTGCAGACAAAGAGTCGGTGGTGTGGCTGAACGTGCAGGAAATCCCTCAGGCCAGTGCTGCCGATGTCAACACCCTGCAACTGGCGGTGCGTCAGCGCATCAAGGTTTTTTTTCGCCCGAACGGACTGACCGGTGACGCCGCGCAAGCGCCGGTGCAACTTGTATGGCAATTGGTCACGCAAGCTGGCAAGTCGGTACTGAAAGTAAAAAACCAGAGTAATTACCATGTGTCGCTGGCCGACCTGAAAGTCGCTGCAGGAAAAAAAGCAGAGTTGGTGATTGATTCGACAATGATCGTTCCGG
Source organism: Pseudomonas sp. P4_D7 (assembly GCF_056401755.1). Classification (NCBI taxonomy): domain Bacteria; kingdom Pseudomonadati; phylum Pseudomonadota; class Gammaproteobacteria; order Pseudomonadales; family Pseudomonadaceae; genus Pseudomonas; species Pseudomonas sp. P4_D7. Next base: position 109,614 of record NZ_JBFUIR010000004.1, on the reverse strand, counting down.
GCGAAGTTCGTTCATTCAACTTGAAAGAGTTGCCACCTGGATCTCCGCGCCTGACGTTTTCAGCCATTAACGATTACGGCGCACAACAACGATTCGATGCACCACTCAGCGCTACCGAAAGTCATGCCGAGCGCGTGAAAGATGCATCCGCCCAGTAACTTCCCCGCCCCACCCCGCCAATTCACAAGCTATTTACGAGTTCCGGACTCCGGTTGAAGCAACACGGACTGATAAGGCAAATTGCATGTTTTCCTCCCAACACCACACATCTGCAAGTTGTGTAAAGCATCACGTTGCGCGCCATAAAAACAAAACGGCGTTGGGCTGCCTGCATCCATTGTGCTTTGCCATCAATATGGCCATTTGTGGATTCGCCATGGGTGCCGAAGCCCCCGCCGCGGTAGCGGGTGAGGCGTTCAATACCTTGTTTCTGGAAGGTTCATCTGCGGTCGATCTGCAACCCTTGTTGAATGCCAACAGCGTTCTGCCGGGCCGATATCGCGTTGACGTGTTCAGCAACGGCACGCTGGTCGGTCGTCGCGACGTTGATTTCGCTGCCAACCCGCTCAACGGCAAAGTCGAGCCACGTATCACCCTGGAATTGTTACAGCAGTTGGGCGTAGACATGCGCAAACTGCGTGAGCAAGGCCTGGTTGACGAGCAACGGCCGGCCGATCACTACGATCTTGCGTCGATGATCGAGCAAGCCAGTATCAGTTTTGACGCCAACCGCCTGCGCCTCAATATCAGCGTGCCGCAGGTCGCGATGGCGCGTGGCATGCGCGGCTATGTGGACCCAGAGCTTTGGGACGATGGCGTGGCCGCCGGGTTCATCAACTATCAGTTGAGCAGCACCCGCAGCAAAACCGATTACTCGACGCAAATCTCAAATAACCTGGGTCTGCGCAACGGCATCAACTTCGGTGCCTGGCGTTTGCGCAACGAGTCCAATCTGAGCAGTGCCACCGGCCGGCCCAACCGGTTTGTCAGCAACCGCACGTTCATCCAGCGCGACCTCACGGCGATCAAGGGGCAACTGAGCGCGGGTGAAATCTTTTCCGACTCAGACCTGTTCGACAGCGTGCGCTATCAAGGCGTCAAGGTGGCCTCTGATGAGGGCATGCGCGCAGACAGCGAGCGCGGCTATGCGCCAATCATTCGTGGCGTGGCTGAAACCAATGCGAAGATCGAGGTCCGCCAGGATAACTACATTCTTTACACCACCAACGTACCGCCGGGGCCGTTCGAGATCAGTGATATCTATCCATCGGGCTCCAATGGTGATCTGGAGATCACCGTTGTCGAAGCGGATGGTCGGCGCAAGGTCACCCGACAGGCGTTCTCCGCCTTGCCGACGATGGTGCGTGAGGGTCAATTGAAGTACAGCCTGTCGAGCGGAAAATTCAACAACAACAGCGAGGGCTACGACAAGCCGGCCTTCCTGGGCGGTACTTTCGCCTACGGTTTGACCAGCAACCTGACAGGCATTGCCGGCATTCAGGCCAGCAATGGTTTCAAGGCGCTTTCCGTCGGTGCGGCGAAGAACACTTCGATTGGCGCGATGTCACTGGACCTCACGCAATCGTCTAGCAAGGCATTCGGTAAAACGACCCAGGGCAGCAGCGTACGCGCGCTCTATGCAAAGACCTTCACCGGCACCGATACCAGCTTCACCCTCGCCGCCTATCGTTATTCGACCGAGGGTTACCGCACGCTGACCGACCACGTTCAGGACACCAGCACCGGCGCTACGCGGCGCGCAGGTAACGCCAAAACCCGTACCGACCTCACGGTCAACCAGACCCTGGGTGAAGCGCGCCAGTACGGCTCGCTGTACTTGAATGCCAGTGATCAGCGCTATTGGGATCGCGGTGGTTCGCGCAGCTTTTCTGCCGGTTACAACAATAATTGGCGCGACCTGAACTACAACATCAGTTTGAGTAAAACCGAAGAGTTCGGCGCACGCGGTGACACCACTCACGACACCCAACTGAGCGTTTCGATCTCATTCCCGCTCGGATCGACACCTCGCGCGCCTCGCGCCTATATTTCCAGCAATCATCAGAATACCGGCACCAGTACACAAGCCGGGATCAATGGTTATCTGACTGAAGACAGTGACACCTACTATTCCGTACAGACCGGCCGCAGTGTGCAAGGTGATCGCTCTGGCTCGCTCAGCCTGAGTACCCGCACAGCGATGGGCGATCTGGGATTGGGCTACAGCCGAGGCAGCGGTTATGAATCACAGAACCTGAGCGCGGCCGGATCAATCGTGGCCCACGCGGGGGGAATCAACATGGGCCAGACCGTCGGCGAAACATTCGCACTGGTCGCGGTGCCTGGCATGTCAGGGGTAGAAGTCAGCAGCTACTCCGGCGTAAAAACCGGCCTCAACGGCTATGCCGTCGTTCCAAATGCACAGCCCTATCGCGTGAACTGGGTGACGTTGGATACACGCAATCTCGGCGGTGAAATCGAGTTGGACAACGCCACTCAACAACTCGTACCGAGACGAGGTTCAGTCGTGCTCGCGCGCTTCGAGGGCAGCAAAGGTCGACGGATCCAGTTCGAACTCTACGATGCCGAGGGCAAACCCCTCCCATTCGGAGCCGTACTGATGGACGCCGATGGTAAACAACTGGCGCTTTCCGACCCCACCGGCAAGGCGTTAGCGCTTGTTACCAAAGATCAAGGCATCATCACAATCAAGTGGCAGGGCAAGAGTTGCCCCGCCCCTTACAAGCTGCCAGAAAGGCTAAAGGATTTGAACTATGAGCATTACAGGCTTTCTTGCTCAACCAGCGTAGACACATCGAAATAACACGTTCAATTCGTCAGTCTTAAACGACAAGGCTCTGATCTATTCAGAGCATTGTCGTTTCTGGAGCTCCCTGTTACGACCAAAAACCCTTGTGCGGCTCAGCCGCCTCGCCCTCCAGCATCGGACCCAACACACTGACCTTGCGCTGCCCCTTGGCGAACACCTCGCGGCATGGCAGCGAGAACGTCGGGTTCTCCGGATGGTCACCGGTCAATCCCAGCAACGCATGCTCCGACAAGGCGTAAACCACCCGCCCGATGCCCGTCCAATACACAGCGCCGGCACACATGCAGCAAGGTTCGGCGCTGGTGTACAGCGTGCACAATTCCAGCTCTTGCGGTGACAGCAGTTTTGCCGCTGCTGCGGCCGCCACCAACTCGGCATGCTGAGTCGGATCGCCTTCCGGTGGCATCGAATTGTTCCCGGCTTCAACAATCACCTTGCCGTTGCGATCGGCCACCAATGCCGCGAACGGATGGCGACCGCGTTGTTTCGATGCCTCGGACAAGGCGATGGTCTGGCGCAGCAAGGTCAGATCAAGCTCGCTAACGCCGGCCGGGATGAGCTGAGTGAATTGATTCATGGGTAACTCCTGGGCAGTGGAAAACAAACAGTCAGTCGGCGAGTTCAGCGCCGATGGTTTCAGTGGATTTTTTATCGTTGTTGAGCAGGATGTTGAGGACGATGGCTGTGATCGCACCGAGGAAAATCCCGCTGTCGAGCACCAGTTTCAGGGTCGGGCCGACGTGCTCGAACAGCGCCGGAAAGGACATTGGCAGCACGCCGACGCTCACCGATACGGCGACGATGATGCCGTTGCGAGTGCCCTCGAATTGCACCCGTGACAGTTCCTGAATCCCCGCCACCGTGGTCATGCCAAACATCACGATCGCGCAGCCACCGAGCACTGGCGTCGGCACTGCGGCGATCAATGCACCGAGTTTCGGGAACAGCCCCATCAGCACCATGATTGCCCCGGCCGCGGCCACGACGAAGCGGCTTTTCACGTTCGAAAGCGCGATCAAACCGGTGTTTTGAGTGAAAGCGTTGTAGGGAAAACTGTTGAACAAGCCACCCAGCATGGTCGATAGGCCATCGGCGCGGAACGCGTTGCCGAGGGTCTGTTGCGTGGTGGCTTTGCCGGTCAGTTTGCCGATCGCCAGACAGTTGCCGGTGGTCTCGGCCATGATCACCAGCATCGCCAGGGTCATGATCAGAATCGGCACCGGCGCGAATTCCGGCGCGCCGAAGGCCATTGGCGCACTCAGCTCGAACCACGCCGCTTCGCTGACCCGATTGAAGTGAGTCATGCCGCAAGCCGCTGCGATCAGGCTGCCGACGAACAGGCCAATCAGCACGCTGAGGTTGCCAATGAAACCCTTGAATTTGGCGTAGATCAGCAACGTCACGCTGACCGTGGCCAAGCCCAGCAACAGGTTCGCGGGATTGCCAAAATCCGCCGAATCGGGATTGCCGCCACCCAGCCAGATCGCTGCCGCCGGCATCAGAGAGATGCCGATAATGGTGATCAGACTGCCAATCACCACCGGCGGAAAAAACCGCAGCAAGCGGCTGAACACCGGTGCCAGAGCAATGGTGATAAAGCCTGCCGCGATCACCGCACCGAAAATCTGACTGAGGCCGAATTCCTTGCCGATCATGATCATCGGCGCCAGGGCTATGAACGAGCAGCCCTGAATCAGCGGCAGCCGCGCGCCGAACTTCCAGAAGCCAAGGGTTTGAATCAACGTCGCCACACCCGAGGTCAACAGGTTGGCGTTAATCAGTAAAACGATCTGCGCCGAGGTCAGCCCCATGGCATTGCCGAGAATCAGCGGCACTGCCACCGCTCCCGCGTACATCACCAGCACATGCTGCAAGCCAAACGTGAACAACTGTCGCAGTGGCAAAACCTCGTCCACCGGATGAATGCGTTGTGTAGTCATTTCACACGCTCCTGAAGGTGCGGCATCTGTTGAGATCGCGGGCATGCTCAGGGGCGCTTGAAAGTCAGATCCGCCCCGGAGATCGTTTGACGCGGGGCCATAGTTGAACGTTTATTACGATGAAACAAATTAGCAACCATCGTTTTTTTCGATGGCACAATCAGGCATTCGTTAGCCGCTCCAAACCTTTATTTTCGACCCGGGAGTTCACCGCTTGCGCTTCTCACTCGATCAACTGTTGATGTTCGTCCAAGTGGTCAAAAGCGGATCGTTCTCCGCAGCCGGGCGCCAACTGGGCAAGACCCAATCGACCATCAGCGCGGCGATTGCCAACCTCGAAACCGACCTTGGCGTCGACCTGTTCGACCGCAGCAACCGCAGCCCTGCCCTCACCGCCAGCGGCCATAAATTGCTGGTGCAGGCCGAAGCCGTGCTCGAACGCTGCATGACCTTCGAAGCCCACGCCGATTGCCTGTCGGACAACGTCGAAACCAGCCTGACGCTCGCCATTGAAACGCCGTACGGCCCGATCATGCCGGTGCTCAAAGCCTTCGAAGCCGCGTTCCCCTTCGTCGACCTGATCATCCGCCATCCGGTGTATGGCGACGTCAGCGAACTGGTCAGCAGCGGCGAAGCGGTACTCGGTGTGGCGTTTTCGCAGCCCGGCTACCCCAAGGAACTGGCGTTCCAGCAACTGGGCAAACTGATCATGCTGCACGTCTGCCATCCCGATCATCCACTGGCGCAACTCGATGACGTCACCTTCGACGACCTGCACGTCCATCGCCGCCTGGCCTTCAGCGCCCACGCAAGCAAACTGCCGAGCAGCGAATACCTGCGCTCGACCCAGTTGTGGCAAGCGGAAAGCTATCTGGCGTTATTGGAAATGGTCCGCGCCGGGCTAGGCTGGGCCACCCTGCCCCGGCAGCTTGTTCAGCGTGAACTGGCCAAGGGTGAGCTGGTGGAACTGCAGCTCTCGGCGTATCCGCATACGGACTGGCAGATCGGTGTGGATTTGTTGTGGGCGCGGCAGCGACCGCTGGGCAAGGCCGAGCGGTGGCTGAAGGAGAAATTGCAGGGCAACAAGGTGTATGAGCTGGACCGCAACGGACAGATCACCACACTTTGACGGGGGGGACAAAGAGGCCCGCGAAAGCGGGCCTCGATTGCAGGCGTTGTTACTACGCCAGTCTGACTGTTCCAGTCTGAGCCTGGTGCTCAGGGCGGATCTTGAACCAGATGGAATACATCGCCGGCAGGAACACCAGCGTCATGATGGTGCCGACGAATGTGCCACCGATCAGGGTGTAGGCCAGCGTCCCCCAGAACACCGAGTGTGTCAGGGGGATAAAGGCCAGGATGGCCGCCATTGCCGTCAGCAGTACCGGCCGTGCACGTTGCACCGTGGCCTCGACAACGGCGTGGAACGGGTCCAGCCCTTCCAGCGTGTTGTGATGGATCTGCCCGATCAGAATCAGCGTATTGCGCATCAGGATCCCCGACAGCGCAATCAGACCGACCAGCGCATTGATGCCAAACGGCTGATTGAAGATCAGCAGCGTCGGCACCACGCCAATCAAGCCTAGCGGTGATGTGAGGAAGACCATGATCATCGCCGCGATCGAACGCACCTGCACGATGATGATCAGCAACGTCATGGCGATCATGATCGGCAGCAAGGGCAAGATCGCCTTGCCCGCCTTGCCGGACTCTTCGATAGCCCCCGCCTGCTCGATCCGGTAACCGGAGGGCAGTGTCTCGATGATCGGCTGCAACTGCTTGAGGATCACGCTCGAAACATCCGGTGGCTGCAAACCTTCGGCAATGTCGCCACGCACAGTGATAGTAGGTGTGCGGTCACGGCGGCGCAGAATCGGGTCCTCCATGCGCACATCGACCTCGCCAATCTGCGATAACGGGATGCGTTGTCCCGACGCGCCGACCAAAGTGAAACCCTTGATCTGCGCCGGGTCGAGCCTGATATTGCCCGCCGCACGCCCGACGACCTGCACAGAACGAATATCCTCGCGCACCGCCGTGATCGGCACTCCGCTCAGCAGAAACTGCAGTTGCTGGGCGACCGCATTGGAGGTCAGCCCCACTGCCTGCAGACGGTCCTGATCGAGACTGAAATGCAAGGTCGGGGTCAGCGGCYCCCAATCAGTGTTCACCGTTCTCATCATCGGGCTGTCTTGCAGCACGCTCCGGACCTGCTCGGCGATATCGCGCAGCTTCACCGGATCAGGGCCCATCACACGGTAGGCAACCGGAAACGGCGAATACGGACCGAACACAATTTGCGTGGCCCTGACACGGGCTTCCGGCGCGAGTCCTTCGGCAACTGCTTCGCGCAGCCGGAATTTGAGGGTTTCGCGTGCTTGCTGACTGTCCGTCAGCACCACGATTTTCGCAAACGAAGGGTCGGGTAATTCTGGCGCCATCGCCAGGAAGAAACGCGGCGCACCCTGGCCGATATAGGCCGTGACGATTTTGGCCTCATCCTGCTTTTGCAACCAGGCTTCGACCTTGGCGGCCGTGGCGCTGGTCTGTTCGATCGAAGTGCCGTAGGGCATTTGCACCTCGATCATCACCTCGGGGCGGTCAGAGGTCGGGAAGAACTGTTTCTTCACCAGCCCCATGCCTGGCACGGCGACGAAAAACAGCGTGACCACCGTGCCTGCTACTAGCCATTTGCGGGCGATCACCGCGGTCAGCAGCCGACGGAAGCGGTTGTAATTCGGCGTGTTATAGATCGCCGCATGGCCACCTTCGACCTTCTTGATGTCCGGCAACAACTTCACGCCCAGATACGGGGTGAACGCCACCGCGACGACCCAGGAAGCGATCAATGCGATGCCGACGATCCAGAACATGTTGCTGGTGTATTCGCCGGCAGTGGACTGGGCAAAACCGTTGGGCAAAAAGCCGATTGCCGTCACCAGCGTACCGGACAGCATCGGCGCCGCCGTATGGCTCCAAGCATAGGCAGACGCCTTGATGCGGTCGTAGCCCTCCTCCATTTTCACCACCATCATTTCAATGGCGATGATCGCGTCATCGACCAACAGCCCGAGCGCAAGGATCAATGAGCCGAGGGTGATGCGATCGAAATTCTTGCCAGTGGCGGCCATCACCACGAACACGATCGCCAGAGTCAACGGCACAGCCGCGGCGACCACCACCCCTACCCGCCAGCCCATACTCAGAAAACAAACGAGCATGACCACCAGCAGCGCGACAAAAAACTTGACCATGAACTCGCCGACCGCCGAGTCGATATTGACCGCCTGGTCGGTGACTTTGGCGAGTGTCATGCCCAATGGCATTTCCGCATTGATCCGCGCGGTCTCCGCATCCAGCGCCTTGCCCAGATCCAGACCGTTCCAGCCCTCACGCATCACCACGCCCAGCAGCAGCGCGTCTTCACCGTTATTGCGCACAACAAAGGTCGCCGGATCTTCGTAACCGCGTTCAACCGTCGCCACATCAGAGAGCTTGAGTGTGCGCCCCTGCACGAAGACCGGTGTGTCGCGAATTTTCTGCACCTTGTCGAAGGCACCGTCGAGGCGCAGAAAAACCTGCGGCCCATTGGTTTCGATGGAGCCGGCGGGCGTCAGCACGTTCTGACTGTTCAGCGCGGCGAAGATGTCCTGCGGCGACAAGCCGAGGGTCGCCAGCCGGTCATGGGAAAACGAAACGTAGATGCGCTCGGCTTGCTCACCGATGATGTTGACCTTCTTCACCCCCGGCACGTGCAGCAGACGCTGGCGCATGGCTTCCGCATCACGCACCAGCAAGCGCTGTGGCTCGCCTTTGGCTTTCAAGGCGAACAGCGCAAAGGTCACATCGGAAAATTCATCGTTGACCATCGGCCCGATCACGCCGGCCGGCAACTTGATGGCTTCATCGTCGAGCTTCTTGCGTGCTTGGTAGAACTCTTCCTGCACTTGCGACGGTGGCGTGCTATCGAGCAACGACACCATCGTGAACGCCAGTCCAGGACGAGTGTAGGTTTCCGAGCGGTCATACCACTTGAGTTCTTGCAGGCGCTTTTCAAGGGGTTCGGCGACCTGATCCTGCATCTCTTGCGCCGTCGAACCGGGCCACGCGGTAATCACGGTCAACTGCTTGACCGTGAACGGTGGATCCTCCGCACGTCCCAGTTGAAAGAACGACAACGTCCCTGCAACGGCAATCAGAAAAATCAGAAACACCGTGATCGCCCGCTCGCGCACGGCAATGGCCGAAAGGTTGAAACGCCACTGGCTCATGGACGACTCCCGGCAACGCTGGCTTCGCTCTGCTGCGGCAATCGTACTTCTTCGCCATCGCGCAGCAGATGGGCGCCCAACGCTACAACCTGCTCACCGGCAGTGAGGTCGCCAGCGATGCGCGCCGAATCATCGCTCAACCCCAGCACCTGAACCGCTCGCCAGGTCACCTTTGCCGGCGTTCCGGCGATCAGCCACACACCGGGTCCTTTGCCTGGGTCGTAAACGGCAGCGATGGGGACTTGTAGCGCTTGAGTCTGGGTGGCGCCCTCGGCAATGCTGAGGGTCACTGTCGCACCGATTGGCGCATTGGCCAGCGGCCCTTCGAGCACATACCTCGCTTCGAATGTGCGTGTTGTTCGGTCTGCCGAGTCCGAAAGCAGCCGCAGTTTTGCCGTGACAGCCGCTGAATTCATGCCGTAGAGGCTGGCTTGCGCGGTGGAGCCGACAACCGGGCGCAGGGTTTCGGGCAGATGCACGATGGCTTCGCGTTGCCCTGCGCGGGCCAATCGCACCACCGGTTGTCCCGGGCTGACGACTTGTCCAGGTTCAGCGAGTGTTTCCACCACCACGCCGTCCGCATCAGCGACCAGCAGCGCATAACCCGAAGCATTGCGGGCCACGTCGGCCTGCGCTTGCGCGGCGTTGAGCTGCGCCTTTGCCGTCTCCGCGGCGGCTCTGAACTGATCGTAGGCTGATGCCGATATGGCGCCAACGCCGACCAGTTTGCGATAGCGAGCCTCATCGTCGGCTGTCTGTTTGGCGCTGGCGCGAGCAGCTATGACCGCCGCCTGCTGCGCCCGCGCTTGCAGCCCGAGGTCGACCGGGTCGAGACGCATCAGCGGCTGCCCTCGCTTAACGGCCTGCCCTGTATCAACCAGGCGTTCCAGCACTTTGCCCGATACGCGAAAACCCAGGTCGCCCTGAACGCGCGCCGCGACCACTCCGGTGAAAGAGCGAGCGACATCAGGTGACGCCTGAACAGCAGCGGATCTGACCAGCGGCGCCTGTGTGCGAGGATCCGCAACGCTGGAAGACTCGCCACAGGCACTCAGGGCAAGAGGCAACAAGCATGCGGCAATGGGGAAAAGTCGGAGCCGGCGCATAGGTTCCCTTACTGAGGAATAGGATGATCATCATATTCTCAGCCTTGTGACCAATATCGTCAATGGTCACGCCTCAGGAAACGACTGCATCCTGACCAGCAGCAATATAGGACTGTCCATCGAATGGATGGCCCGACTCGCTATTGTTATGGTTACCTGGCATCTAGACTTGTATATAGCCATACCATTCATATGACCAATTCCGATAATGGTCACCTCTAGCTAAATGTATAGCTCGCCCGCCACTCATGTGCAGGGAACAGGAAATTTAATAGGAGGATGCCGCGTTGACTCGAATCGCCTGAAAACTTTGCTCAGCGATGGGTCAAGGCATGAGGCTGCGCAGGATGAGGTTGGTGGTCAGTGTGGGCGCTTGTTCGATCAGATCCAGATTGTGTTGCAACAGCAGCGGGTTGACGAAAGGTCGCAGCGCCAGATTGATCGCCTCGACGGTCTCGTCCAGCGGGGTCTTGCGCTCGAACTCCCCCGCTTCTCGACCTTGACGCAAGATGGCGAGGATAAAGCCCTTGATCTGCGCTTCGTACACCTGGGCGCTGTTCCAGCGCTCCGAAGCGGAAAACGCCGCGATGTCGTAGAGCTTGCGATCGTTGAAGAACAGATCCACACCCGTGGCGATCACGGTTTTGACCAGCCTGCGCAAACGCTCGGTGGCTGAAAGCGCTTCTGCGTTAACCGCTTGTTCGACGGCTGCAGCGATTTGGCCCAGGCAGTTGCCACAAATGGCCTCGCCAATCGCCTGCTTGGAATCAAAGAATTTATAGATGTACGCCTTGGAAAAACCGATGGCCTTGGCCAGGTCGGAAACCGTGGTTTTACCGTAGCCATATTGGCTGAAATGCTCGTTGGCCGCGGCGACAATCTGGTCACGAATGTCGTGTTCGGCGGGGCCACGAGTGCTCGGCGAGGAGGCAGATAGGGATGGCTGATTCATGGGGGCAGCTTACTCACCCTATGAATGACTGACAACTCGCCGAGCATTGTTGAACGTGTTACACCACGGCGACTTCAACCGTTCTGGAACGCCACGCAAATCCCAACACCATCAGCAGCCCCAGGCCCGCCATCGCCGCGCCGGCCAGGGAGATCGCCGGGTAACCCAGYCCGCTGCTGATCACCGCGCCGCCCAGCGCCGCGCCAATCGCATTGCCGAAGTTGAAGGCGCCGATGTTCACCGCCGAGGCCAGATTGGGCGCGTCCTTGGCTGCTTCCATTACACGCATCTGTAGCGGTGGCACCAGAGCGAAGCTGGCGATACCCCAGATCAGGATGGCCACGGCGGCTGGCAGCGGCCAGCGCATCAGTACGGTGAACGCCAACAAGACCAGAATCAGCACGCTCAGCGAGACGATCAGGGTGCGATCGATCGAGCGGTCAGCAGCCTTGCCGCCCCACATGTTGCCCAGCGTCAACCCGACACCGTAAAGCATCAGCATGGCGGTGATGTAAGCAGTGGACGCATGGGTCTCGCTGCTGAGGATCGGTGCGATGTAGGTGAAGACGGTAAACATCGCGCTCGAGCCGACGACGGTCAGGGCCAGCGCGGCGAGCACCGGGCCGCGCCCCAATACCCGAATTTCCGCCATGACACCGACGCTTTGCGGCGCCCGCACGTTGGGCAAAGCGAACCACAACGCAGCCATGGTCAGCACGCCCAGGCCRGTAATACCCCAGAAAGCCGTGCGCCAACCGAACAGTTCGCCAAACCAGGCGGCAAGCGGCACGCCGCCGATGGTCGCCAGGGTCAGGCCCATGAACATCGCCGCAACCGCCCCGGCACGTTTTTCCGGGGCGACCAGGGTGGCGGCGACGACGGAGCCGACGCCAAAAAATGCACCGTGGTTCAGTGAGGTGACCACCCTGGCGACCATGAGGCTGTAGTAATCGGTGGCCAGGGCCGACATCAGATTACCCAGGGTGAAAATCGCCATAAGCCCGATCAGCAGATAGCGTCGGGGAATCTTGCCGGTGGTCAGGGTCATCAGCGGTGCGCCGAGCAATACGCCCAGCGCATAAGCACTGACCAGCAAACCGGCAGCGGGAATGGAAACGCCCAGATCCGCAGCGATACCCGGCAACATGCCCATGGGGGCGAATTCTGTGACGCCGATGCCGAAGGCACCGATGGCGAGTGCAACAAGTGGTGGATTGATACGCATGGAAAGCTCCTTATCTATGCCGCCAATGCTACGATCCCGTCTTTTCAGGCGGTAGATAGCATTTTTGGCAATCACCTTTGCGTAGGAGGCACAAGTGGATTTCAACGGCAGATCAGGTGAAATGAGCGTATTCACCACCGTTGCGCAGGAAGGCAGCCTGTCGGCCGCCGCGCGTGCACTGGGCCTGACACCCTCGGCAGTCAGTCGGATCATCGCGCGCACCGAGCAACGGCTTGGCACCCGCCTGCTGTTGCGCACCACCCGAGCGATCACCTTCACCGCCGAGGGCGAAGCGTTCCTGCGCGGCGCCCGACGAATCCTCGCCGACATGGATGAAGTCGAAGAAGCCATCGCCGATCAAGGCGTACCCAAGGGGCGATTGCGGGTCAGTGCCGCCCTTGGCCATGGACGGCTGGCCATCGTTCCCTTGGTCGCAGCCTTCAGCGCCCGTTACCCGAACATCGTCGTCGACCTCAACCTCGGCGACGAAGTGGTCGACATTCTTGGCGGGCAAGCCGACGTCGCGGTGCGCTTCGGCCATCTGCCCGACAGCCCGCTGACCGCACGCAGGATCGGCACCACCGGCCAGGTCGTGGTGGCATCGCCGGAGTATCTGCAACGCCACGGCATCCCGCAGGAACCGGAAGACCTGCTCCAACACAACTGCCTGCGCTTCAATTTCAAGCGTGCCGAACCCAACTGGCCGTTTATCCGCGATGGCAAAGCGTTTTCCCTGAAGGTCAGCGGCAACATCGAATGCAGCAGTGGTGAAGCGCTGGCGCAATTCGCGCGAATGGGCGCCGGCATTGCCCGTATCGGGGAGTTCAGCGTGAGTGAGGATCTGCAACGCGGCGAACTGATTGCGCTGCTGGAAGCGTGGAACCCGGGGGACCAGGAACCGATTCATGCGGTGTTCGTCGGCGGCGCGGCGATGCCGGCGCGGGTGCGGTTGTTCGTGGACTTTTTGGTGGAACATCATCGGATGTCAGCCGAGACGTAGGCTGATATTTGCGGATATTCGTGATGTTGAATTCAACACATGTCGGCCTGGAGAGCGTGGATTAACTTAAATACCCTATCGCTCCCAGAGACTCAATCAAACGCACCAATGCCGGCTTGTCGGCTGGTTTTTCGCCGATGCAACACATATCCGGGTCGCTGAGAGAGCACCAAACCGACACCGGATCGCCTACCTTCAGTCCGTATGAGGCTTTACGCAGAGTTGCAGTTGACCAAGCGTCAATGGTTTCGTTGAGAGACTTGTGAAACCGCTTCCCATTGGCGCTATAACTGAAGCTCATGAACTGCGCTCCAATCCACGTCCCCTCACTCCCTACAAACGTTACGTAGCCTTGTACCACTTGCCCCACAGGTACATCGCCAGCGCTCATCAATTATCTCCTGAGAATGTGCCCGACATGCCGGGACAACGCGAACATCCATGTTCCGCTGCCAACATTGACCTGAACTGAGCAATGCTCTCTGAAGATAGCCCGGCACCTTCAAACACTGCGCAGGTGAAGCTGACGGGGGCGGTGCCTGGAGCAGTACAGCCAATCCACCCTGCGAACGAAACTGCCCCATAGCAGGAGCAAAAAACCTGACGTCGATCCCGTAAAACGGGGAAAGCATATTCTCAGTCCGCAAAACCGGGTTTCAGTATCAAACCCACGCGAGCCATCAGCCAGGATCCTCCATGAATGCCCGTAACATATGACGACAACAAACAGACATCAAGGGCCGCTTCGGGCCGTTTTCAGTCGCCCAGTGAACGCTAAATTGCCATTCCCCCTCCAGTGCCCCAGACAGGAACCTGACCCAGTCATTTCAACGGGGCAGAGCTGATCAACGCCTTCGGCTCCAAATACGCGCTCATCCCCCACCTGCCCATTTCGCGCCCAAGGCCTGAATGCTTGAATCCACCGAAGGGCGCACGTGGTTCGTGGGCCAGGGTGTTGATGAGCACGCGCCCCGCATCGATCTGACGAGCGACGTTCATACAACGTTCCGAGCTTTTTCCCAGCACCAGGGCGCTCAGCCCATAGTCCGTATCGTTGGCAATGCTGATTGCATCGGCATCATCCTCGTAGGGAATGATTGTCAGCACGGGGCCGAAGATTTCCTCACGCGCGATGCGCATCCGGTTGTTGGCATCAGTGAAGATCGTGGGCTTCACGAACCATCCGGCATGCAAGCCTTGCGGGCGACCTTCGCCACCCGCCAGCAACCTCGCGCCTTCTTCCTGGCCGGTACGGATGTAGCGCTGCACCCGTTCCCATTGTTTCTGGCTCACCATCGGACCGATGTCGGTGTCAGTGTTACGTGGATCGCCCGATCGGATCTGTGAGACGCCCTCCTTCGCAATGCGCTCGAACTCTGCCAGCCGGCGGCGCGGCACGAGGATGCGAGTGCCTGCGATGCAAGCCTGGCCGCTGTTGAGAAATCCGGCTTGCAGCACCATCGGCATGACGGCCTGGAAATCCGCATCGTCAAGTACGACGGTGGGCGACTTGCCGCCGAGTTCAAGCGTCACGCGCTTCATGGTGTCAGCACCGGTTTTTACCAGGTGTCGCCCGATAGCGGACGAGCCCGTGAACGAGATCTTGGCGACATCGGGATGTCGCGCGATTTCCTCACCGACCACATCGCCTCGCCCGTTGACGATGTTGAATACACCCGGTGGCAGCCCCGCTTCGTGCAACGCCCTGACCACGACCTGCGTCTGCAATGCGCTCATCTCGCTAGGCTTGATGACGGCGGTGCAGCCTGCTGCCAGCGCGGTGGCCAGCTTGTTGCAGATGAAGCCTGCATTGCTGTTCCAGGGCGTGATCAGACCGGTCACGCCCACCGGCGTCAGAATGACCCTGGCCATGCCGACCTGTTCCTCGAAATCGAATGCCTCCAGTGCATCGATTGCCTGCGCGATCACCTCGGCCGGATAAGTCGCCATCCAGCGCCCGCGAACCGCAGGTGCGCCGTACTCCACGAGGATGGCTTCCAGCAGCTCCTCCTCCCTTGCCGCCATGGCCCGGTGCATGCGGTGCAGTGCCGCAATGCGTTCCTCCCGGCTGGTACGGGCCCACGCCGGGAACGCAACCTTGGCGGCTGCGATCGCACGCTGTGCGTCCAGTGCGTCGCCCAGCCGAACCTGGCCGATGACTTCCTCGGTACTCGGGTTATGAAGATCAAACCATTCCTGACCGTGTGGAAGGACGAACTCGCCGTTGATGTAGATATGTTCAATGCGTTGCATGGCGACTCCTCGCTCAAAAACGGCTCGCCTGAATCGAGCCTCTGTGAAGGAGTCTAAGAAGGGTTCATTATTCCGATAAGCCATCCTTTGGCTGATGAAGCATCCTTATATTCAGGACAATCCATGCACAGAACAGCAATGACCGAGCTGGAAGTGGTACTGGCCGTGGCGCGCCGCAGCAGTTTTCGCGGCGCAGCACAGGAGTTGGGCATGTCCACCACCGCCGTGAGCAGCGCGGTGGCCGGCCTGGAAGCTCGCCTGAAAGTGCGCCTGTTCAATCGCTCCACGCGCAGCGTTGCCCTCACCGACATCGGCCAACGCTATGTGGCACGCATCGCACCTGCGTTGGCACAGATCAAAAGTGCCGGCGAGGAAGCCAGCGCCGGCCCCGATGAACCCAGCGGCACATTGCGCATCAATGCACCGCATGGCGCGGCCTACCTGCTGTTGGATCCGCTATTGAAGCAGTACGCTCAGCGCTATCCCGATGTGCGCATCGACATCGTCAGCGAATCAAGCATGGTCGACATCATCGCCGGTGGCTTCGACGCCGGGATTCGTCTGGCAGAGTCTGTGCCGCAAGACATGATTGCCGTGGCACTCTCAGGTGACATCCGCATGCTTGTGGTGGCCACGCCCGAGTACCTCGAACGCCAAGGCGTGCCCGAGCATCCGCGAGATCTGCTCACCCACCGGAGCATCGGCATGCGCATGGCCCATGGTGGCCTCTACCAGTGGGAATTGGAGTGCGATGGCCAAAAACTGCAGATGGATCTGCCGGTGTGCTTCGCGTCCAACGAGTTGCTGGCCATCAAACAGGCCGTAGTGTCGGGCCTCGGCATTGGGTTCATTTCCGAGTGGTTCATCCAGGAAGAACTGGCGAGCGGCGCCCTGGTGCCGGTGTTGCTGCCGTGGTGCCCGTCGTTTGGCGGGTTGAGGCTCTACTACTCGGGCCATCGCTTCGTGCCGGCGCGATTGCGCGCACTGATTGAACTGGCGCAGGAGTTACGGCCCACTGTGGTTTGATCTGGGCTGAGTTGGAAATAGTTGACCTTTACCGGCAGCCACTAATGTTTAGCTTTAACAGTTGCACTTTAAACTTATTGAGGTGCGACAATCTCACATCCCCGTAGAGAACTCAGGTGGATGTTTGATTGCAGTTCGTATCGTACGCAAGGCGTCATTGTATTGGCAAAGAACATGCAAAACCCAATCGGCACGTGCGCGGATGCGCATATCATTTTCATCTGAAGGGCACTCACTGTTAAACATTGATTCAACGTTTCTTATAATCAGTTGCTCAGGCAAATACAGGATCCGGCTATTTTTATAGCTTGAAGCACGTAATTCGGTAATTGGGTAGGCTCCCCCAAGTCCAGCCGAAACGCCAACTAGAAGCGCGGGCTTATGTCCTAGTTCGCTGAACCCTGCGTACAAAAAGAAGTTCTTCAGGGCCGGGCAAGCCATGCCATTCCACTCTGGGCTAATCACGATCAATGCTGTTGCTTTTTTGAGGGTGGATTGCTGGGCACTCCAGGCTTTCTGAGTGTCTTCTTCTGGCCACAGCGGTAGCGGACTCGACGCCAGATCTATCAGTTCGCTTGAGTCACAAAGCTCAAGTGCTTCTAACCGCTCGCGCAGATAATGCGCAACTTTGATTGATTGACTGTTGAATCTATTCGATCCAGACAGCAGAACGATATGGCGACTCATTGTGCGACCTTCTGTTTAGCTTCACTTACCTTGGGTGCCGTGCGATGGGAGCGAACGATTGGCCAGAACAATTCTTCTTTCCAGGTTATCGGTGACAAGTGTTCGATACCGTATGCTGGCGGACGCCTACGGGTAATTTTGGCTGTTCCGAACAACACATCCCATAAAAATAACAGGTTACCGAAATTACCTTTGTAGTGAGTCACGCCATCCTCTGCAGTCAAACCGTGATGCGCAGAATGAGTGGATGGAGTGGAAATGGTTCGCTCAAGAACCCAGATGATCGGCCGTAAAGCGCGAATGCGATAAAGTTTGTCGTCCCACGCAACATTGCTGTGTGCGGCGAAGATCACAGTCATTTTTATAATCAAATAAACATAATAAACGGGTGCGAGCCCCAGATAAATCAACACGCCAGATAGCCAGATGCCCGGCATCAAGAGATAGTAGAAACTATTGTTGCGGTAGACGATGCGAATGCTCATATAGGGCGCGGAATGATGTGCGCGATGCAATGCATAAAGAGCAGGAATACGATGCGTCAGGCGATGCCACCAATATTGGGTCATGTCATCCAGCAGTAGAAACAACGCAAATCCTGCGATCCATGGAATAGAGGTCAGTGCGCCCTTCATTTCCGGGATGGCGTGATTTAATATCAGACCACTTAGCCACATGACTAAAGGAAATGTGACCATCACTAATATACCGGAGCCGACGACTTCAATGAGTACGTCACGTTTACTACCTGACGACTGACGAAGCGAGGAACAGGCAAGTTCCAGTAAAATGAAGGAGAGGAAAATCCCGGCTACTATCACTGCGGGGTTATTGACGAGCATTGTTGTATTCATGGCACTCTCGATTTAGGCCCTTCCGGGCAATGCCCTTTCATTAGAAACCTGCGAGCAAGTCCTCCCAATGCGCGAAATGGACAAAATTGAGCTAGAACCGGCCAACCGCGCCCCCCAACGCTTTCATCGCGGCAGGCTGGGCCAGGTATTGGAGCGCTTCCTTGATAGCCAGGTTGCCCGGAAGAGTACGGATTACAACCTGATCGAACTGGATCAACTGTGGCGCGAAGCGGCACGTATCGATCCGGCGATCGGATTAAAATTGTTCGCGCTATTCACCCCCCAGGACTGGCATGTCTTGGCTTATCTTTGCTTGTACAGTCCAGATATTTTGTCAGCCATGCACCTTTGGGCCCGTTACGCACCTCTTGCCTCGGACACAGACAATGTCAGGTTGGTTAATGACGAAAACGGCGTCGGAGTCGAATTGAACGTTGATGCGCCAGGAGAGTTGGCGCGGTATGTCGTCGAACACTACGGGGTGATGTCCATAGCGCAGTTACGACGAGGTACAGGACACAATGTGCAGCCGATTTTGGCAAAGTTCACTCATTCGCGTCCGTCGTATTACAAGCAATACACCGAATGGTTTGGTGATCGTGTTGAGTTTGATTGCTCGATCAACTGCTTCTATTTTCATGCTCGAAGCTTGAGCCTGCCAATGCAAACCCGTCATCACGGCATGTTGGAATTATTAACGCAGGAGCTGGATCGACGGATCGCCGCGCATCGGAATTTCAGCGGTTGGTCAGCCAAGGTTGCTGAAGGAGCGCGACGATCTCTAGCGAGACGTGAAACTCCCAATCTGGACAATCTGGCGAAGTCACTGCACCAGACGCCAAGGACCTTGCGCAGACGGCTGGAGGAGCAAGGTACAACCTTCAGACAATTGCTCGATCAGATTCGCGCAGAATTGGAAATGCATCTTGAATTGCAGGGAGAGTCATTAACGGAGATTGCAGCTCAACTAGGTTACAGCGATTTGACGGCGTATCTACACGCCCGAAGCCGATGGCGTGACATGAAATAAGGTGGCGGCCAGAATTTTTCGTAACGGCAGTGCGACCTCAAAAATTCGCCTCATCACGCGCGAGTGATTTCTCTCGTGCAGTTTCAACCCTGCGCCAAGCGGGCATCAAACTTCGCATTGTTCACCCCCTCCACCTCTCAACATCGGCGTGATTCAAGCCAGAGATTCCAACTTGTCGTCACAGACGGCAGAGCGCCTGAGTTCCAGGATCGTGCGTTCATGCACTGCTCCCCACTCTCGCATCGCACTCACCAATGGCGCGAGTGAGTCACCTAACGCTGTAAGCGAATACTCCACTTTGGGGGGCACCTCGCGATAGATTTCGCGATGAATCACCCCGTCAGTCTCCAGCTCTCTCAGCTGGAGTGTCAGCATCCTCTGCGTGATATCTGGAATTAGCCGACGCAGCTCGTTGAAGCGCTTCGTGCCTGACATCAGGTGAAAAAGTATGAGCGATTTCCATTTTCCACCAATGACATCGACAGTGAATGCGACGGGACAAGCGAAAGCCTCGATTTCATCCTGAGGGTTACATTTTTTCACTGTTATTACCTTGGTATAAAAAGTGTGCCTACCGCACAAAATTGTGCGTACTTACGTCAATGTGCTGCAAAAGTTAGCATGGATTCCATATTCACCACTATGGAATCGGACAGATGAGTTTGTTGTTATCACCCTATGAAATTAAGGGCCTCACCCTGAAAAACCGGGTCGTCATGTCCCCTATGTGCATGCACATGGCGGCGGATGATGGCTTCGTGACTGACTGGCACCGCGTTCATTACGGAGCTCGTGCCCTGGGTCAGGCAGCACTGATTTTTCCCGAAACGCTGGCCATTCAGGCTGACGGTCGTATTGGAGCCGGTGACCTTGGCATCTGGAGCGATGAGCACGTTGTCGGCTTGAAGGCGCTAACAGAATTGCTTCACGGCTTTGGTGCAAAGGCCGGCGCTCAGATCGGCCATGCGGGGCGCAACGCTGACCTGCCCGGTCTGATTCACATCGCGCCATCGGCGATTCCATTTACGCAAACCAGCCCCGTTCCTCGCGAACTCGCGGCTGATGAGATTCCGTCTTTGGTAAAGCTTTACGGCGATGCCGCACGTCGCGCCAGCGAAGCTGGCTTCGATGTGCTTGAGATCCATGCCGCGCACGGCTACTTGTTAAGTGAGTTTCTCTCGCCGTTGGCTAACACCCGCGACGACGAATATGGCGGTGATGCCAAGCGTCGCTATCGCTTCTTGCAAGAGGTGCTGGAAGAGGTCAAAACGCATTGGGGAGATCGCCCTCTGTTCGTGCGCATCTCCAGCTCTGATTACGCCGAAGGCGGAAACACGCCCGAGTCGTTCCTCGAATATGGTCGCTGGATGAAAGCTCAGGGCGTTGACTTGATCGACTGCAGTTCCGGCGGGGTCAAGATGGTCAAGGTCGAGACCTACCCGGGTTACCAGGTGCCGGCCGCTGAATTACTGCGTAAGGAATTGCATATTGCGACAGGCGCTGTGGGGGTTATCCAGAGTGGGCGTCAGGCTGAAGAAATCTTGCAGAACGGCCGAGCTGATCTGGTGTTTGTCGGGCGGCAAATGCTCCGAGACCCATTCTGGGTTCGCACCGCTGCAGATGATCTTAAGGAAATCATCGAGATTCCTACCGCCTACACACGTTATGGATCTGTCTGGCTTGATACGAAAGCCTGATGCCTTTGTTGCACTAATCCTATGAAGCAGGAGCAAGCACATGAGCAAACCGACTTACGTTGAAGAATACCAAGCCATCACCGAGGTGCTTAACCAGTACATTGAGGGCTGCAAGCAGGCCAAAAGCAGCATCATGAAGCCGGCTTTCAGTGAGCAAGCGACCATGTTCAGCGTCGATGGCGACGGTAAGCTGGCGGGCGGCGCAATTTCAATCCTGTTCAACGGGATCGACAAGGGTTTCCGCCCTTCTCCTGACGCACCAGCAGCTATCGTCCGCGTCGAAGTCGTCGGTACGGCGGCTAGTGCTCGCATCGACGCCAACGACATGTCAGGCATCTCTTTCACCGACTTTTTTCATCTGCTGAAAGTTGATGGCAAGTGGACTGTGATCAGCAAGATTTTTCAAACGCATGGAGCAGCTTGATGACTAGTGCCGTCCGGCGGTTTAGTGTTCGACTCTCCCTGCTCACGCGTTGACATTAGAATCTGCGGGCAAATCTGCTGCGATGAGCGAGAAAAAAGGCGCCAAATTGGCGCCTTTACGTTATTAAGCGACTTTGATCACAACCTTTCCAAATGCTCCCCTCGCGAGATGCTCGTAAGCTTCTCGTGCTGTCTCGAATGGATAAACCTGATCGATCACGGGACGGATCTTGTGCTCGTTGAGCCCTGGCATTTTTCGGTGAAAGGTCAGGATCGATCCTTTGTGCCTGACGCTGGCATCACCGTCACCGAGTCGAATGCGTACGTTCAGTGTGGCGTGTCGGGCTTCGGAATAATTCAGGCACCCGGGATCGCCGTGGCCAAGCATTTGGAAAGTCGCGGTTTGGTGGAAATTCTAAAGCCTTATCGGCCAGCCCCTCGCCCGGTGTCGTTGCTATACCCGAGCCGGACTCATCTGGCGCCCCAGGTTCAAGCCTTTATCGAGTGGCTGCAAGAGCGATTTCCGCAGCTTCATTCTGACTGGCTGGAACTCTAGCGATCGAGCTGTGTAAACGGTGGTTAAGGGGCGGAACCGGTCCTTCGCGAACGTCGGTTCTTACCCAATTCACATAACACCCTTATGTAACCCGAAAACACGCCGATACCGTGCTGCAGCAAGGAAGCACCGCAGCAGCACTTACTTCATGGACGGCAGGAACCCGATCAATGTTGGAACACCTCTGGCGCAGCATCCATTCCCCGGACTACTTGCCCAACGTACTGGACTGGATGCTCCATATTCTCCTCAGCCCGTTCATGGTGATCATGTGCCTGATGGTCGGGGCGCTGGCCGGCAAATGGTGGAGAGCACTGCCCTACGGCAGTCTGACTTGTTATGTGGTCTTTCTGAGCCGGTCTTCTTTCTATCGCTGGGAAAGCATTTTCCCCCTAGCCGGCCTGCCTGCGCTGGCGATAGATGGCGCACTGCTTGCGCTGCTTGGTTTTTATTTGAAAGGCCTACTCAGAGCCCGCGCAGACGCAAAACCCGAAGGCCATTGGCTGCGCAGGCTTTATCAAGGCCTTAAGGTCGTCATGCTGACAGTCATGGTGTTGTTCTGGGGGCTCGTCGTGCTGTTTGTCGTGGTCTTCACTGTCTCGGTCGCGACCCAACCGTCATTGGTGCACTGAGCAGCTTCCTGCGTGATCAGACAAATCGGGACTCAGGAGCGCCGGAAACAGCGCTCGAATGAGCTGTCGGTTCGACAAGATGCACTTCCGTGGCATTGCGCCCCGCCAGCCAGGCCAGCACTGAGGCGACAACCAAGACAGCGGCGCTAAGCTCGAATGTGGCTTTGTAACCACTCAGATCGAAGGCCAGACCTCCAATGATTGCGCCTCCTGCGATCGCCAGTTGAACAATCGCCACGAGCAAGCCGCCTCCGGCTTCCGCATCATCCGGAAGCGTCTGCGCCAACCATGTCCACCAGCCAACCGGCGCGGCCGTCGCAACCAGTCCCCAGAGTCCGAGCAACATCGCGGTGAGTACCGGTGATTTGCCGAAGCTGACCAACGCCAGCGCGATGGCCGCCATGATCAGCGGGATGATGGTCAACGTGCGGTAGAGGCCGCGACCCATAAACCTTTCAATCAGAAAGGTGCCGATAAAACCGGCCAGTCCCAGCCCCAGCAACATCAAGGACAACGTAGAAACGCTGACGCCCGTCACGCCTTCAAGAAAGGGCCGCAGATAGGTGAACAGCATGAACTGGCCCATGAAAAAGACGCTGACGGCGACCATGCCCAAGGCCACTGGCAATTGCTTCATCAGCCGCAGGACGTTGCCGCTACCGGCCTGGCGCTCGGCCTTGAACGACGGAAGGCTGATCAGCAGCCACACGGCGGCCAGCACTGCGACCGGAACCACACAGAAGAATGCGCCGCGCCAGCCGATCAGCGAGCCAAGAAAGCTCCCCGCCGGAGCGGCTATCACCGTGGCCAAGGCGTTACCGCCATTGACGATGGCCAGCGCTCGCGAAACCTGTTCAGGCTTCACCAGACGCATTGCGGTCGCCGCCGACAATGACCAGAAACCACCAATCGCGATCCCGATCAGCGCACGTCCGAACATGAATGACGGGTAGCCCGGCGCGACCGCGACGACCGTGCCGGAGACGATCATCAGCAAGGTCAGGCCCAGCAGCAGCTTCTTGCGTTCGACGCGCGCGGCGACCGAGGCAATCAACAGACTGGTGATCAAGGCAAAGGCACCGGACACGGAAATCCCTTGCCCGGCCTGGCCTTCGGTGATGTGCAGGTCGGCCGCAATCGGCGTCAGCAGGCTGACCGGCATGAACTCTGAAGCGACCAAAGCGAATGCGGCCAGCGACATGGCCAGCACGGCGCTCCAGCCGCCTGTTCTTTTAGAAGGATCTGTAGAAGGAAACGTCATGGGAACTACCTGTGGTGCAAAAAAACGTGTGGATGTGATGCGCAGGGGCAAGCAGTTAATCGCCCTTGCGGGCACTGCCCCTGTAACAGATAGACACATTCTCCCGGTCAATCCGGCCCTTCCCTAGCGCATTCCTCTTGAATGCTTGCCTGATCCTCTGGGGATGCAGGGTGATGGATAGGAAACGTCTCGCGCGCGGATTAGAGTTCGGTCAACAGGAGTGACCCGACATGATCCCAACCCCTCTGCCCGAGGAATCGCCTTTGGCATTGCACATTGACCCGCGTGTGAGCGCGCCGGGTGACTTCGCCACAGCCATACCCGGGCTGTCGCTGTTTCGTCGCGACCAGCCAGCGCCGCCCGTGGTGTGCATGATCGAACCCAGCCTGATTCTCGTCGGTCGCGGCGAAAAGCGCTTGTGGGTCGGTGGTGAGGGCTACAGCTATGACCCTTCACGGTTTCTGGTGACGTCGCTGGACCTGCCCGCCAACTCCGAAGTGATGCTCGCCAGTCCCCAACAGCCTTGTGTCGGCCTCGTGCTGAAACTGGATGTGAGCATGCTCGCCGAAGTCATCACCAAGAGCGGCTTGCCGGCCAAGCGCCAGCCAGCAACGGGCACGGGCGCCGCGATTGGCAGCCTGTCGTCCGCGCTGGAGGGCGCACTTGATCGCCTGCTGGCATTGCTCGATGAACCCGAGGCGATCCCGGTGCTGGCGCCGCTGATTCTGCGCGAAATCCACTATCGCTTGCTGCACACCGACCAAGGTGCGCGGCTGCGGCAGATCACGGCCGTCGATGGCCAGGGTTACCGCATCGCCAAGGCCATCGACTGGCTCAAGCTCAACTACGCAGATGCATTGCGCATCGACGATCTGGCCGCGCGGGTGCAGATGAGCGCGCCGACCTTTCACCATCATTTCCGCCAGCTCACCGGCATGAGTCCGCTGCAGTACCAGAAATGGCTGCGGCTCAACGAGGCCCGCCGTCTGATGCTGGTAGAACGCCTGGACGTTTCGCGGGCGGCGTTTGCGGTCGGCTATGAAAGTCCGTCGCAGTTCAGCCGCGAATATGCCCGGCTGTTCGGCACCGCGCCGAGTCGTGACATCGCCCTTTTGCGCGGGCAGCCATTCGAGGCAGAAGCGCTCGGCACAGTCGCGAATTGAACGAACACCGGTGATGCGCCTCGCCGCGTGTCACCGCTCATAACAATGCACGTCAACCGATGATCAGCGGGTGAATCATGGAACTACGAATCAACCAGAAGACCTATCAGGTCGATGCCGACGCCGATACGCCCTTGCTGTGGGTGATCCGCGATGATCTGGGCATGACCGGGACCAAGTACGGCTGCGGACTGGCGCAATGTGGCGCCTGCTCGGTGCTGGTGGATGGCAACGTCGTGCGCTCGTGYGTCACGCCAGTGGCGGGTGTGGTCGGCCGCGAGGTCACCACGATTGAGGCGATCGAAAGCGATGAGGTGGGCAAACGAGTGGTCTCGACCTGGGTCGATCTGCAGGTCGCGCAGTGCGGCTACTGCCAGTCCGGGCAGGTGATGGCCGCCACTGCGCTGCTCAAACAAAACCCTAAACCGAGTGATGCGCAGATCGAAGCGGCGATGGTCAATCTGTGCCGCTGCGGTACTTACAACGCGATTCATGCCGCCGTGCATGAACTGGCCGGCAAGGGAGACGCGTGATGAACGTTCGTATCGACCCTTCACAGCAAGCCTCGGTACTGGATCTGCACGAACCGATCAATGTTTCGCGTAGACGTTTTCTCACCGGTACCGCCGTCGGCGCACTGGTGCTCGGCTTCGGCCTGCCGCTGGGTGCGACGCGCGTGCAAGCTGCCGTGGCAACGGCGACGGCTGAGCGCGGCACGCAGGTGCCGGCGTTTCTCGAGATTCGTCCGGACAACCGCGTGCGTCTGCTCTGCCCGTTCATGGAAGGCGGGCAAGGCACGTTTACCGCGATGGCGCAAATTGTCGGTGAAGAGCTGGATGCCGATCCGTCGACCTTTCTGGTCGAGGCCGCCCCGCCCGGCGAAGCCTATGTGGTGTTAGAAAACGGCATGCGCATCACTGGCGGCAGCATGTCGGTGCGCATGAGTTACCCGGTGATGCGCCGCCTCGGCGCCCTTGCCCGCGCCATGTTATTGCAGGCGGGCGCGCAGCAACTTGGCGTACCAGTGAGCGAGTTGAGCACCGAGCCAGGCAAAGTCGTGCATGCCAAGTCGGGCCGCTCGCTGGCTTACGGTGAACTGGCCGAGCGCGCGATGGATCTGCCGGTTCCCGATCCGGCCTCCGTGAAGCTGCGTGATCCGAGCCAGTTCCGCTGGATCGGCAAACCGGTGAAGCGCCTCGATGCTTACGACAAGTCCACCGGCAAGGCGCTGTACAGCATCGATCTGAAGGTCGACGACATGCTCCATGCCGCCGTGCAACATGCCCCGCGCCTGGGCATGACCGTGGGCAACCTGCGCAACGAAGAGCAGGTCAAGGCGATGAAAGGCGTGCATTCCGTGCATCGTCTGCCGGGTGCCGTGGCGGTGGTCGCCGAGCGCTGGTGGCACGCCAAACGTGCCGTCGAGGCGATTCAGGTTGACTGGCAAGAGCCAACGGCCGACAGCAAAGTGCGGCCGATGCCCGCTGACTTTTCCAGCGATGCCTGGTTCAAGCGCCTCGCTGAAGATAAAAGCCCGGCCAAAGATGATGAAAACGAAGGCGACGTGGCGGCGATTCTCAAGGAGACCAAGACCCGGATTGACGCCACTTACCACAACCAATACCTGAACCACGGCCAGTTGGAGCCGCCTTCGGCACTGGCCCGATTCAACCCGGACGGTTCGCTGGAAGTCTGGTTGCCGAATCAGGCGCCGGACATGTTCCGCGCCGACATTGCCAAACGCACAGGGCTGGATCCGTCGCGCATCACCTTACATTCGCCGCTGCTGGGTGGCTTCTTCGGTCGGCATTTTCTCTACGATTCGGCCAGTCCCTATCCGCAGGCGATCGCGCTGGCGAAAGCGGTTGGCCGTCCGGTCAAACTGATCTGGAGTCGCGAGGAAGAATTTCTGCGTGACGTGCTCCGTCCCGTTGCTGCGGTGAATTTCCGTGCCGCACTGGACAGCGACGGCTGGCCGCTGGCAATCGAAGCGATCAGTGCCACCGAAGGCCCGACCGAAGCGCTCGCTGGCAAACAGGGTGAAAAACTCGACCCCACAGCGCTTGAAGGGTTGTCAGGCAAAACCTATGCGATCCCCAACAAACGCATCGCGCAGATCTACGTCAAAGGCCCGGCGATGCTCGGTTACTGGCGTTCGGTGGGCAACTCGCTGAACGACTTCTTCTATGAATCGTTCCTCGATGAACTGGCCGACAAGGGCGGCAAGGATCCGTTTGATCTGCGCCTGCATCTGTTACGCGACAACAAACGCCTGACCACTCTGCTGCAAGCGGTGGGTGAACTGTCCGGAGGCTGGAAGCGCGGCCCGTTTACCGCCGAGGATGGCAGCAAACGTGCGCGCGGCGTGGCCATGGCTTCGCCGTTCGGTACGGAGACGGCGGTGATCGCCGAGGTGTCCATCGAGAACGGCCAAGTCAAGGTGCACGACATCTGGCAGGCGATCGATCCGGGCAGCATCGTCAACCCGGCGATTGTCGAAGCGCAGGTCAATGGCGCCGTGGCGCTGGGGCTGTCGCAAACCCTGGTGGAAGAAGCCGTGTGGATTGATGGCAAACCCCGGGCGCGCAATTACGACTTGTATCCGATCCTGCCGCCTGCGCGGATGGCCCGGGTTCACGTGCGGGTGGTCGAGAGTGGAGAAAAAATGGGTGGCATCGGTGAACCGCCGCTCCCTGCGGTCGCGCCCGCCGTCGCTAACGCGGTGGCAAGGCTAACCGGTCAGCGGGTGCGCAGCCTGCCCATGAGCCGACACACCTTCACTTGATCAGCGCCGGAGCGTCCATGAATAACAGCCGATTCGCAAGAACCGCTGGCTGGCTGGCAGTGCCGTGCCTGGTCGCGGCAGGCCTGCTGGCCTGGTATGTCACCCGCGAGCCTGTCTCGCGCCTGGAAAACCATCAGATCGCCGTGGCCGACATCGACCCGGCACTGGTCGCCCGTGGCGAATACGTCGCCCGGCTCAGCGATTGCGTGGCCTGCCACAGCGTGCCGGGCGGCGCGCCGTTCGCTGGCGGTCTGGAAATGGCCACACCGCTGGGCTCAATCCATGCGACCAATATCACCCCGGACACGGAAACCGGCATCGGCCACTACAGCCTGGCAGACTTCGACCGGGCGGTGCGCCACGGCGTGGCGCCCGACAGTCGCCGTCTGTACCCGGCGATGCCCTACCCGTCCTACGCCAAGCTCAGTGATGACGATGTGCGTGCGCTGTATGCGTTCTTCATGAAAGGCGTGGCGCCCGTGAAACAGGCGAACATCCCCAGCGCGATTCCGTTTCCGCTGAACCTGCGCTGGCCGATTGCGCTGTGGAATGGCGTGTTTGTCGACGCCGAGCCTTATGCGGCCAAACCTTCGCAGGATGAACAGTGGAACCGTGGCGCTTACCTCGTTCAAGGCGCYGGACATTGCGGCAGTTGCCACACGCCGCGCGGTTTGGCGTTCAACGAGAAGGCACTGGATGAGGCCGGCAAGCCGTATCTCGCTGGTGCGTTGCTCGATGGCTGGTACGCACCGAGCCTGCGTGATGATCACAACACTGGGCTGGGCCGCTGGAGCGAACCGGAGATCGTACAGTTCCTCAAAACCGGTCGCAACAAACATGCGGTGGTCTACGGCTCGATGACCGAAGCATTCAACAACTCCACGCAGTTCATGAGCGATGACGATCTGACCGCGATTGCCCACTACCTGAAGTCGCTTCCCGGGGATCGCGAACGAGATGGCGCGCCGTGGCAGTATCAAGCGGTTTCGGCGGCGGAGCGCCTGGACTCGCCCGGTGCTCATACCTACGTGACGCGTTGTGCTTCCTGCCATGGTCTGGACGGCAAGGGCCAGTCCGAATGGATGCCGCCGCTGGCCGGCGCGACTTCTGCACTGGCCAAGGAAAGCGCCTCGGCGATCAACATCACCCTGAATGGTTCGCAACGCGTGGTGGCGGCCGGCGTGCCGGACGCCTATCGCATGCCGGCCTTCCGTGAGCAGCTGTCGGATCAGCAGATCGCCGAAGTGCTGACCTTCATGCGCAGCACCTGGGGCAACCAAAGCACTGCGATTGATGCGCAGACGGTGGGCAAACTGCGTGAACACACCGATCCGGCCAGCAGCAGCCCGATCATTCTGCAGATGCGCTAAGAGGAGACACTGATGGAAAGCATCGACTTGCTGGTCCTGCGCACAGCGCGGGACTGGCTTGCCGCAGGCGAGCGTGTGTTGCTCGCCACGGTGGCGCGCACCTGGGGCTCTTCACCGCGTCCGACCGGTTCGATGATGGCTTTGCGTGACGATGGTCGCGTGGTGGGCAGCGTGTCCGGTGGCTGCATCGAAGACGATTTGATCCATCGCTATACCACGGCCCATGGCGGCAGCGCTTTTAGCGACAGCGCGCCGCAAGTGGTGCGCTATGGCGTCAGCGCCGATGAGGCGCATCGCTTTGGCTTGCCGTGCGGTGGCACGCTTGAACTGATCCTTGAGTTCAACCCGGCGTGGCAGTCGCTCGATGAACTGCTGACGCAACTGGACGCCGGGCAACTGGTTCGCCGTCGCCTGGCGTTGGAGTCCGGTGAGGTGATGCTCGAACCGACTGCCAGGCCGGAACAGTTCAGCTTCGATGGCGTGCAGATGCTCAACACCTTGGGGCCGGGCTATCGAATGCTGATGATCGGTGCCGGCGCGCTGGCCGAATATCTAGCCACCATGGCTTTGTTCAACGGTTTCAAGGTGGCAGTTTGCGATCCGCGTCCCGAGTACATCGAGACTTGGGCGGTAGACGGTGTGGAGCGCATTGTCGGCATGCCGGACGACGTGGTCCGCGACTTCGCGGTCGATCTGCGCACCTGCATCGTCGCCTTGAGTCATGACCCCAAACTCGACGATCTGGCCTTGCTCGAAGCGCTCCACGGCCCGGCGTTCTATATCGGCGCCATCGGCTCGCGGCGCAACAGCCAGCTGCGTCGCGAACGCCTGATCGAGCATTTTGGCGAGACCGAGGCGTCACTTGAGCGGCTGCACGGGCCGATCGGTCTGTACATTGGCAGCAAGACGCCTGCGGAAATCGCCGTCAGCGTGATGGCCGAGATTCTTGCGGCGAAGAATGGCGCCCAGCTGCCGCAAGCGTTTTCCATCGTCAGGGCCAAAGCGCTCGCCGAATGAGCCGCGCTGCTACTCTGCGACGGCGTTTTCGGTCGGCAACGAAGCGAGCATTTCTGCGCGGCATACCTCAAGAATCTCGTCTGCCAGCGCGGAATCATCCGGGCAGGCACGCGACAGGATAATCGCGCCGACGGCCCGCGACAGCAGGTCAATCATCTTCTTGCGCCCCTCACCCACCTCGGCATCCGGCGCTGTCGGGTATTTCTCGCCCAGGGTTTGCAGGGTGTGCTCAATGCCCTCGGCAAACGTCGCTTTCACCTCATCCGACTGACGCGCCGCGTCGCCGCCCAACGCGGCCATGGTGCAACCGTCGCTGCGTCCGTCGCGATGTTCTCTGTTCACATAGACGTTGATAAAGCCCGGAACATCCAGCGCTTGGGCGCCAGTCAGCGATTTGGCCAGACTGCACGCCGAAGCTTCGGCCATCAGGTCGGCTTTCGACCCGAAGTGTTTATAGAAACCACCATGGGTGAAACCGGCGGCCGCCATGAGGTCCGCCACGCCGACGCCGTCAAAACCGCGCTCGCGGAACAGCTCTGAGGCGGTTTCAACGATGTGCTCTCGATTGGCCTGCGCCTGGGCCTTGGTCACTCTCACGTGCAATACCTCGTGTTTCCGGGGAAATCCTGCGTCCGATGATACATAGATGTTGGCCATAATCAAAACCGTTGACAGTTTAGATTTAGATCATCATCCTAATTGCTCGCAACAACGATCTTCATCAACGGGCACGGAACAACATCAATCGTCGCTGACTGAATCAAGCATCAGCGCAAGCTAAGCGCGTTCTGTTTCTCACACCCTCAAAGAGAGATAAACCATGAGCACTCGCCCTACTGTTCTGATCACTGGCGCCTCCACCGGCATCGGCGCGGTCTACGCCGAACGCTTTGCGCAACGCGGCCACGACCTGGTACTGATCGCCCGCGATCAGGCGCGCCTGGATGCACTGGCTGCGCGCTTGCGCAGCGAACACGACGTCGCCGTCGATGTGATCCCGGCGGACCTGACCCAACCGGGCGATCTGACCACCGTTGAAAACCGCCTGCGCGACGATGCCCGCATCGGCGTCCTCGTCAATAACGCCGGCGCGGCGCTGTCCGGCCATTTCGTCGAGCAAAGCACCGATAAAGTGGCGCAACTGGTCGCCCTCAACACCACCGCACTGGTGCGGCTTGCCAGCGCCATCGCTCCACGCCTGGCGAAGGCCGGTGACGGTGCGATCATCAACATCGGTTCGGTGGTGGGCCTCGCACCGGAGTTCGGCATGACGGTCTACGGCGCGACCAAGGCTTTTGTGCTGTTCCTGTCTCAGGGTCTGAGCCTGGAACTGTCGCCTCAGGGCGTCTACGTGCAGGCCGTGTTGCCGGCCGCCACACGCACGGAGATCTGGGATCGCTCCGGCGTCGACATCAACACCTTA
Organism: Pseudomonas sp. P4_D7; assembly: GCF_056401755.1. Classification (NCBI taxonomy): domain Bacteria; kingdom Pseudomonadati; phylum Pseudomonadota; class Gammaproteobacteria; order Pseudomonadales; family Pseudomonadaceae; genus Pseudomonas; species Pseudomonas sp. P4_D7. The sequence continues at coordinate 78,113 of NZ_JBFUIR010000004.1, read as the reverse complement.
AGCGAAATCATGGAGGTGGGTGATCTGGTGGATGCTGCGCTCGTCGGCTTCGATCGTCGCGAACCAGTGACCATTCCGCCGCTGCACGAAGCAGAGCGCTGGGATGCCCTGCAGGGCGCACGGCTGGGCCTGATCGGGCAAATCCGCCAATCTGAGGTTGCCCAGCGCTACCAGACGCCAGAGTGATCTTCAGCTAGCGAGCATGCTCGGCGCATTCGATGCAGTCACAAGGCGCTGCATCGAATCCGCAACGCACCGACTACCATCCGTACACCGACAAGAGCCGCCCTCCGATGAAAGCATTTTTGATTGATCGCTATGGCAAGCACACCGGGCGCATGGGCGAAGCGCCCGTCCCGGCAATCGGTCCTCACGACGTCTTGATCGAGGTCCATGCCAGCAGCGTCAACGTACTGGACTCGAAGATCAGCACCGGCGAATTCAAGTTGATCCTGCCCTACGCGTTTCCATTGATTCTGGGCAACGATCTGGCAGGCGTGGTGACTAAAGTCGGCACGCAAGTGACACGCTTCAAACCGGGAGACGAGGTGTACGCCCGCCCACCGGAAACACGAATCGGTACCTTCGCCGAGTTGATCGCCGTGAACGAAAACGCGATTGCCCTGAAACCGGCCAATACCAGCATGGCACAGGCGGCTTCCCTGCCCTTGGTGGCACTGACTGCCTGGCAAGTGCTGGTCGACACCGCCCAGCTGAAAAAAGGCCAGAAAGTACTGATTCACGCCGGCTCCGGTGGCGTCGGCACCGTCGCCATTCAGCTTGCCAAACACCTCGGTGCCGTTGTCGCCACAACCACCAGCACCGCGAATGTCGAATGGGTCAAGGCGTTGGGGGCTGACGTGGTGATCGACTACAAACAGCAGAACTTCGACAGTGTCCTGCACGACTACGACGTGGTGTTGAACAGCCTCGGCGCCGATGTCCTGGAGAAATCACTCAAGGTGCTCAAGCCCGGTGGCCAGCTGATTTCCATCTCTGGGCCACCCACCGCGCAATTCGCACAGGAGCAAGGTTTGTCCTGGCCCTTGCAGCAGGTCATGCGCTTGCTGAGCTTCGCCATTCGGCGCAAGGCCCGCAAGCGTGACGTCAATTACGCGTTCGTGTTCATGCGCGCCAACGGCGTCCAACTGCAACAAATCAGCTCGCTGGTTGAGGCAGGCATCATCAAACCGGTGATTGATCGAACGTTCCCCTTTGAATCAACGGCCGAGGCGTTGAGTTACGTCGAGCAGGGCCGCGCGAAGGGCAAGGTCGTCGTTTTGATCAAGTGATGATTCCGGCTATTGCTGAATTATCCGTAGAAACCAGCTCACTGCGTTCTTCGACAGGTCATAGAACCCCTCCCGGCAAGAAGGGTCTGCTCTCTTATAACCTCTCAGGAATCCCCCCATGTCCGCGCAACGCAACCTTGTCCTCCTCGCTCGGGGAGGCTATGCCGCCCGAGGAATGCTTTATCTGATCATCGGTATCTTTGCGTTGCTGGCAGCCCAGGATTCGACTAAACCGAAGGACAGCCACAAGAGTCTGGAAGCCTTGTTAGGCCAGCCATTCGGCTATTTCTTGGTTGGACTTGTCGTGGCGGGACTGCTCGCATTTGCCGCTTGGCGTGTCCTGCAGGCAACGCGTGATGTCGATCATCACGGCACAAATCTCAAAGGTCTGGTGATTCGCACAGGGCTGTTTGTGGGCGGTCTGGTCAACGGTGCTCTGGCGTTCTTTGCGTTGGGCCTGCTCATCAGCGGGATTAAAAGCTCGGGCAATTCCGCAGGACAAACCCAAGACTGGCTGGCGCATCTTCTGTCCTGGGAACATTCGAACTGGCTGGTGTACCTGATCGCCCTCGTGCCGCTCGGTGTAGGCATTGCTCACATCATCAAGGGCTGGAAAGCGTCGTTCGAGAAGTATTTCGAGGCCGACGAAGAGGTCATGCGCTACGTCCGCCCGGTCTCGCGGTTTGGTCTGATCGCGCGCGGCGTCGTGTTTATCGAGATCGCATTGCTGCTGGCAATCAGCGGCTCTACCTATCAAGCCATGGACCCACCGGGCATGAAGGAAGCGCTCGATGCACTGCAGAATTTACCCGCTGGCTGGCTGATCTTGATGGTAATAGCCTTGGGGCTGATGGCGTTCTCGGTCTACAGTCTGTCGGAAGCTTGCTGGCGCAAGATCAATATGGATGTGCCAGGCGTATCGAGCACATAGCGTCTAACGTCTTTGGCGATGATCACCCGGGCGCTGCATCGGTGAGCGAACCTTTCCCCCGAAAACAACGTCCGAGCTAAAGCGTTAACGCTTACCGCTCGCCACGAGGTTTCCGTTTGAAAGCTGCCATCGTCAGAAAATACCGATTGATCATCAAAACGCTGGGCTACGTCGGCTGGGCCTTGTTCTGGCTGTTGCTCTGGGACATCGCTGTCACTGTCGACTTCATGTTGTTTCTCAACACCAAGCTGAATTTACCCCTCATGCCCCTGACTCTATTGGGTTCGGCGTTGATTGTGTTGATCAGTTTCCGCAACAGCAGCGCCTACAACCGCTGGTGGGAAGCACGGACGCTGTGGGGGGCGATGATCAACAACTCGCGCAGTTTCGCCCGGCAGGTGCTGACGTTGCTGGATGACGCTGACAACGAGGTCAATCCGGTCAAGTCGACTCTATTACGCCGCCACGTCGCCTATGTGAATTGCCTCGCAGCGCATCTGCAAGGCCAGCCTTGCCCTGAGGAAGTCCGCGCGTTCATTCCCGCCGAGGAGTTCGCCCGCAGCGGCACCACCAATAACTTTGCCAACGATATCCTCACCGGCTCGGCGACTTTGCTCGCGCGGGAATACAAGGCCGGGCGCCTGGACAGCATTCGCCTGGCGCGGTTGGAATCGACGCTGGTGGACCTGTCCAACAGCCAGGGTGGCATGGAGCGAATTGCCAATACGCCGCTGCCCTACCCTTATGTGTATTTTCCGCGGCTGTTTATTTCGCTGTTCTGCCTGATCGTACCGATCGGTCTGGTGGAATCGCTGGGCTGGTTCACGCCGCTGGCGTCGACCGTGGTGGGCTTTATGCTGCTGGCCATCGAGCGCATCGGCACCGACCTGCAAAGTCCGTTTCGCCACAGCGAGCATCAGATTCAGATGGAAGCGCTGTGCGAAACCATCGAGAAGAATCTGCAGTCGATGCAGCGTGACTCCCTGGGTGACGTGCGCAGGCTTGCAGAGAACGTTTGAGGTGCAGCAATCGGGAACCGTCAGGATGTCTGACGGTTTCCAAATCAATCAGAACGCCGCACAACATCGCTTGTTATCGCGCCGCGCTCCTGCTTCTGCCGTAGCGCTCACTGTCATCCCCCCTTCCCGCTCCTCGCGCCACCTCACATTTTCCGATGTGAGGTTTTCGCATCTGCATAAAAAAGATTGCCGATTCATTGTCAGGTGATTTTTTTCAGCCTATCTTCAATAAAACCTATACAAAGCACTTCGTTGCGTACAACTCTTTCGCTATGGATTGGCCCCACGCACAGCACTGCCGCGAGCACCTTGAATGAACCCACTATTAGCCAGCCATTACCGTGAAATTCTCGTCGGCGTCGGTGAAAACCCCGAGCGCGAAGGACTGTTGGACACACCCCAGCGCGCCGCCAAAGCGATGCAGTACCTGTGTAATGGCTACACGATGAGCCTGGAAGACGTCACCAACGGTGCCCTGTTCGAGTCGCAGAGCGATGAAATGGTGATCGTCAGCGACATCGAGCTGTATTCCTTGTGCGAGCACCACATGCTGCCCTTTATCGGCAAGGCACATGTCGCGTACATCCCCACCGGCCGGGTGCTGGGGCTGTCGAAGGTCGCGCGGGTGGTAGACATGTTCGCGCGGCGCCTGCAGATCCAGGAAAACCTCACGCGGCAGATCGCCGATGCCATTCAGCAAATCACCGATGCCGCCGGTGTCGCGGTGGTCATTGAAGCCCGGCACATGTGCATGATGATGCGCGGCGTTGAGAAGCAGAATTCGGTCATGACCTCCTCCGTGATGCTGGGTGCTTTTCGGGACAGTTCGACGACACGGCAGGAATTCCTGCAACTGATCGGGCGGCGATAAAGCTATACAGGAGACAGTCACTGTACAAGCCGCCAGTTCGAATCTCACCCTCTTCACTCGTGCGTTTCAGGGAGTTAGGCAATGACCCGATTTCTGCTGTTACTGACACTGGCACTCAGCGTCGCAAGCTGCGGCAGCGTGGATGTTGCCCGTTATGCCGAGCAACAACCGGCCTTGGACCTGCAGCGTTTTTTCAGCCAGCCCGTCAAAGCCTGGGGAATGTTTCAGAAGCGCAGCGGTGAGGTGGCCAAACGTTTTGAGGTCAACATCGTCAGCCGGCGTGAGGGTAACAACCTGATTCTCGACGAGCGCTTCCTGTACAGCGACGGCACCCGCCAACGTCGCGTCTGGACCCTCACGCCCGAAGGCCAGGGGCGTTGGAGCGGTCGCGCGGCTGACGTAGTGGGTGTCGCCGAGGGCCAGGTCGCGGGCAATACGCTGCACTGGCGTTATCGCCTGAACCTGCCGGTCGACGACTCGACTTACGAAATGAGCATGGACGACTGGATGTACTTGATGGACGAGGACACGTTGATCAACCGCACCAGCATGTCCAAGTTCGGTGTAGAGGTCGGCCAAGTGACACTGTTCTTCCGTCGCCAAGGCGCGGGAGTCAGCGAGTGAACCGCGCATTGACCCTGGCCTCGCTCGGCGACGGTTATCGCGCGCTGGTGATCGGCGCCAGTGGCGCCCTCGGCACAGCCTTTTGCCAACGGCTGAAACAGGATCCGCGCTGTGCCGGCGTTCGCGCGCTGGGGCGCCGTACGTTCCCCGCGCTCGACCTTGAACGACCTGAAACGATTGCCAGCGCCGCCGCCGAACTGGCAGGCGAAGCGCCGTATCAACTGATCATTCACGCGGCCGGTCTGCTCCATCGTGACGGGATCAAGCCGGAAAAAAGCTTCAGCGCGATCGAGCCGGAGGCGCTGCAAACCGTGTTTCAAGTGAACACGCTGGGACCGGCATTGGTGTTGCGTCATTTCCTGCCACTGCTCGATCCTCGGGGAGCGATGGCGATGCTTTCGGCCAAGGTCGGAAGCATTGGCGACAACCGATTGGGCGGCTGGTACGCCTACCGCGCTTCCAAGGCTGCGCTGAACATGCTGATCAAGACCGCCGCCATCGAACTGGCACGCACGCGCCCGCAGAGTCGCTTGCTCAGTCTGCACCCGGGCACGGTGGTGTCGGGGTTGTCGCAACCTTTTCGCGGCGCCTCCAGCGCCCGTCCGGCAGACGTTGCCGCTGAACAGTTACTGACTTTGATTGACCAGTTGACGCCGGCCGACAGCGGCCATTTCTTTGCCTACGATGGAGAATGCCTACCCTGGTAGGCAAGGAGTGAAGCATGAACCTGCAAGCCCTCACCGAACGTGCGGCCAACAGTGAAATACGCGAACTGGAGCTGTTGTCACTCGAAGGTGGTTTTTATCTGGCGCGGATCCGTCTGGATCACGGCCAGTTCACCTTGCTGGATGACGCGGCCAAGCCGATGCACCTGCGCTCGATCACCCACCTGCGGGACTTGCTACAGACCGTGCCGGCCTTTCCCTGCGTACTGGTGCAGCAATGCGTGCACGACGAAATGTGCGGGCGCGATTCAGGGCCTGTCGAAGAGCTGCGCATTCCGTTTTCGCTCACTACGCCCGTATGAGTCGAACCACGCACATCAACTGGTAATGAGCGGGGCCGCCCCATTTGTCGCGTACCCGCTAAGCTGGTTTTACGGCCGTGCGTCAGTTGAACGTTGTTGGCTGACTGAAAACAGCAAAATATAAATGCTGTCATAACCATGATTTTTTCTGACAAAACGGCGTCTTTTGCAGGTTTTCAAAAGCTCTGCTGAAGCCTGTTAGAGCGCCATTTGCCGCCCAAGCGGGTTATCAAAAATCCAACAACGCTTTATTACTGAATTAGTGATTTAACTAGGTAGTTACCTAACTATATAATGCCCTCCTCATTTCAACGGGACATTCAACGTGAAGCAGAGTCAACGCCTCTCGGGCATATCAAAATTCATTCTGGTCGGGCTGGGCGTCGTCATCGCCCTGCTCGGCTTGGCGCTGGCTGCGGGCGGCGTGAAGTTGGTCAGCCTGGGAGGCTCGTGGTACTTCCTGGTGGGTGGCTTGGTCATGGCCGTTTCCGGTCTGCTGATCGCGCGCTACAAGCCAGCCGGTGCGTGGTTGTTTGCCGCGTTCCTGGTCGGAACAGCGATCTGGGCGGTGAGCGATGCCGGGCTGGTGTTCTGGCCGGTGTTCTCGCGCCTGTTCATGTTCAGCGTGATCGGCCTGGTCGTGGCGCTGGTTTATCCTCTGCTCAAACGTGCCAACGGTGGCGTTGCGGGTCGCGGCGCTTACGCTGTGGCTGCGGTGCTGGCGGTCGGCGTGGTTGTGGCGGCTGGCAACATGTTCGTCGCGCACCCTACCGTTGCCGCCACCGGCACTGGCCCGGGCCTGACCCCGGTCGAGCCGGACAAGGCACAAAAGGACTGGGCGCACTACGGTAATACCGAAGGTGGCAGCCGCTTCGCCGCGCTGGACCAGATCAACCGCAACAACGTCGACAAGCTGAAAGTCGCGTGGACCTACCACACCGGTGACGTCGCCGAGAGCGATGGCAATGGCGCTGAAGACCAGCTCACTCCGCTGCAGGTTGGCAACAAGGTGTTCATCTGCACCCCGCACAACAACCTGATCGCCCTTGATGCCGACACCGGTAAAGAGCTGTGGAAGAACGCGATCAACGCCCAGTCGAAAGTCTGGCAGCGTTGCCGTGGCATGGCCTATTTCGACGCCAGCGCTGCCATTGCTCAGCCAGCCAATTCGAAAATAATCGAAGCCAAACCGGCGCCGGCCGCCAACTGCCAGCGCCGTCTGCTGACCAACACCATCGATGCCCGTTTGATCGCAGTTGATGCTGACACTGGCGAGTTCTGCCAGGGTTTCGGCAACAATGGCCAGGTCGATCTGAAGGCCGGTCTGGGTGATGTCCCGGACAGCTACTATCAGTTGTCGTCCGCTCCGTTGATGGCCGGCACCACCGTGGTGGTTGGCGGTCGCGTGGCTGACAACGTGCAGACCGACATGCCCGGCGGCGTGATCCGTGGTTTTGACGTGATGACTGGTGCCATGCGCTGGGCCTTCGACCCGGGCAACCCGCAGGATAAAAAAGCGCCGGCAGACGGCAGCACCTATGTGCGCAGCACGCCGAACAGCTGGGCACCGATGTCCTATGATCCGGCGACCAACACCGTGTTCCTGCCGATGGGCAGCTCGTCCACCGACATCTATGGTGTCGAACGCAGCAAGCTCGATCACACCTACGGCGCTTCGATCCTCGCGCTGGACGCCACCAGTGGTGAAGAACGCTGGGTGTTCCAGACCGTGCACAACGATCTGTGGGACTTCGACCTGCCGATGCAGCCGAGCCTGATCGACTTCACCAAGGACGGTAAAACCGTACCGGCCGTGGTCATCGGCACCAAGGCCGGGCAGATCTACGTGCTCGACCGCGCCACCGGCAAACCGCTGACCGATGTGAAAGAAGTACCGGTGAAAGCGGCGAACATCCCGAACGAACCATACTCGCCAACCCAGCCGAAATCGCTGGGCATGCCGCAGATCGGCGCACAGCACCTGACTGAATCGGACATGTGGGGCGCGACCCCTTACGACCAGTTGCTCTGCCGCATCGACTTCAAAGGCATGCGTTACGACGGCCTGTACACCGCGCCGGGCACCGATAAATCGCTGAGTTTCCCGGGTTCGCTAGGCGGCATGAACTGGGGCAGCATCTCCACTGACCCGGTACACGGTTTCATCTTCGTCAACGACATGCGTCTGGGCCTGTGGATCCAGATGATCCCGTCGCAGAACCAGGGCAAGGCCGCTGGCGGTGGCGAAGCGCTGAACACCGGCATGGGCGCCGTGCCGTTGAAAGGTACGCCGTACGCGGTGAACAAAAACCGCTTCCTGTCGGTAGCCGGCATTCCGTGCCAAGCACCACCGTTCGGCACGCTGACGGCGATCGACATGAAGACGCAGAAAGTCGCCTGGCAGGTTCCGGTCGGTACCGTTGAAGACACCGGTCCACTGGGCATCCGCATGCACCTGCCGATCAAGATTGGTCTGCCAACCCTCGGCGGCACCCTGTCGACCCAAGGTGGTTTGATCTTCATCGCCGGCACCCAGGACTTCTACCTGCGCGCGTTCAACAGCGGCAACGGTGAAGAAGTCTGGAAAGCACGTCTGCCGGTCGGCAGCCAAGGTGGCCCGATGACGTATGTTTCGCCGAAAACCGGCAAGCAATACATCGTCATCACCGCCGGTGGCGCGCGCCAGTCGACCGATCGCGGCGACTACGTGATGGCTTACGCCCTGCCGTAAACCACGGTGTTCACGTAAAGCGCGGCACCTTCGGGTGCCGCGCTGCTTTCCCCCTATTGCTCATGTTTTTTGCAGGAAGATTTACATGCTATCGGCTGTTGGTTTTTCCCGTTCCGACCTGTTCAAAGGCCTGTTGCTGGGCCTGACGTGCACCACCGCTCTCCCCGCGCTGGCCGACATCGATTCCGATTTGTTGACCCGCAGCACCCTCACTGGTGACTGGGGTGGCTTGCGTCACCAGATGGATGAACAGGGCATCAAGTTCACTGGCGACTACAGCGGCGAAATGGCTTACAACGCCGACGGTGGCTTGCATCGCTCGGCGCGTTACTCGCAGAACATCAAGCTCGGCGTGCAGTTCGACCTGAGCAAACTGTACGGCGTAGACAACGCCGGCAAGGTCCAGTTGACCATCAACGATCGTCGCGGCAACAGCGCCTCGGAAGATCTGGTCGGCAACCGTCTGCCGATCCAGGAAAACTACGGTGGCCTGTACACGCGCCTGACCGAACTGAGTTACGAGCGCACGCTGTTCACTCCAGCGCTCAATGTGAAACTCGGCTACATGGCCATGGGCAACGACCTCGGCGGCCTCGACAGCGGCATTCTGTGCAACTTCATGAACGCCGGTTTCTGCGGCCATCCGTTGAACATGTCCGGCGGCAGCGGCTGGACCAACTACCCCAACGCGCGCCTGGGCGTGCGGGTGAAATACGACCTGTCGTCGTCGTGGCAACTGCGCGTGGCCGCGTTCAACGTCGACCCCGAGAGCAACGGCAATTCCAGCCGCGCCTGGCACCTTGATCCGAAACACACCACCGGCACCGTGGTGCCGATCGAGCTGGTGTACAAACACGCGGGCGCCCTGCCCGGCGAATACAAGCTCGGCTACTACTACGACAGCTCCGACGTAAAACGCATCGGCAGCGACAAAGAAGTGTCCGGTCGCGGCGGTCATTATCTGCTGATCGACCAGGCCGTCTGGAGTTCGGCGACATCCGAAGGCCGCAGCTTGCACGCGTTCGGCCAATACTCGGCGGCCAGCGAAGCGGCGTCGCCGTTCAGCAAGTGGTACGGCACCGGCGTGGTGCTGTACAAACCGTTCGAAGGTCGCCCGCGAGACACCGTCGCGCTGGGTTATGGTCGCGCCGTGCCGAACCCGCGCAGCCGCGATGTGCAGCAGGACGCCGCATTGAACAACGGCACGGCGTTCCCGAACCTGGACAGCGCCGAGCAACTGATCGAACTCGGCTACGGTTATCAGGCCACGCCTTGGCTGACCCTGCGCCCAAATGTGCAGTACATCATCGAGCCGGGCGCGTTTTCCGGGCAGGACATCGACAATGCGCTGGTGATTGGCTTGCAGGTCAAAGCGGCGCTCTGATCTCCAAATAGCAGACAATAAAAAACCCGGCGCGAATTGCCGGGTTTTTTCTTGCCTTCAAGATCACTTTTTCTTTTTGGCCGGCTTATCAGCCTTCTTCGAATCCTTGGCCTTCTCAGGCTTGCTGTCGGCTTTTTTCGCCGACTTCTTGGGCTCGGCGTCTTTCTTCTTGTCTTTCTTGTCGGAAGACTTTGAAAGCGTCGAAGCTGCCGCTGATTTCTTTTCTGGTGATGACTTTTTGTCTTTCAGATCCTTGCTGGCTTTCGAAGCATCACCTTTGTCTTTGCTTTTCTTTTCGTCTTTAGCCACGTTGACCACCTCTCGGAGTGTGCCGTTATTGACACAGCGCCTGTGCGATTGACCACAAGCTAATCATTAGGCGAGCAGGTCTCGGAGCGGTTCAGATTATTTTGCGGCATTCGAAACAAGCCAAAAATGAAGGCCGCGCCAGCTGTCGCCAGCGCCACCTTCAACAACCGCCGGTTGATCAGGCCTTGTTGCCCGCCTCCTGGAGCGCCTTTTCAGCATTGAAACCGTCGAAGTTTTCGAACACGCCCATAAAGCCTGGCACGGTTACTTCGCGCGCCCAGTCGCGCTGCAGTTCGCAGTACATCTGTACCCGGCTGATGAGCTTCGCCCCCGCCTGCTCCATTCGGCGCAACGCTGCCTCGTGTGCGGCGAGCGACGTGCCGCCCACCGCATCGACCGGCACGTAAACTTCATAGCCTTCCTGAATGGCGTCGAGCACCGGGAAGGTCAGGCAGGCTTCGGTCCACAGTGCGGTCATGATCAGTTTCTTGCGCCCGAGCGCTTTGACTGCCTGCTTGAACCCGGTGTCCTCCCAACTGTTGATCGACGTGCGGTCATAGGTGGGCAGATGGCCGAGTACCGCTTGCAACTCTTGAATCGGCGGTTTGTTGCGACCGGTCGCGACATTGACGGTCGAGTGGATGATCGGCAGGTTGTAGTTGAGCGCCGCCTTCGCAACGCTGGTGATATTGAAGACCAGTTCATCCCGTGACATCGAGCGGATCGAAGACACCTGAACCGGTTGATAGTCGATGATGATCAACGCTGAATTGTCGGGCGTCAGGAGTTGATCGGTGTGCGGGTTACGGATGGGTTCGCTTGCCATTTGCAGGTCCTTTTGTATGGGTAACGCACGTCGGTAAAACGGCCGGAGCCCGTGCAGTTTTTGGTTCCAGAACGCACGCGAGTGACGCCGTGCCTGGAAAACCCATTGTGCTGTTCCCCTATTCGCAGCAGTAGTAGCATCCCGAGGCGAACTGTGTCGCGCCAAGGGGAACGCGAGAATGGATATCGAAGAACTGCAAACCTTCGTCGAAGTGGCCGATGCCGGGGGCATTTCACAGGCAGCGCTGCGGCTCGGGGTTTCGAAATCAATCGTCAGCCGCCGTCTGGCGCGGCTTGAAGCGGAACTCGGCGTGCAATTGCTGGCACGCTCCACGCGCGGGGCTTCACTCACCGAAGCCGGCGCGACATTTCGCGATTACGCCGCCCGAGTGTGCAGCGAAATCGACATCGCCAAGGAAACCATCCTGCCCGCCGGCGCCCTGCGCGGTCGCTTGCGCGTGGCGGTGCCGTTATCGTTCGGGCCGACGCACTTCGCACCGGTGCTGGCGGAAATGGCTCGCCGTCACCCTCAGTTGCACATGCAGACCTGCTACAGCGATCGCTTCGTTGACCTGATTACCGAGGGCTATGATTGCGCCATTCGCGTGGGTTACCTGCAGGACTCCAACTTGATCGCGAGGCGTATCGGCCCGGTCTACACCAAGCTCGTCGCAAGCCCCGACTACATCAAAGCGCACGGCGCGCCCGATACCCCGGACGAACTGCACGCCCATCAGGCGCTCATGCAAGGCACCGAAGCCTGGCAATTCATGGCGGCTGACAAGGTCATCACGGTTCGCCCGCAAGGACGCTTCAAGGCTGACAACGGCACGGCCCTCGCCGCAGCCGCGGCTGCCGGCCTCGGCGTCGCCTACCTGCCCGATTGTCTCACCCACGAACACATTGCCTCGGGTGCACTCGTGCCGATCATGACCAACCATCCACCGCCCCCGGCCGGTGCCTACCTCCTCCGCGCGCCGGGCCCGCATCCCGCGCGCAAGATACGCGTGCTCACGGATCTGCTGATCGAGTACTTCGGCGAATCTCCGCACCTCGCCGTGCAGCCGCTGTCACAGCCCGATGAAATGTCGGCGTCCAGCTGAGGAAAGTTCGGTCCTGAAGCCATGAAAGGAGAAGTGAGGTGCCGCAACGCCTGCAACAGTCAACGCGTCGGACTGCATTTATCGCAGACACCACAGCGCTGATCCTGTTTTTCACCATCACCGGCATCCTCAATGAACGTTTCATTGCCGGCATGACGTGGGATCAGGTTCTGCACGCGCGCCTGCTGGGCGCGGTGCTGATGATTCCGGTCGCGCGACCTTACGGTATCTGGCGCGATTGGGTGATGACGCGAGCCAGTCAGGGTCGGGTGTCGAGGTTGTTATGGGACAGCATCGCCCTGGTCAGTTTTCAGGTGCCCATCTATGCCGCGATCATTGGCTTCAGTGGTGCATCGGGCGAAGGTCTGGTGCGCGGCACACTGGGTGCGGCCGTGATGATGCTGGCTCTGGGGCGACCCTATGGGGCGTTTCTTAATCGGGTGCGGAAGCTGTTTGGTTTGCCGCCGGGTGGGGACAAGCCGATGTCGTTGAAGGGTTGAGTGGCTGGGGAAAATTTCAGGGAAGACCCCATTCAGAAAAACGTGATCTGTTCTTTAATCCCGCTCTACTGGCCAGTTTCAGCAGTTCATGCTCTTGCTCCGGTTTCATAAAAGTGGTCAACGCAATAGGCTCTTCCCTTGAGTACAGGTTGCTGGCAGTCCTTCGCCAGACAAGCAGATGTATCCAGACCGCCATGATTTTCGACCATGCGCAGCTTTATCAAAGTTTCCATTTCAGCTGATTCCCAGCCCTCGGGCGAGTCCAGTTTGCGGGCGTACAGGGTTTGATATTTATCCCACTCATCCGCTCGCCAAAGCTGCCCGCACCCGGCACATTGCAATAGTTTGATCCAGTCCCCCGTCGCCAGGCAGCGCATTCCTGCGACAAACGCCGTGTAACGCTGACTGATATCTACCAGGTTGTTTTGACCGTTGCAGGTGCATTGCATGGTTCCACTCCAAATCTTCTTGCTGCTACTCGTTCCACAGTCAACGTCTGCCTCTGCCCCACCGCGGCTGTCCCGGCGCGGGCACCGTTAACTACACTTCGGCGGCGCCTGTATTCCGCTTGAGACGCTCGAGGTCCCTATTGACCAGCACCTTATGGACTACGCCCACCGGCAACATATAGACGCGCCCAAAGACGTTATGCGTTACGACAGACGATGTGATTGTGAACACATGATCTGTTATCGACAGGCAAATCATGACATCCAGATGTCGGTCTCTTACGCTCAGAACGAGCACGTCGGGGCCACTATGCTCCACCAGAAAAAAATCCAGCTTTTCGCCAGCCTGTATTGCCTCTCGACGGGCGCCAGAGAAACCGCCGATGCGCTTCACGCCAACTAACGAGCAAATCGCATCCCTCGTTCGAAACGCCAGTCGCATGACCAGTCCCGGCTTGGCCCGCATGCAGTTCCAGGCTTCAAGAGTGGTTATTTCAACAGGCAGCAGCACCGATCGGCTGTGATAGTAATCAAGATCAGGCAATGCCCTCAGGGTGTGAGCAGGTGAAGGGGTGGTCATACATGATTCCTTTCAATGGGCCGATTTGTTACTCGACATCACTTTCCTTGCGTCTCTGCGCAACGCGATTTCCACGCCAGCAGACGTGCAATGCGCGTAAAAGCGGCCATTCAAGGCGCGCTCTGGATAAGCACCGGGTCACAAATACCAGCGATACTCCCGCGCACTGATCTCCTGCATAAACGCCAAATGATCCTGGCGTTTATTCTCGCAATACACATCCACAAACTCCGCGCCCAACCCTTCCCGCAACTGCGGCTGATGCTGCATCGCACGCACTGCCTCGAACATCTCCTTGGGGAAATCAATCCCGCTGCTGCGGTCTTCATTCAGCGGTGCGATCGGTTCTTTAGCCGATTCCAGCCCGTGCTCCAGCCCCACCAGTATCGCCGCCAGCACCAGATACGGATTGGCGTCCGCGCCCGCCAAGCGATATTCAACCCGCAAATTCTTCGCGTCCGACTCGGGAATCCGCAGACACGCATCACGATCCTCAAAACCCCAACTGGCCTTGGTCGCGGTGTTCACCGTGCCGCCCAATCGGCGCATCGAGTTCTGGTTCGGCGCGAAGATCGGCATGCTGTGCGGCAGTAATTCCAGGCACCCCGCGACTGCATGGCGTAGCGGCTGCTGCTCATTGGCCGCCAACAGATTATTGCCGGCTGCGTCGTACAAACTGACATGCACATGCATACCGCTGCCCGGATGTTGCAAGTACGGCTTGGCCATGAAACTGGCGCGATAACCATGCTTGAGCGCCACACCGCGCGTGCTGCGGCAGAATAACGCCGCCCAATCCGCCGCACGCAAACCGTCGTCGAGATGGCCGAAGTTGATTTCAAACTGTCCGGGGCCGAGTTCAGCGGTAATCACCGTGGCGTCGATGCCCTGCGCCCGAGTGGCTTCGACCATTTCATCCAGCACCGGCGCGAAGCGTGAAAGCCGCTCGATGTGCAGGTTCGGTTGATCATCGGCGTCGTCAGTCAGGTCGTCGCGGGGGAATTGCGGCAGACCGTCGCGCAGCTTTTTATCGAACAGGTAGAACTCCAGCTCAAAGGCCACCACCGGGTGAATGCCTTTGCGCGCCAGGCGCTTAAGCACCTGTGCGAGCACTTCACGGGGTTCGAATTCGATCGGCTTTTCAGTGCCGTCGGAAGTGATCAGCATCTGCCCCAGCGGCTGCGCTTCCCATGTCACCGGTTTCAGTGTGCCCGGCACCAGACGGCGCACGGCATCCGGGTCGCCGTCGTTGAAGCAGTAATCGCCAATCGGGAACAAACCACCCTGCACGCCCAACAGTACGCAATTCTGCGGCAGCTTCAGTACGCTGCCGGCGGCGACTTTTTCGAGCATGTCTACCGGATAACGCTTGCCGTAAAAATGCCCCGGGATGTCCAGGCAAATCAGGTCGACATAACGCACCTCGGGGTAGCGTTGGCGAAACGCCCGTACTTCGGCGAGCAGGTCAGCGCAGACAGCGTCCATCGTGTTCATCCTTTATGGTTATCAGGTGTAGACCCAGAGCACGCGGGTGAGCTGCTCGGTGAGGTTGCCGTAGCGGCAGCGGGTATGACTGTCGAACTGAAAGCTGTCGCCGGCCTTCAACGTAGCCGGCTCTTCATCGTCGCCCAGCCACAACGTCAGTTCGCCTTCGAGGACGTAACCGCCCTGCTCGGAGCTGTCGGTCAGATGGCGATCACCGCTGCTGGCGCCGGCTTCGAGATGGCTTTCGAGCATGGAGAACGAGGCGCGCATCTGCGGCGATACCAGAATGTCGGTGATGCCATTGGCGTAATACAGCGTGCGACGCTCGTCCGGGCGCGTCACCCACGGCAATTCCTTGGGCTTGGGCAGGCTGTAGAAATACGTGGTCGGCACGCCGAAGGTTTCGCTGATCGCAGTCAGGTCCGCCACGGTAGGCCGCGACAAACCGCGCTCGACCTGCGACAGGAAGCCGACCGAACGGCCGATCTTGTCGGCCAGTTCCTTCAGGGTCCATTTCTTGTGCTTGCGCAGGTCGTGGATGAGGATCGCCAGCGCGGCGATTTCTTCTTGCTTGTTCATGGCCAAAGTCTCATCAAATGCTGTCGCGCAGTCGATACCAGGCCTTGCCGATGGCCTCCAGCGGTGCCGCGAAATGTTTGCCACCGGGAAAACGGCCATTGCTCAGGCCCTGGTACAACGCCAATTCATCGCTATCGCCGAGGATCGCATTGGACACCGCACGTGCGGCGGCCAATGTCGGCAGGACGCCGTGCCCCGAGTAGCCTTGCAGCCAATAACGGTTACCCTCGCCGCCCACGTCCGGCGTGCGGTTGATCGTCAGGTCGATATGCCCGCCCCAGGCAAACTCGATGCCGACACCCTGGAGCTGTGGGAACACTCGCTCAAGAAATGGCCGCGTTGCCGCCGCGATGTCCTTGGGCATACCGCCCAGGTAAGTGCAGCCGCCGCCGAACAACAAGCGGTTGTCCGGTGTGCGGCGGAAGTAATCGAGGACGAACTGGTTGTCGGTCACGCAAACGTTGTGCGGCAACAGCGCGCTGGCCTGCTCAGCGGTGAGCGGTGCGGTGGCGACCTGATAAGTGCCCACCGGCAGAATGCAACTGGACAGTTGCGGGTCGAGTTCATCGAGGTAGGCATTGCAGGCCAACACCAGCACATCGGCGCRCACCAAACCGCGCTCGGTGTTGACCCGAAAGCCGTCGCCCTGCTCCTGATAACTCAGCGCTTTGCTTTGTTCATGAATACGTCCGCCGGCCCGCTCGATGGCGGCCGCCAGGCCCAAGGCCAGTTTCAGAGGATTGAGGTGTGCGCCCTCAGGATCGTAAAGCCCGGCCTGATAGCGATCGGTGGCCACCCATTCCGGCAATTGTTCACGAGGGATGAACTGCAACCCATCATGGCCCCACTTATGGCTGGCCTCATGTTGCCATTCGCTGAGCAGGCTGACCCGCCGTGGCATCACCGATGTCCACAAATGCCCGGGGCGATAGTCGCAATCGAAACCATGGCGGCCGGGCAATTCGCGCAATTCGTCGGCAGCCCAGCGCATGCCATCCCAAAGCCGTCTGGCCCGCTCATAACCGAGCGCGGCTTCCAGCGGCGGCATATCGCACGACCAGCCAAGAATCGCCTGCCCGCCGTTACGCCCCGAGGCCGCCCACGCCACGCGACTGGCCTCCAGCACGATCACGCGTTTACCCGCCAAGGCCAGACGCAGCGCCGTGTGCAGACCACTGAAACCGGCGCCGATGATCACCACGTCGGCGTCATGTTCGCCTTCCAGAGCCGGCCGATGGCTCAGAATATCGGCGCAGCTGTGGGCGTAATAGCTGTCGACGTGCTGGCTGGATTGCTGAAACATTCACGACCCCATGAAATTTGTTTCTTGTAATTTCATGAAAATCTACAGAAGAAATTTCACACAGGCAACTCGACCTTCGCGATCAACCCTCCGCTCTTGCGATTGCTCAGCGTCAATTCACCGCCCTGCTCACGGACGATGGCTCGCGCTGCGGAAAGACCCAGACCCACACCGCCGGTGTCACGATTGCGCGAAGTCTCCAGCCGAAAGAACGGATCGAACACCTGCTCCAACGCCACCTCGGGAATGCCGGGGCCTTCGTCGCTGACCTCGATGCGAATCGAATACTCGTCACGCTTCAACGCAATGACCGGACGCTGCGCATACTTCAGCGCATTCTCCAGCAGATTGACGATCACCCGTTTGATCCCCAGTGGCCGGCCTTCATACACCAAATGCGCCGGGCCGCCGAAGTCGACATTGATCTGCTGATCACGGTAATCGTCGACGATGGTTTGCAGCAGCTCCGACAGATCAAATGCTGTGGTTTGCTCGCGATGGGTGTCTTCGCGGAAGAACGCCAGCGCGGCGTTGATCATCGACTGCATCTCTTCAACGTCGCGAATCAGTTTGCCCTGATGATCGAGGTCTTCCATGAACTCACTGCGCAAACGCATGCGCGTCAGCGGCGCACGTAAGTCATGGGAGATCGACGCCAGCATGTGCGTACGCTCGGCAATGAAATGCTGGATCTGCGCCTGCATGGTGTTGAAAGCGATGATCGCTTGACGGATTTCGTCGGGGCCTTCGAGCTTGATCGGCGGTGCGCGCAGATCGGTGCCAAATCGTCTGGCGGCACGCGTAAAGCGCTGCAACGGATTGGCCAGTTGCCGGGTGGCGACCCAGGCGACGAGCAATGTGGCAATCAGTCCCAACGCGATGACGATCACGATACGCACGCCAAACTCCAGACCCCAACTGCGCTCCGGCGGGATAAAGGATAACCAACTGCCATCGACCAATTGCACGACGGCGGCGTAATGCGCCTGGGCACTGCCTTTCGGCCAGTCGCCCGGGCTGAACACCTCGATTTTTCGATCATTGCCCAGCAGTTGCTGCAGCACCGGCACCCTGCTCGCTGGCAGGCGAAGGCCGTCATTGGGCAGATCGAAGTCGGCGCGCTGTGCTTTCCATGACACTTGCAGCATGGCGCTGCTCGCCGCTGCGGCCAGTTGCGGGCGCAGGTTGGCCGGGGCGGCTTCGATCACCCGCGAGGTCGCCGCAATCTGCTCGAGCAGACCGGTGCGTTCAATCGGTGGCCGCGCCCAGATCCCGGCGACTTGCACGAACAGCGCATTCAACGCCAGCGACGCGACCATCGCCGCAATGATGGTCAGGGCGATGCGCCGGCGCAGGGTGTCGCCACGCCACAGTCGGCGAATCACGAGCGGCTGACCTTGGCGGTGAACAGATATCCGCCGTTGCGCACGGTACGGATCAGGTCCGGGCGCTTGCTGTCCGGCTCGATCTTGCGCCGCAGGCGACTGACTTGCACATCGATGCTGCGGTCGAAAGCGTCATGGCCATGGCCGTGGGTCAGGTCGATCAACTGTTCGCGGGTCAGAATGCGTTGCGGATGATCGAGGAACACCACGAGCAAATCGAACTCGCCGCCGGATAACGGAATCATCACGTTTTCCGGCGAGCGCAATTCGCGGCAGGTGATGTCCAGATGCCAACCGGCGAAGCCGATCACCGGGCGTGATGGCTCAACCGGATGCCGCTGTTCACTGGCACGACGCTGCAAGGCGCGCACCCGCGCGAGCAGTTCCTGCGGGGCGAACGGCTTGGTCAGGTAATCGTCCGCGCCCAGTTCCAGCCCGACAATGCGATCACTCAGTTCGGCCATGGCGGTGAGCATGATGATCGGAATGCCCAGTTGCGTATGCACCTTCTGGCACAGGCTCAAACCACTTTCGCCGGGCATCATCAGATCAAGAATGATCGTGTCCGGACGGTTCTGCGCGATCGCCGCCCACATGGCCTCGCCATGCGGCGCGACGTCGACTTCATAGGCGTGCTGCACGAAGAATTTCTTCAGCAGCGCGAGAATTTCCACGTCGTCGTCGACGAACAGCAGTCTGCTCACAATTACAGATCCATGCGGCGAAAAAACGCCAATCTAAAGCCATTTCGCCGCCCGGGTCATTTATTTCAATCGAGCAACATTTCTACGCGCTAGACATCAAGCGGACATTCTCTGGCAAAACCGCGCGGGCATTCTGCGGCCATTCCAATCCAGGGGGTTCGCATGAAGCTATTGAACGACAACCATTGCGCCGAGGGGCACAACAGCAATCGTCCCTTGATCCTCAGCCAGCGCACCGCCGCGCTCGGCCCCGACACACCGATCGTGTTTCAGGAGTCGTGCCTGAGCGTTTCCAGCGATCAGAGCCGCATCGTCCTGCGCCRCTACTTCGAGCAGTTCAGCCCGACCAATGCGCACTGGGTCGAATACGTCCACAGCATCGCTGCCGCCGACCTGATCCAATGGATCATGAGCCACGGCCAGTTGCACATCGAATGCTCGGACAGCATCGCCACGCAACCTCACAAGGAAACCCGTTAATGACCCGCACGCATTCGCTGTCGCTGGCCCTCGCCACCACCCTGAGCCTGTCCGCCTGCAGCAGTAACAAGGTCGAACACAGCGGCTTTCTGCATGACTACAGCGTCTTGGCCGAGCGCCAGTCGCCGTCCGGCCAGCCTGTCCTGGCGTGGGTCAGCCCGGCACTCGCCCGGGGCCGATATACCCAGGTTTACCTGGCACCAAGCCAGTTTTACCCAAGTGCCGAGCCGACGTCGCGGATTCCGCTGAGCACGCTGTCCGGGGTTACTGACTACTACGATGCGGCGCTGCGGCTGGAATTGGGCAAGGTGATGCATCTGGTCAACCAACCGGGGCCGAACACGTTGGTGGTGCGCCCCGCCATCACCCAAGTGGCGACCAGCACTCAGGGTTTGCGCTTTTATGAGTGGCTGCCCGTCACCCTCGTCGCTGCCGGTGTGAGCACGGCGACCGGCATCCGCGATCAGGACAGCCAAGTCGCCACCGAAGTGTCGTTCGAGGACGGTTCCACCGGCGAAGTGATTGCCGAAGTGGTGCGCAAAGGCACCGGCGTGCCATTGGAGAACGACAAGCAGGTGTTGACCGCCGACGACATCAAAGTGGTGCTGGACGGATGGGCCAGCGACCTGCGGCAATCGTATACGGCCATCCGCCGGTAAACACATATCCCCCTGTAGGAGCTGCCGAAGGCTGCGATCTTGTTGGGACGCGGAGCGTCCCCGGCTGCATTCCCACGCAGAGCGTGGGAACGATCAATCGCAGCCTTCGGCAGCTCCTACACCGGTGCGCCAGGAAAAAAAGCGCCTGGCAGTGAATTATTTCGTGTCCTCATGTATCTGAGCCAAAGAGTACGCGCCATCAAAAAGATGGCATCTACGCGGCACGATGGATCAGCAAAGAGAAGACCCGGATGAAATCACGCAAGAAAACCGTCAAGCCGATCGGCCTGAACGACATCACCATTGTCGACGACGCCAAGATGCGCAAAGCGATTACCGCTGCCGCCCTGGGCAATGCCATGGAATGGTTCGACTTTGGTGTTTACGGCTTCGTCGCCTATGTGCTCGGCAAAGTGTTCTTCCCCGGCGCCGACCCCGGCACCCAGATGATCGCCGCGCTGGCGACGTTCTCGGTGCCCTTCCTGATCCGGCCGCTGGGCGGCTTGTTCTTCGGCGCCTTGGGCGACAAGTACGGGCGACAGAAAGTCCTCGCCGCGACCATCGTGATCATGTCGCTGAGCACCTTCGCCATTGGCCTGATTCCGTCCTATGCCTCGATTGGCATCTGGGCACCGATCCTGCTGTTGCTGGCGAAAATGGCCCAAGGCTTCTCGGTGGGCGGTGAATACACCGGAGCGTCGATCTTCGTCGCCGAATACGCGCCGGACCGCAAGCGTGGCTTCCTCGGCAGTTGGCTGGATTTCGGCTCGATTGCCGGCTTCGTTCTCGGTGCCGGTGTGGTGGTGTTGATCTCCACCACGCTGGGCGAAGCCAAGTTCGAAGAATGGGGCTGGCGTCTGCCGTTCTTCCTCGCCTTGCCGCTGGGCATGATCGGCCTCTATTTGCGTCACGCCCTGGAAGAAACCCCGGCGTTCCAGCAACACGTCGAAAAGCTTGAGCAAGGCGATCGTGAAGGCCTCGCCGGTGGCCCGAAAGTCTCGTTCAAAGAGGTCGCGACCAAACACTGGCGCAGCCTGATGACCTGCATTGGCGTGGTGGCGGTGACCAACGTCACCTACTACATGCTGCTTACCTATATGCCGAGTTACCTCTCGCACAATCTGCACTACAGCGAAAACCGTGGTGTGCTGATCATCATCGCGATCATGGTCGGCATGCTCTTCGTACAACCGGCGATTGGCTTCATCAGCGACAAGATCGGCCGCAAGCCTTTCATCGTGGTTGGCAGCATCGGTTTGTTCATTCTGGCGATCCCGGCGTTCATGCTGATCAACAGCGGCAAGATCGGTTTGATCTTCGCCGGTCTGCTGATGCTGGCCGTGCTACTGAACTTCTTTATCGGTGTCATGGCCTCGACCCTGCCGGCGATGTTTCCCACGCACATTCGCTACAGCGCGCTGGCGGCTGCTTTCAACGTCTCGGTATTGATTGCCGGCCTGACTCCGACTGTGGTCGCGTGGCTGGTCGAGAGCACCAATAATCTGTACATGCCGGCGTATTACCTGATGGTCATCGCCGTGATCGGTCTGGCCACCGGGGTGACCATGAAGGAAACCGCGAACAAGCCATTGCGCGGTGCCGCGCCGGCAGCCTCGGACCTCGAGGAAGCCAAGGAACTGCTGCAAGAGCACCACGACAACATCGAGCAGAAGATCGAAGACATCGACGCCGAAATCGCCGCGCTGGAAGCCAAGCGCAAGGAACTGGTGCAGCAGCATCCGCGAATTAACTGAGTCGCTTTATTCACTCATCCAAATCGCCCGGTCAGCCAAATCGGCTGACCGCGGCATCGATGAACTGGCGCACTTTCGCGGTCTTCTGCCGATGCGCCGTGTACAGCAGATGCATCGCTCTGCTCGGCGCCTCAAACCCCTCCAACAACCTCACCAACTCGCCTCTGCGCAATGCCGGTTCAAGAAAGTCGGCAGGCCCCAGCACAATCCCGAAACCATCCACCGCCGCTGACAACAACGCCTTGCTCTCGTTGACGTGCAAGCGACTGCTCACCGGCACGCGCTCGACCTGCGCACCGTTGAAAAACGACCACTCGTGATCGGCAGGCCGTGACCAATAGGCATAACCCAGGCACTCATGTTGTTGCAGATCGGTGGGCACTTGCGGTGTGCCGTGTTCCGCCAGATAGCGTGGCGCCGCGCAGACAATCAAGCGATACGCGGCCAAGGGCCTGGCGGTGAGGCTAGCCGTGGCCAACGGGCCGATCCGGAAAGCCACCTCAAACCCCTCCTCCACCAGATCCACCGCACGGTCGGTCAGGTGCAGATCAATTTCCACTTCAGGGAATTCGCGCAAGAACGCGGTCATGAACGGCATCAGGCTGTACGAACCGAAGGTTACCGGCGCGCTGATCCTGAGCTTGCCGCGCGGCGTGTCATTCATGATCTGCGCCAGCGAATCAGCGGCCTCTGCCTCAGTGACGATGTGCTTGCAGCGCTCGTAGTAGGCCTGGCCCAGTTCGGTCAGGCTCTGCCGGCGCGTGGTGCGATTGAGCAACCGCGCACCCAGCCGCTGTTCAAGGGCGGCCACGTGTTTGGCGACCATTTGCGCCGACATGTCGAGGCGTTGCGCAGCGCTGGCGTACGAGCCCGCTTCAGCCGCCATCACGAAAGCCGCCATGCTGGTCAGCCGATCCATTCGAAACTCCTGTTAGCGAAAGTAAGTAACAGAGTGCAATTTATCTGCATCTGGGCAGGAATCATCATAGTGGCTCCCCACCTGACAGAGGAACACACCATGCGCATTGGAATCGTTGGAGCCGGATTCATCGGGCGCGCCGTCGCGCAAATCGTCCTCGCCGCCGGGCACGAAGTAATGCTCAGTAACTCACGCGGCCCGAAGACCATGAGCAGCGTGCTCGCCGGCATCACCGGCTGCCAGATCGGCACGGCCGAACAGGCCACACAGTTTGCCGACGTGGTGTTGCTGGCCATCCCCTACGAACACATCCCGAGCCTGCCGCCAGCCTGGTTCGAAGGGAAAACCGTGCTCGACGCCAACAACTATTACCCTGATCGCGACGGCCACATCGCCGTACTCGACAGGTTCCAGAGCACCACCAGCCGCTTGCTCGCAGAGCATTTGCGCGGAGCCACGGTGGTCAAGGTGTTCAATGCCATTCTCGCAGCGGACTTGCTCACCGATGCCCGCCCGCATGATTCCAGCGAGCGGCGCGCCCTGCCCGTCGCCGCAGATGACGCTGACGCCAAGGCATTGGTCGTGGGTTTGCTGGACGAACTCGGCTTCGATGCGGTCGACGCCGGAGGCCTCGATGAGAGCTGGCGATTCGAGCGGGCGAAACCGGCTTACTGCGCGCCGCTGGACAAGTCCGGGCTGGAGAAAGCACTGGCTGCTGCCGAGCGCGAGGTCGAGTTACCTTTGGGCAGTTGGCGGCGCTGAAGCCTTCCGGCAGCTGGACGGAGATCAGCTAGCCTTGAATCCGATCGCACGTCATTCAAGGAGCCGTCATGTTCAAGTTCATCAAGACCACCGTGGTCGGCGGTCTGCTGTTCATTCTGCCGTTGGTGTTGATCGTCGTGCTGATCGAAAAAGCCATCCACCTGCTGCGCGGGCCGGTAGAAAAGTTATTGCCGATGTTCAAGGGCTATGACGTGGCGGGCGTGACGCTGGTGAGTCTGGCGGCGTTGCTGGGCCTGATCGTCCTGTGTTTTCTCGCCGGGCTGCTGGCACGCACGTCTGCGGCGGCGCGGGCGCTGGAGGCCACGGAAAACAAGCTGCTCAGCAACCTGCCCGGTTACCAGTTGTTCAAGGACACCACGGCGCGGTTTGCCGGGCTGGAAAACGAGGACGGTTCCAAGGTCGGCCTGATTGCCGAGGGCGAAGGCTTTCGCCTGTGCCTGATCGTCGAAAGCGTGGATGACTGGCTGACGATTTTCATACCGGACGGTGGCCCGGCGGGCAGCACTGCCGGTGAAGTGCGACTGGTGCCTGCCGCACACGTCATCGTTACTGAGCTGTCGTGGCTGACCCTGGCCACCGGGTTACGCCGTGGCGGCCGTGGCATGCTGGCGCAGATGCAAGCGTGGGTGCCGAAAGCCTGATCAAGGCGCATTGACCACCACATACGTCACATCACTGCCCTGATACTGCGGCTGGTACCAGGTCGAGCCGCATTGCATGTAGGCGACGTTGTACTGAATCACCTGCACACAACTGCTGGGCATTTGCGCCGGGGTAAAGATCGCCCCTACCACCGCCGCAGTGGCCGCGACGGTTGCCGTTACCGCCACTGCGGCCGCCACCGGATGGTAGTGATCGTCGTAGCCATAACGGCCATGGCCGTCGACATCAATATCGACATCGCGACTGTTGTCGATGTTGACGTTTCGGTTGCCGTTGTTGACGTTCGTACGGTTACCAACGTTGTTGCCGGCATTGACCCGGTTACCCGAATTGACCCGATTGCCCGAATTGACCCGGTTACCGGCACTGACATTGTTGGTGCGCTGCGGCGCATTGATCCGCTGCGCCCGTTGCGCGTTCGGTGCTGGCGCGCGATTGACGTTGGCGCGGGCATGGCCCTGGGCGCGTTGCCCCCGGGCATCGGCTTCGGCGACATAACCGGCGGTCAGCAGCGTGGCGGTGGCCAGCGACAACAACAAACTCCACGTCATCGACTTGTTCATATCACTGCCCTCCCTGATCGCTGGCCTGTTTAAACGCAATCGCCACATCGCCTTTGCCCGGTTTGAAGGTGAACTGCGTGTCCGGAATGGTCGGCTTGAGGTTCCACTGATACACCGCGCTGTACTCGGGGAAGCTCTTATCGTCGGTGGTGGTGATCACCAGCTTGCACGGCAAGGGTTTGTCGGAGCGGGTCAGCCACAATTGCCAGTCGATGCCCTCCTGGCGAAACGCCAAATGGTCGCAGAGCTGGCCCTTGATGACCGACGGGCCCACGTACAACGCGGCTTTCAAGGCATCGATCTGCGCCTGATCACTGCCGAACAGAAACAGGTCCTCCATCGGTACCTGCACACCGTAGAAGTTTTCGACCTTGTGCAGGGTTTCCGCCACCGTGGCCGGGGCGTCGACGGTGGTGTAGTACTTCAGGTATGGCGAATACTGGGTGAGTTTTTTGCCGTTATAGAAAAACTCGCGGGTGCGCACATCGCCTTCGCTTTTCGCATACAGGCGATCATGGCCGACCACTTTCAGGGTGTTGGCGGACTCGGTCTTGATCTTCTGCCCGGATTCCAGAACCGTGTCGCGCGAGACTTGGGCGTCGACCTGGAATTTCGGCAGGCTGCGCAGGTAATCGCCCATATCGATGAGCTTGTCGACCACTTGCGGGTTGATCAACGGCGCATCATCGGTGGCCGCGTGAGGGGGCGTCGCCGGCGGGTCTTCGGCGCGGACTCCCGGCGCGAGAACCAGTGTGAACATCAGGCAGACAATACTGGCTGGGGCTTTCATCGGTTCCGCTCCTGTCCCTGCGTGGGCGTTGCGCCCGAAGGGCGACTGACTGACCAGCCTAGACGTCCGCTAAGGTGTACGCCAATGCGTCAGCGAAAGGGATGAGTGTCACGGCAGACTTTCTTTGCGCTGGCTCTCCAGAAGCTCGGTGATATCGGCCGGTTGATACACCCAGCCGATGAACAATTCATAGCCAACCGCCAGAATCACCGGCCCGGTGAACAAACCAATAATGCCGCTGGTGACCATGCCCCCGAGCGCGCCGATCAGTACTACTGGCATCGGCACCGCGACGCCGCGTCCCAGCAGCATCGGTTTGAGCACGTTGTCGGCAAGCCCGGCAATCGCCATCCACACCGCAAAGATAATCGTGCTGGCGCTGACCCCGTCCACGGCGAAGACATAAATCACGATGGGCAGCGTGATCAGCAACACCGGCAATTGGGTGATGCCCAGCAGCAACACCATCAAGGCAAGAATGCCGGCCGCCGGTACGCCCATGACCACCAGTGCCACGCCAACCAGCAGCATCTGAATAAAGGCGATACCAACCACGCCCTGCGCCACGGCGCGGATGGTTGCCGTACACAGTTCGGCGATCTGCGGGCCGCGCACCGGCCCGGAAATGCGTGTGGTGACTGCAACCGCTGTGCGGTGGCCGCGCTCGCCGTGGTGCATGATCAACCCGGCAACGATCAAGGCAATCACAAACACCACGATGCCTGCGCCGACGCCGGCGGCTTGATGCAACACCACTTTGCTCCAGTCCTTGAGGTGCGGCGCCAGCTCCTGAAACGCCCAGCTCAGGTCCTGCGAAGCGTGCATCCAGATGCCGTAAAGCGGCGCGCCAATCAACGGCCAGCCTTCAACACTGGCCGGTGGCGGCGGTATCTCGAACTGCCCCGCTTCGAACGTGTGCATGCTGCCCTTGATCGAATCGGCGATCGAAGCACCCAGCAGGCTCAACGGCAGCATCAGAATCACCAGGCCCAGCAGCACCAGAATGATTGCCGCCCAGCCGTAGCGATTACCGAGTTTCGCGCCCAGAGCCTGATTCAGCGGATACAGCGTGACGGCCAGGATCAGCGCCCACAGCATGACATTGAGAAACGGATGGAAAATGTCGTAGCAGAACAGCACCAGAACGGTGATCAGGCCCGCTCGAATGAGCACGTCCAGCAGTGCTCTGGAACTCTGAAACGTGATCAGCGGTTTGTCTTCCATGTCGGCGCTCCTGGGTGGGCCATCGATGAACCGCTGTGAGCCTAGTTCACTTCCGGCACATCGTCTTTTAGCCTTAGCGCTCCAGCATGCCGTGACACAACAGATTCAAAACCCCGCGCATGTGCAAGGCGTGCGCGGCCCGATCCGGGATTTCCTGCGTGGCGAGGCGAATGAACGCCATGTTCGCGTATTGGTTGAACAGCGTCGCCACCACATCGAGATCGATCGATTCGCGCACTTTGCCGGCCTGCTGAAAATGCAGAAGCAGCGCTTTGGTCTCTTCGATCACGGCGGCATTCCACGGGCTCATCGCCTCAGCCAACTCACCGGTCAGCAGAAACGGCGCCAGTTCCCGCCACAGCGAAGCCGGCATCGCTTGTAGCTGGTAATCGGTCATCAGCCCTTCGAACTCGCACAGCGCCTCCAGCGGATCGCTGTTCTCGTCGAGATTCGCCCGCGCCTCGCGCATGGCTTGCTCGTCGGGTTGTTTGAGCAGGGCCAGCAGAATCTCCTGCTTGCCGCCGAA
The DNA here is from genome assembly GCF_056401755.1 of Pseudomonas sp. P4_D7. Taxonomy (NCBI): domain Bacteria; kingdom Pseudomonadati; phylum Pseudomonadota; class Gammaproteobacteria; order Pseudomonadales; family Pseudomonadaceae; genus Pseudomonas; species Pseudomonas sp. P4_D7. Next base: position 50,651 of record NZ_JBFUIR010000004.1, on the reverse strand, counting down.
ATAGTTGACCACGGTGGGGGCGGAAACCCCCGCCTGCACGGCGATCTGGTCCAGCGTGGTAGCCGCAAAACCGTTGCGCTTGAACAACTCGAGCGCCGCCTCGGCAATCACCTGCCGGCGCTGTTCCTTCTGCCGTTCTCTGAGTCCGCTCATGTTGCCTCTGTTGATCGTTGCCAATGGCGGTCAGCCTACGGTTATCTTTTTTTACCCACAAATATTTTCTTTACAAAAATATTTTTAGATGACAAAACTTTCCCCGTGCAGCGCTGTGACGAACGCACCCACTTACCCTTTGCTCTGGAGATCCGCCATGTCCGCCGAATTCGATTCGACCCGCAGTACCCGCGATTACCAAGCCTCTGACGCCGCTCACCACATCCACGCGTTCGTTGATCAGAAGGCGCTCAACGAGGAAGGTCCACGGGTGATGGTCAGCGGCGATCGCCTGGCGTTGTGGGATAACGACGGCAATCGCTATCTGGATGGCATGTCGGGTCTGTGGTGCACCAACCTCGGCTACGGGCGCAAGGATCTCGCCGCTGCTGCGACCGCGCAGCTGGAACAACTGCCCTACTACAACATGTTCTTCCACACCACTCACCCGGCGGTGATCGAGCTGTCCGAACTGCTCTTCAGTCTGTTGCCCAAGCACTACAGCCACGCGATCTACACCAACTCCGGCTCCGAAGCCAACGAAGTGCTGATCCGCACCGTGCGCAAGTTCTGGCAGGTGATGGGCCAGCCCGAGAAGAAAATCATGATCGGCCGCTGGAACGGCTACCACGGCTCGACCCTGGCCGCGACGGCGTTGGGCGGGATGAAATTCATGCATGAGATGGGCGGGACCATCCCCGATGTCGCGCACATTGATGAGCCGTACTGGTTCGCCCATGAAGGTAATCTCAGCCCGGAAGAGTTTGGCCTGCAAGCGGCGCGGCAACTGGAAGACAAGATTCTTGAGCTAGGCGCCGACAAGGTCGCCGCGTTTGTCGCCGAACCGTTTCAGGGTGCGGGAGGGATGATCATTCCGCCGGCGACGTACTGGCCGGAAATCCAGCGTATCTGCCGTCAATACGATGTGTTGTTGTGTGCGGATGAAGTGATTGGCGGTTTTGGTCGCACCGGTGAATGGTTCGCCCATCAGGCATTTGGTTTTGAGCCCGACACGCTGTCGATCGCCAAGGGCCTGACCTCGGGTTACATCCCTATGGGTGGCTTGATTCTGTCGCGGCGCATGGCTGAAGCATTGGTCGAGAAAGGTGGCGTATTTGCCCATGGCCTGACCTACTCCGGGCACCCGGTCGCGGCCGCGGTGGCGATTGCCAACCTTAAGGCCTTGCGCGATGAGGGCGTGGTGGCTCAGGTGAAAACCGACACCGGGCCGTACCTGCAAAATTGCCTGCGCGAAGTGTTCGGCAATCACCCGCTGGTGGGTGAGATTCAGGGCGTCGGGCTGGTGGCTGCGTTGCAGTTTGCTGAGGACAAAGCGACGCGCAAGCGTTTTGCCAATGAAAACGATATCGCCTGGCGTTGCCGCACGATTGGCTTTGAGGAAGGCTTGATCATTCGGTCGACATTGGGGCGGATGATCATGGCGCCGGCGCTGGTGGCCACGCGCACGGAGCTGGATGAGCTGGTCGACAAGACGCGGATTGCGGTGGATCGGACGGCGCGGGAGTACGGCGTTTTGTGATCGGCTGAAGTGATGGTTGGCCGGGCTGACGCCTTCGCGAGCAAGCTCGCTCCCACATTTGGAATGCATTCCACTTGGCTCCTTGGCTGCAAATTTGGAATGCATTCCACTTTGGCAGCCTGGATGCCTGTTTGAAATGCGATCCCTGTGGGAGCGAGCTTGCTCGCGAAGGGGCCGGCCGGAGAGAAAATCGGTGGCAGATTGATCCCGTCGATTACTCCGCACGCCGCTTGGTGTTAAATAGGCGCCAGTCTTAACCTTGTCGCGTAAAGCCGTGCAACGAGAACCGATATGAACACCCACTCCAGGAAAAACACCCAAATTCAAACAGCGGTGAGCGCATGATCGAAGTCACCGAAGTTTCCATTGCCCAACTGCGCGCCGCGCTCGAGTCCGGCCAGACCACCGCTGTCGAACTGGTACAGGCATATCTCGCACGCATCGATGCCTACGACGGCGCCGACACCCCAACGGCGCTGAATGCCGTGGTCGTGCGCAACCCTGAAGCGTTGAACGAAGCCCGGGCGTCCGATGCCCGTCGTGCCGAAGGCAAAACCCTCGGCCCGCTCGACGGCATCCCCTACACCGCCAAAGACAGCTATCTGGTCAAAGGCCTCACGGCAGCGTCCGGCAGCCCGGCCTTCGCCGATCTGGTCGCTTATCGCGACGCCTTCACCATTGAACGTCTGCGCGCGGCCGGGGCGATTTGCCTGGGCAAAACCAACATGCCGCCGATGGCCAATGGCGGCATGCAACGTGGCGTCTACGGTCGCGCCGAAAGTCCTTACAACGCCAATTACCTCACCGCGCCGTTTGCCTCCGGTTCGTCGAACGGTGCCGGTACCGCCACTGCCGCCAGTTTCGCCGCGTTTGGTCTGGCTGAAGAAACCTGGTCGAGCGGGCGTGGCCCAGCGTCGAACAACGGCTTGTGCGCCTACACCCCGTCGCGCGGGGTGATTTCGGTGCGCGGTAACTGGCCGTTGACGCCGACCATGGACGTGGTCGTGCCTTACGCGCGGACCATGGCCGATCTGCTCGAAGTCCTCGACATCGTCGTCGCCGAAGACCCGGACACCCGTGGCGACCTCTGGCGTCTGCAACCGTGGGTGCCGATCCCGAGCGTCAGCGAAGTGCGCCCCGCCGCCTACGCCGATCTGGCTGCCGACGCCAAAGCGCTGGCCGGCAAGCGTTTCGCCGTGCCGCGCATGTTCATCAATGCCGACCCTGAGGCTGGCACCAGCGAAGCCCCGGGCATCGGTGGCCCGACCGGCCAGCGCATCAACACCCGCGCCTCGGTGATCGACTTGTGGAAGCAAGCGCGCCAAACCCTCGAAGCGGCCGGTGCCGAAGTCATCGAAACCGACTTTCCGCTGGTCTCCAACTGCGAAGGCGATCGCCCCGGCGCGCCAACCGTGTTCACTCGGGGGCTGGTCTCCAAAGAGTTCCTTCACCATGAGCTGTGGGACCTGACCGCATGGGCGTTCGACGACTTCCTGCAAGCCAACGGCGATCCGAAACTCAATCGTCTGGTCGACGTCGACGGGCCGAAAATCTTCCCGCACGACCCGGGCACCCTGCCCAACCGTGAAGGCGATCTGGCTGCCGGCATGGATGAGTACGTGCGCATGGCCGAGCGCGGCATCACACCGTGGAATGAAATCAGCACCGTGCCCGATGGCTTGCGCGGCCTCGAGCAGACTCGACGTATCGATCTTGAGGACTGGATGGATAAGCTGGGCCTCGATGCCGTGCTGTTCCCGACTGTTGCCGACGTCGGCCCGGCGGACGCGGACGTCAACCCGGCGTCGGCTGACATCGCCTGGAGCAACGGCATCTGGGTGGCCAACGGCAACCTGGCGATCCGTCATCTCGGCGTGCCAACCGTCACCGTGCCGATGGGCGTGATGGCCGACATCGGCATGCCGGTGGGCCTGACCTTCGCTGGCCGCGCCTACGACGACTCGAACCTGCTGCGTTTCGCCGCTGCGTTTGAATCGACCGGCAGCAAACGCCAGATCCCGCCACGCACGCCGCCATTGTCGTAACGCGATCAAAAGGTGTGTCAGGCAGCAAAAATGTTGCCCGACGCACCGCCATCGCTGACGCAGATTTTTGCTCCCGCCACAAAACCCTCATTCAGCCCAGAACCCTGTGGGAGCGAGCTTGCTCGCGAAAGCGGTTTATCAGCCGGCAGAAATGTTGACTGATGTACCGCCTTCGCGAGCAAGCTCGCTCCCACAGGTTTTGTGTAGCCCCGTAAATTCAGCACATCCGCTCAATCCCCTGCCCTACATTCCCGCGATCATCCCAGCCATCTTAATTGCCGCTGGCCACCGACCATGATCGACCGCGCCCCTTCGCGTCTCACCCTCCTCGCGCTGCTCTGCGGTCTGACCACCAGCGCCCACGCCAGCGGTTTCTTCGACGATGCCAAAAGCGAAATCCTCAGCCGCAACTTCTACCTGAGCAACGACTACCGCTCGCCCTCACCCTCCGGCAAAAACTACAAACAGGAGTGGGCTCAGGGCTTTATCGGCACTTTCTCATCTGGTTTCACCGCCGGAACGGTCGGTTTTGGCATCGATGCCCACGCCTTCGCCGGGCTCAAACTCGACGGCGGCAAAGGCCATTCCGGCACCGGTCTGCTGCCGGTCGACAGCGATGGCCGCAGCGAAAACGATTACTCCAGCGCGGGCGGCGCACTCAAGCTGAAAGCCTCGCGCACCACGCTCGCCTTCGGTGAAATGACCGTGGAAACCCCGGTGTTCGACACCTCCGACAAACGCCTGCAACCGGAATACGCCACCGGTTTTCTGCTCAACAGCGCCGAGTTCGACCACATCAATCTGGTGGCCGGGCATTTCACCGCGTTCAAGAATCAGGACAGCTCATCCGGCAAAGGCAATTTCTACGGCTATGGCGCCAATACCGAGGCCGGCGCGATCAGTTTTCTCGGCGCCGATCTGTTCACCGACAGCCCAGTGGGCGGCACGCTGTATGCCTCCGACCTGAGCGACACCTGGCATCAGTACTACGGCAATCTGTACTTCAAACAGTCCGGCGTACTGCTCGACGCCAACCTCTACCACACCCGCGACAGCGGCCGAGCGCTGGCCGGCGCCATCGACAACACCGCGTTCAGCCTCTCCGGCAAATACGCCTTCGGCCCCCACGCGGTAATGCTCGGCTGGCAAAAGATCAATGGCGACACACCGTTCGATTTCGTCGGCGGCGACTCGATCTACCTCGCCAACTCGATCAAATACGCCGATTTCAACGGCGCCAACGAACGCTCCTGGCAAGCGCGCTACGACCTCGACCTCGGTGCCTTCGGCATCCCCGGCCTGAAGTTCATGACCCGCTACGTCAGCGGTAGCCATATCGATGGCACCCACGCGCCCAAGGGTGGCGCCTACAACCCGTTTGATCCTGACAGCGGCAGTTATCAGCCGCAGCAAGGCGATGGTGGCAAGCACTGGGAACGCGATATCGATTTGAAATACGTCGTGCAATCGGGCGCGGCGAAGGATCTGTCGGTGCAGGTGTCGCATGTTTCACATCGAGCCAATGAAGCGCAGGCCGGCGATGACATTGACCGGATCTACGTGGTGATCCAGTACCCACTTGGTTTCTGAAGGAACGCGGTTACTGTAGGAGTGAGCCTGCTCGCGATAGCGTCTTTTCAGCAACATTCATGCTGACTGATACACCGTAATCGCGAGCAGGCTCATTCCTACAGGTTTCTGCGTCGATCATCAGGCTGTGTTTACACCGCCGAACCTGTGGGAGCGAGCCTGCTCGCGAAGGGGCCAGTGAAATCAGCGCAAATCGCCTTTTAAACTCTGGTGTTTAAAAGACATCTCCAGACACGCCTTCAAGGCTACAAATTCTTGCGCCATTGCCTACAGCTACGCCAGAATCCGCCGGCTTGTGCGCCTTGGGGGCGGGTTCTATTGTGGTGCGGTCGCTGATTATCAGTGATCGGGTTTAGCAGCCCGGGTTTTTCTCTAGACGCACAAAGTTCATTGCCGTTATGGCGGCTTTGCGTGGGGCACTTCGGTGCGCCGGGTTCTAGAGTCCTGGTCTGCTAACCCGCGTACAGCCGCCACCTCCTTCGTTAGCAGCGAACGGTGGCAGCTTCACTACTCTAGAGGCTTTACCGATGATCAAACCAACGCCAAACCCACCCGAAACCGACCTCGCTTCCCCCTACGAATCCCTCGATTCAAAAAAACTCAACGACGCCGCAGAACGCGCGCTCGATCACTACCTCTGCCCACCCGGCTCCACCCCACCACCACGCAAAACCCGACGGATGTACGCCGTCACCGCAGACTTCAAAAACGAAGAACTGCTGGCCGATGCCAGCGAAACACTCGCCTCCGCCAGAACCATCGCCCATGACTTCGCCCACCTCATACCCGCGTCGCAACGACGGACGCTGTTGGGGATTGCGCAATTGATCATGCTGGGGGAGCTGGCGGTGAATCGGGTGATGGATAATCTGGAGGTGCCGGGCTGAAAAGACTGAGAAGAACCTGCGGCGAGAGCTAAACAGGGTCAGATCAAGCTCTCCGCTTTTGGGATCAAAAGATCGCAGCCTTCGGCAGCTCCTACAAACAACCGCGTAGGAGCTGCCGAAGGCTGCGATCTTTCGCTTTTGACTCTCTCGTCCAATGACCACTCGTCGCCACCTGTCAGATCTGACAGGTGCGCTTTTGCTGCAATCGCGCTTTCATCATTCCTGCTGTTCCCACCACGCAGGAGCGCCCTGAAATGAACCAATCCACCACCGACAACTCACCTCTACAGCTTTACCCCCCCAAGATCCAGGGCCAGACCGAGCCGGTCAAAGGGGCGCATGTCGGTGTACCGCTAGTGGCTTATGACCTGGTCAGCGATGGTGAAGGCGCAAAGGTTCAGATCGATCCGCCATTAGTCGGTATCTGGGAGTCAGAGGATGTTGTGAAACTGTGGCTGGTCAACGACACAACGCTGCTTAGCTTCACCACGATTGGCGATCCGAATGTACCCATCTTTCTGCGCATTCCCAGAAACCGGCTGCATCCCGATGAAGTCAACCAACTGTATTACACGGTCGAACGAAACAGCAATAATACCGGGACCTCTGAGCCGCCACTGCAAGTGCTCTACAACCGCATTCGCCCTGGTCTGAAAGATCGCTTTCCCGAAATCGACGGCCACTCCGAACTCGACCTGGACTTGTCCGACCTCATTAAACAAGGCGTCGGCAAAGACTTCGTCAGCGCGCCCGTCTGCTTCAGTTATCCCTACTGCCGCGCTTACGACACCATCAGCCTGAAGTGCAACGGCGAAATAAAGACCTTCCCGGTCAGCAAGGATCAGGCCCCTGAACCGCCGAACCCGGGCACCGAAATTCCAACGACCGTCTGCTTCACGGTGGAGCGTGAGTTTCTCGACAAAGCGAAACGCCAGAACAAGGTCCTCAACTTTTCCTACTCAGTGACCGATCAACTGCTCAACGGACCGGATCCCGATGCGGTATGGTCTGCTGCGGTGGCGGTGAATGAGGATCTGGATGGCACGCTCCTGGACACGCCGATTTTGCGAGAAATCGCAGGCGATACAGCCGACGAGCCGGGCATCATTGACCTTAAAAAACTCGGTAGCAATCCACTGCTGGTGTACATATCGACGGTCGACCCACGCTTCGAGCCTGGCGACAAAATTGAAGCCACTTACACCGCGAAAATTGCGGGCCAAGATGACAAAACAGTGGTGCTCACCGGTCAAGTCGAAACGGACGACATCGGTAATAAAATAACCTGTGTTCTGAAAGTACTGAACAAAGACGTCATCGTCGCCACCAGCGTATCGGTCAAATACAAATTACTGCGAAAACTCGACGACACACTGAAAGCCGAATCCAACATCGCCACGGCGACGGTAGTAGGCGATTACATGGAGTTGAAACCCGCCGGCGTTCAGCAAGCCAACGGCAACACCTTGGCGCCCATGACCGCGGTTTCCAGGCTCACCATCGTCGTGCCACAAGGCACCACCCTCCCCACCGACCGGCTCAGCGTTAGCTGGATCCCCGAACCCGGCACCCACGCTGAAGGCACATACATCAGCGATCCACGGCCGATCAGTGAGGTCGGTCTGAACGTCGATGCTCCACCGGCACTCGTGGCCTTTTGTCTGGGCGGCAGAGTGACCGTCAGTTACACCATTACCCGTGGCAACGGCCAGCCGCAGCCGTCTGATCCATTCATCCTCAATGTGCAGGAACTGCCCCAGGCAGAACTCATCGCTCCTCGCTTGAAGGAAGCGAGCAATGCAGGTGAAGGATCGGAGCTGAATCTGGCCGAGCTGACACCTGAAGGCAAAATGTGGTGCTCAGGGTTTCCCTTCAATGCGGTGGGGCAATATGTCTGGTTGCTGTTCGAGGGCACCAATGCCGATGGTTCGACCTATGAAAAATACATTTGGGCGGCGCCGTTTGCCTTCGTTAATGATGACTGGGTGAAGAATGGCTACTTCGAGGCGACCGCGCCTTATGAGGATTTGAAAGGGTTGAAGGATGGGACGCCAATGAGCATGGAGATGTGGGTGGCGTTTGGGAAAAGTGAGGATTTGGGGTTGGCGAAGCGGTTTTTGCTGCGTACGTATACGGTTAGTGCGGTTCAGGTTGTGGTGCCCGCGATCACATCGGTCAAAGGCACTTCCAGCGATGAAGAAATCCCCCCTGGCAGCCTGACTGTACAAACAGACATCACGCTGACGGGGACGGCTACGCCAAGCACAAAGATTGATCTGGTCAATGGCAGCGAGACGATTTCAGACGATGAAATTCCAGTCGACGTCCACGGAGACTGGACCGCTCGACTGAGGGTGCTGGTTGCCGGAAACACCTACAACCTGCGCGCTAAACGCAAGGATGGTGAACTCTCCGCAGCTCACGATCTGGTTGTCGTCGCGCTAGTGAAGCCGACGTTGGACACTGTACTGGATGACCAAGGCGTCGAAGTGCCCGAAGGGCAAACGACCGTCAGCACCAAACTAAAACTTAAAGGCACTGCCAGTAAAGGTCAGTGGGTGGAAGCATTCGAGGGTAGCGGTGCAGACGCAGAGTCCAAGGGTACCGCACCAGCCGATGAAACGACCGGTGAATGGGAGCGCGAGATCGAAGTCAAGGAAGGTCCGCGTCAGGTTTATGTAAAATCTCGGTATCACAAGCCTCCTGAGGATTCGAATGTACGTACCCTGACTGTATTACCTGCACCCGCCGGAGAAAACTTTGACGCGCAACCGTCTTTTACGCTCACGCCGGGAAGCTCACGCGATATAGGCAGCATGACAATAACTAACTTTGCAGGCACTAAAACTGTAGAGATTCGGCGAATTGCAACCTCATACCCGGGGAAACTTGAACAACAAACCCTCGCTTTAGTCGATGGCCCCGCGACTGTACGGTTGATATTGAAAAGCAGTTACGCCCAAATTGAGTTTTGGTATACAGATGTCGAAAAATCGAACAATGCAAGAGTTGTATTTTACAACTCAGAAATAAAGCTTAAAGAGGAACCGCTATTACCCCATGACTCAATTAACCCACATAAAATGACTTTTAATTCGGACAAAATTAATAAAATCGATATTATCAGCAGCGCTTCAGATACTATCTATTTCGATAATTTCGTTTTCAAAAAATAGGTACTGGTGCTAAACGGGCCACCCGATACTTTTCCGTTGTTTGGATCAAAAGATCGCAGCCCCTCGGCAAGTCCAAGATTGATGCAGTTGCCAGGGGCCGCGATCTTTCGCTTTTGGGAGGTTATCAGGGACAGACCCTGAGGGATCCCCGATTTTTCTTACAGAAAATCAAGAAGTTGGAATATTGAAGCGACCTGCATGAGTCGGCAACTTGGTTTGCACCACACAAATATAAGAAACCGAACCCATGCAGGCCATCCGATTTTTACACAGAGCGCTCGCTCAAGCACTGCCCTCTATCCATTCTCGCCGCCTGACATCACTGATGAGTTGTGTCAGTTCGTTACTGCATGGACGTCGCCTGACACTGACCGCTCTTCGGCGCTTCATGAAGGGGCGTGCTTACCCAAAGCATTCGATCAAGCGCGTGGATCGCTTGCTGGGCAATCAACACTTGAGGTCAGAGCGCCCATTGTTCTATTGGGTAATGCTTCGGGCATTGCTGGGTTCGTTGAAGCATCCTTTGATCCTGGTCGACTGGTCTCGAATTGACGCTTCAGGCACAGCCTTTTTGCTGAGAGCATCGATCCCTCTGGCGGGGCGTTCATTCCCTGTTTATGAAAGCGTTCATGAGCGAGAGAGCTGCCCCAAGTATCAAAATCGTCTACTCAAAACACTGGCTGAATTGCTACCAGATGGCTGCGTTCCGACTCTGGTAACCGATGCGGGTTTTCGGCGACCATGGATGAAGGCTGTCGCCGCGCAAGGCTGGTATTACGTCGCGCGGATAAGGAATCGCGAACTTTATCGTCGCGATCAAACTGACTGGCAACCCGTGAAGAGTTTGTATGCATTGGCCGCCGCCTCACCCAAGGCACTTAGCCGTGTCGAGATGACGCGAAGCGCCCCACACTTCATCGACCTGTACTGCGTACGACACTGCGCCAAGGGCCGCCAACACCAACGCGTTACGGGGTCAATTGCAAAAATACAAACTGAGTCGACAATCCGCCAGACGCGAGCGTGAACCATGGTTGCTTGCCAGCAACCTGGCTCAGGACGAATGGAATCCGGCAAAAATCGTGGCAGTTTACAAACGCCGTATGCAAATTGAGGAGGGCTTCAGGGATGTGAAAAGTGAGCACTTGGGATTGGGTCTGAATCTACATCGAAGCCATTGCCTGCATCGTATTGAGATACTGCTGTTGATTGCCGCTCTCGCCAATTACCTGCTCTTTTTAACGGGACTTCAGGCTCGAAAAAGTAACCTTGAGCGGCGCTATCAAAGCAACAGTCTCAGAGAAAGACGCGTGCTCTCATTGTGGCGACTGGACCTGGAGTATTGGCGTAAATGCATAGAGTTCGGAGGCAGCGGAGACTGGGAAACATTGGAGAAAGCTCTGCGTGATGAGGTGCATCATCAGGCGCAGAGCCTGGAGTAGATTTGTGGGGATCCCTCAGGGACAGACCGCGTTTCGCCGAATTTTCGCCTTTTAAACTCGAGTGTTTAAAGGACACCTCCAGACACGCCTTCAAGGCTACAAATCCTTGCGCCATTGCCTACAGCCAAGCCAGAATCCGCCGGCTTGTGCGCTTTGGGTGCGGATTCTATTGTGGATCGGTCGCTGACGAATCAGCGATCGGGTTTCGCAGCCCGGATCAATCAAGGCGCACAGCGCTCCAGTTCATTGCCATCAAGACTCATGGCAATGGCGCTTCATGGCGGCTGTGCGCGGGATACCTTCGGGTATGCCGGGTGCCTTGATTCCCGGTCTGCGAACCTGCGTACAGCTGCCACCTCTCTTCGTTTCGCAGCGAAATGTGGCGGCTCCAGCAATCAAGGAGCTTTACCCATGATCAAACCAACACCCAACCCACCCGAAACCGACCTCGCCTCCCCCTACGAATCCCTCGATTCAAAAAAGCTCAACGACGCCGCCGAACGCGCGCTCGATCACTACCTCTGCCCACCCGGCTCCACGCCACCACCCCGTAAAACCCGCCGGATGTACGCCGTCACCGCAGACTTCAAAAACGAGGAACTGCTGGCCGATGCCAGCGAAACACTCGCCTCCGCCAGAACCATCGCCCATGACTTCGCCCATCTCATACCCGCGTCGCAGCGACGGACGCTGTTGGGGATCGCGCAACTGATCATGCTCGGCGAGCTGGCGGTGAATCGGGTGATGGATAATCTGGAATTGCCGCAGTAGCGGGGATACAGATCGTTCCCACGCTCTGCGTGGGAATGCCTCAACGGACGCTCCGCGTTCGGCTCTGGATGGGACGCAGAGCGTCCCGGGCTGCATTCCCACGCGGAGCGTGGGAACGATCAATCTACGGCAGCCGTTCTTTGGCTTGTTGGAAACTGGCGGAAGGCAGCCGGAGTCGAACCTGCCCGGGAACGGATGCCGTCCCCAACCGGGTTTGAAGCCCGGCCGCGCCACCGGGCGCGATTGCCTTCCTTGAACTCATTGTGCGCAGGCGTTAGCCAGCGCGTTGTCGGGGCGGATCTGGCGGGATTCGCCGAGGCGTCGGGTCAGGCCGACGCGGTCGAAATATTCGAGGTACTGAATACAGCGTTTGCGTCCCAAGCCTAGCGCATCGCGGAAGGTTGTCACCTGGATCTGCGGATTTTCCTTGGCCAGTTTGAGCAGCACGTCGGCCATTTGGCGCAGTTGCACGTCACTCAAGAACAGGTCGCGCACGACTTGATGCATCAAACCCAAACGCGCCAGTTTACGCAGCAACAAGCGCACGACGGCGTCGTCCAGCCCCAGGACGTTGGCCACATCACGTACCCACGGCGGGTCGAATCCGGCGTTTTCGAACAGCGGTTGTAATGCCTGCCAGAGACTTTCATCCTCGGCATTCAGGCGTACCTGATGATCTGGCAGGTGCAGCCACGGCCCGCTCGCCTGAATCGATCCGGCCGCGAGCAATTCATCCAGCAAACTGACAAACGTCGCACGCTCCAGCGCCAATCCACTGAAACGCCGCAAGCGATCGCGATCCGGCCCCATCTGGTCGGGTTCCAGTTCATGGAACTGCGTCAGTTGCTCCAACAGGGTGAACTTCAGCTGTGCCCAGCGCTGCACGTTGAACAGCAGCGGGCCTTGACGGGTGTCGATGAGGCGGACGTTTTCCGCTAATGCCCAAGTCGAGCGCGGGCGATTGAACTGACGTTCCAGACGCAGCGGGTCGAGGCCGCCCGCGCTGTAGTTGAGCAGTACGGGCAAGACCTGTTCGAACTCATCGCCCGAGACCAAAGCGCGCAATTGCTCCAGACGTTCAGGGCTGCGGCGTTGCCGTGCCGGGGCGAACGGGTCGAGGATCTGGCCGCCGCCCAAGGTGCGTTGCGCGCTCTGGTCGCGCAGGATCAGTCGATCGCCCTTCACCGCATGCACCGGCGCATTGATCAGCAGTTGCGCGAACATGCGCTCGCCGGGAATCAAGCGCGGACCTTCGAGCAAGGCCACCCGCGCGATGACATCTTGCGTGCCGAGGTGCACGTGCACCGGGTGAAAGTGTTCGAAAGTGCGTTCGCCGGGCAGCAGTTGAAAGTCGATGTCGACCCGTTGCGTTGACGCGTGCAGCCATTCGCTCAGCAGCCACTGGCCGCGATGGATCTGCGCCAGTTCGAGGCGCTCGCCGGTCAGGTTCAACGCCACCCGTTGCCCAGCGAAGGCCTGTTCGGCGGGTTGGTTCTGCGCATGTAGGCCGCGCACTCGTACCGATTTGCCCGAAGGCCCGAGGCTGAGCTTGTCGCCGACAACCACCGCCCCCGACAATGCCGTGCCGGTCACGACAATCCCCGCACCGGCGACGCTGAACGCGCGGTCGATGGCCAGGCGAAAACCACCTTCGCGACTGCGTTCCAATACTTCACGTTGTGTCTGCAGCAACACTTCGCGTAACCCATCAATGCCCTGCCCGCTCAGGCTCGACACGGTCAAAATCGGCGCTTCGGCAAACGGCCCGGGAGCAAGCAAATCCAGCACCTGCCGCTGAACCTCCTCCACCCTGCCCGCTTCGACCCGGTCGCATTTGCTGATCGCCACCACGGCGCGCGGGATGCCGAGCAATTCGACAATCGCCAGATGCTCGCGGGTCTGCGGCATCACGCCGTCGTCTGCGGCAATCACCAGCAAGACCAGATCGATACCCTGCGCACCAGCGAGCATGTTGTGGGTGAGTTTCTCGTGGCCGGGCACGTCGATAAACCCGGTCAGCCCCGCGCCCGGTTCCAGTTCGGCATAGAGATAGCCAAGGTCGATGGTCATGCCGCGCTCGCGTTCCTGCGGGCGGCGGTCGCCGGTTTGTCCGGTCAGCGCTTGTAACAGCGACGTCTTGCCGTGGTCGATGTGCCCCGCCGTGCCGACGATCACGGGTCGACCTGCAACTGCGGCAATTGCGCGAGCCATGCCGGTTCATCGTCGAGTTGGCGCAGATCCAGCCACAGGCCATCGTCGTCGATGCGCCCGAGCACCGGGATCGGCAAGGCCCGCAACGCCGCTTCCAGATTCAGCAAGCAACGCCCGCGCAAACGCTTGGAGACTTGCGGGCGCAGACACAATGCCGCACTCGGCAAACGCGCGACCGGTTGGCTGCCGCTGCCGATCATGCCCAAGGACTCGACTGCGCTAACCTGCCAAACCGACCCCAGGATTTCAGCCATCAAGGGCTGCAAGCGTGAGGCCTGCGCAAAGATATCTGCCTGCGGCCGGGTGAGCAGACGCAAGCTCGGCAGACGTTCAGCGAGGCGATCAGGATCGCGATACAACCCGAGCACCGCCTCCAGTGCCGCCAGGGTCAACTTGTCCACCCGCAGCGCACGTTTCAACGGGTTCTTCTTGATCTTCGCGATCAGTTCTTTGCGCCCGACGATCAGCCCGGCCTGCGGGCCGCCGAGTAGTTTGTCGCCGCTGAAAGTGACGATGTCCGCGCCGTCCAGCAGCGCCTGCCGCACCGTTGGTTCGGCCGGCAAACCCCAGCGGGTCAGATCCAACAGGCTGCCGCTGCCCAGATCTTCCAGCAACGGCAAGCCATGCCGATGGGCCAACTCGGCCAATTCCGCAGTCGGCACGCGAGCGGTAAACCCTTCGATGCTGTAATTGCTCGCGTGCACACGCATGATCAAACCGCTGCGCGGGCTGATCGCTGCTTCGTAGTCGCGGGCGTGGGTACGATTGGTCGTGCCGACCTCATGCAGGCGCACGCCGGCGCGGGCCATGATGTCGGGAATACGGAACGCGCCGCCAATCTCGATCAGCTCGCCACGGGAAATAATGCCTTCCTTGCGCGCGCCCAGACTGTTGAGCGTCAGCAGCACGGCGGCGGCATTGTTGTTGACCACGGTAACGGCTTCGGCGCCGGTCAGTTCGCGGATCAGGCCTTCGATCAAGTCATCGCGATCACCGCGTTTGCCGCTGGCCAGATCGAATTCCAGATTGAGCGGATAACGCGCGGCCGTTTGCACCGCTTCGATGGCTTCGTCCGGCAGTAAGGCGCGGCCCAGATTGGTATGCAACACCGTGCCGGTGAGGTTGAAGACCCGGCGCACGTGGCTGCGCTGTTGCTGGAGCAGGCGTTCACTGACGCGGCCAGCGAGCACTTCAGGGCTGATTTCGACGGCTGACAATTGCCCGTTCAACACACCGGGGCGCAGTTCATTGAGCAACTGGCGCAAACCCGCCAGCAGTGATTCACGCCCGTGACGCTCAAGCAAAGGCACACAGGCCGGATGACGTAACACACCATCAATGGAAGGTAACCGCAGGGACATCAGTCACTCCTGGAGACAGTTCACTGCGCAAGAGTGTAGACGTTGTAGTCATTCGTCTCCGGGGGCCAGTAATAGATTAGGCGCCAGACGTTGATAGCCGTCCTGCGCCAGACGCATATCGAGCAGCAAACTGCCGAGATCCGCCGACAACGCCTCGGCATCGGCATCGTTCTCCAGATACACCAGTTTCAGATAGCTGTTGCAGCCCGGACAGACCTCCGCCCTAAGCGGCGCCTGATTCGCGGCATGGCGATCGTCCTCAAGGCTCAGATAATCCAGCCCCTTGCTCGACTCGCAATACACGCACTTGACCCGCACCACATGCCATTCGCAGGCACACAGCGAACACACCAGATAACGCAAGCCGTTGTGCTTGCCGCGATGGCGGATCACCCCGGCCATGGCCGGTGAACCACAGGCCGGGCATTGGCTGAGGCTGTCGCCGGGTTTCAGTTGCAGATTCGCCGCGCTGAGCAGCCAGTGACTCCACGCCACTTGCAGCGCCGCGCCAAGAAACGGCACCAGTTGCGCCGGCACCAGCGAATATTGACCACTGACCAACGCCACGGCCCACGCGCGCAATTGGCCGGGACTGGCGGCGCGCAAAGTGTCCACCGCGTCGACGACAGCAGGCTGTTCAACCGGCGCATAGCGCTGCAACAAAGCATCGAGATAAGCCTGCCAACCCTCTTCACGCACCAACGTGTCCGCCGCAAACGGCGGCAAACCATGCTGCTGACAGGCTTCAATCCGTTGCTGATCAAACGGTGCCGTCAGCGGCGGATCATCAAACACCTGCTGCTGCACCCGGCACAGCCCTGCAATCAGTCGCAGGTACTCTGCCAGCGCATGCCCCTCGGCCAGTTGTTCCAGCCGATCAGCCCTCAGCGCAAACAGGTTCGAAGGCGGCAGATGCAGAAACGGCGGCGAACTGGCCGCCGCTTCGATTTCCCCAGGTTCCAGAATGGTTGGCAAACGTCAGCCCTTTTTGGTGATCGGTCGTTCCGGCGCGTCCGGTTGGCGTTCATCGCGGGTGATGTCGCGATACCAGAGTTCATGGTGTTTCTTCGCCCAGGCGCGGCTGACCCAGCCGTGCATCATCGCGTCCACCGAACCCTTGATCCACAGCCCGGCGTAAATGTGAATGATGATGCTCAGCACCAGAATGAACCCGGCCAGCGCATGCAGGAGCATTGCCCAGCGAATCACGGTAATGCCGAAATACGCACTGAACCAGGCGCGCCAGATCACCAGTCCGGTGAACAGCAAACCGAGCATGCACAGGAGTAAAGTCCAGAACAGCAGCTTTTGCCCGGCGTTGTATTTGCCCACCGGTGGCACGCTTACTTCATCGTTGACCAACACTCGGTCAATGCGGCGCATCCACTTCCAGTCGTTGTCGATAAAGAAATTCGAACGCCAGAAACGGAACACCAGACCGAGGAACAACACAAACATCGCGATGCCCATGTACGGATGCAGAATCCGCGTCCACGGCCCGCCGCCAAACAGGTTGCTCAGCCAGAACAACGACGGATGAAACAACGCCAGCCCGGACAGCCCGGCCATGAAAAACAGGATCGCCACCAGCCAGTGATTGGTGCGCTGGTTGGCGGTGTAACGCAGGATCGTCTTGTTGCTCATGACCGGTCCTCCCCGCGTGGATCGAAGGTGTGCACCGCCGGATCGACGACATGCACCGAGGTGTCGGGCGGCGTCGGATGTTCGTCCTCTTCAACCCGGTTCGGGCCGATGCGCACGTAATGGAAGAACCCGGCCAGCACCGCCGCGCCCATGGCCAGCAGGCCCAAGGGTTTGCTGATGCCTTTCCACAGGCCCACCAACGGACTGATTGCCGGATCTTGCGGTAAACCAGCATAGATTTTCGGCGTGTCGGCGTGGTGCAGCACGTACATCACGTGCGTGCCGCCAACGCCTGCCGGGTCATACAGACCGGCGTTTTCAAAGCCACGGCTTTTCAGGTCGACGATGCGCTCGGCGGCGTGTTCCTTCATGTCTTCCTTGGTGCCGAAGACGATGGCGCCGGTCGGGCAGGTTTTCACGCAGGCCGGCTCCA
Source organism: Pseudomonas sp. P4_D7 (assembly GCF_056401755.1). Lineage (NCBI taxonomy): Bacteria > Pseudomonadati > Pseudomonadota > Gammaproteobacteria > Pseudomonadales > Pseudomonadaceae > Pseudomonas > Pseudomonas sp. P4_D7. The sequence goes on along the minus strand of NZ_JBFUIR010000004.1, from coordinate 33,398 downwards.
GTCCTACTGCCACGCGGTCCGAACACAAGGTGCACTTGTAGGCCTTGTGATCCTTTTGCGAAATGCGCGGAATGTTGAACGGGCAACCGGTGATGCAATAACCGCAACCGATGCAGTGGTCCTGATCGAAATCGACGATGCCGTTGGCGTGTTTGATGATCGCACCGGGACTCGGGCACGCCGCCAGGCAACCGGGTTCGGCGCAGTGCATGCAGCCGTCCTTGCGGATCAGCCACTCAAGGTTGCCGGCGTCGGTTTCGTGTTCGGTGAAACGCATCAACGTCCAGGTTTCCGCGCTCAGGTCTTGCGGGTTGTCGTAGGTGCCGTGGTTGTGGCCGACCTCGTCGCGCAGCTCGTTCCATTCCGAGCAGGCGACTTGGCAGGCCTTGCAGCCGATGCATTTGGTGGTGTCGATCAGCTTCGCCACCGCTTCCTGATTCCTCACCGACGGCGGCACGGTTGTGGTGGCCGAGCGGGCAATGATGTCTTGGCTGGCCATTTACAGTTTCTCCACGTTGACCAGGAATGACTTGGATTCCGGGGTCTGGGTATTGCCATCGCCGAGGAACGGCACCAGGGTGTTGGTCAGGTAACCGTGACGCGTCAGGCCGGTGAACCCCCAATGCAGCGGGATGCCGATCTGATGCACGACCTGGCCGTTGACCTGCAGCGGCCGGATCCTTTTCGTCACCACCGCCACCGCTTCGATAAAGCCGCGCTTGCAACTGACGCGCACACGATCACCGGCAGCGATGCCCTTCTCTTTCGCCAGCACTTCACCGATTTCGACGAACTGCTCAGGCTGGGCAATCGCGTTCAACTTGCAGTGCTTGCTCCAGAAGTGGAAATGCTCGGTGAGCCGGTAACTGGTGCCGGCGTACGGGAAGTCCTTGGCCTCGCCAAGGGTTTCCCAGACCGAATCGAAGATCCGCGCCGCCGGGTTGCTGGTGGCTTTCTTGTTTTGCGGGTGCAACGGGTTGATGCCGATCGGTGTTTCGAACGGCTCGTAGTGCTCGGGAAATGGCCCTTCGTTCATCTTGTCGACGGCGAAGAACCGCGCCACGCCTTCGGGGTTCATGATGAACGGGTTCATCCCGGCTTCCGGCGGCACATCAGCCTTGTAGTCCGGCACATCGGTACCGCCCCAGGCCTTGCCGTTCCACCACACCAAGCGTTTTTTCGGGTCCCACGGTTTGCCGGCGACGTCCGCCGAAGCGCGGTTGTAGAGAATCCGCCGGTTGGCCGGCCAGGCCCACGCCCAGCCGAGATGCTGATGCATGCCGTACGGATCGGCGTTGTCGCGGCGGGCCATCTGGTTACCGGCCTCGGTCCAGCTGCCGGCGAAGATCCAGCAACCGGACGCGGTGCTGCCGTCATCCTTGAGCAAGCCAAACCCGGCCAGTTGCGAGCCGGCCTTGACCGCCACCCCTGTGGCATCGGTGAAATCCGCCACGGCGCTGCCGTTGATTTCCTTGGCCAACTCTTCCGGCGAAGGCTCGTCGGGGATCTTGTACGGCCACGTCAGTTTCAGCAGCGGATCAGGGAATTTGCCGCCCTCGGCCTGATAGCGCTTGCGCAGGCGCAGGAACAGCTCGCTCATGATGCGAATGTCGGTCTGCGCTTCGCCCGGGCCATCGGCGCCTTTCCAGTGCCATTGCAGCCAGCGACTGCTGTTGACCAGTGAGCCGTCCTCTTCGGCAAAACAGGTGGTGGGCAGGCGAATGACTTCGGTCTGGATCTCGGCACTTTTCACGTCGTTGTACGGCCCGACGTTGTGCCAGAACTCCGAGGTTTCGGTAGCGAGCGGATCCATCACCACCAGCCATTTCAGCTTGGCCAAGGCACCCATCACGCGGTTCTTGTCCGGCAGCGCGGCGATCGGATTGAAGCCTTGGCAGAAGTAGCCGTTGACCTTGCCCTGGCTCATCAGGTCGAACATTTTCAGCACGTCGTAGTTGGGGATGTCGAGCTTCGGCAAATGGTCGTAGCACCAATTGTTCTCGGCAGTGGCGTTGGCGCCGTACCACGATTTCATCAGACTGACGTGGAATTTGCTGTAGTTCTGCCAATAGGACAATTGCCCCGGCCGCAGCGGGACTTGCGTGCGTTTGTGGATGAACTGGGCGTAATCCTGCTCGGTGTCGCTGCCCAGTGTCAGGTAGCCCGGCAGCGCATTGGAGAGCAAGCCAAGGTCGGTCAGGCCCTGAATATTCGAGTGACCGCGCAAGGCGTTGACCCCGCCGCCGGGCATGCCGACATTGCCTAGCAGCAATTGCACCATCGCCGCGCTGCGAATGATCTGCGCGCCGATCGAGTGCTGCGTCCAGCCGAGGGCGTAGAGAATCGTCATGGTCTTGCCCGGCGTCGAGCAGGTGGCGATCTCTTCCCAGATTTTCTGCATGGCATCGACCGGCATGCCGCAGATCTGGCTGGCGAGGTCGATGGTGTAGCGGCTGTAATGCTGCTTCATCAGTTGATAGACGCAGCGCGGGTCTTGCAGGGTCGGGTCGACTCTGACGAAACCGTCGTCGCCCATCTCGTAACCCCAGCCGGATTTGTCGGTGTAGCTGCGTTTCTCCGCGTCGTAGCCGCTGAAGATCCCGTCTTCAAAGCCGTAGCCTGCTCTGACGATGAACGACATGTCGGTGTAGTTGCGCACGTATTCGTGCTGGATCTTGTCCTCGGTCAGCAGGTAATTGATCAAACCGCCCATGAAGGCGATGTCGGTGCCGGTGCGGATCGGCGCGTAATAGTCGGCCACGGACGCGGTCCGGGTAAAACGCGGATCGACCACGATCAGCCGCGCAGCGTTGTGCGCTTTGGCCTCGGTTACCCATTTGAAGCCGCACGGATGCGCTTCTGCTGCGTTGCCGCCCATCACCAGGATCAGATTCGCGTTGGCGATATCGGTCCAGGTATTGGTCATGGCACCACGGCCGTACGTCGGGGCAAGACTTGCCACCGTCGGGCCGTGTCAGACACGCGCCTGGTTATCGAACCCCAGCATGCCAAGACTGCGAATCACCTTCTGGGTGATGTAGCCGGCTTCGTTGGACGCCGCCGACGCCGCGAGAAAACCGGTGCTCAACCAGCGATTCACCGTTTGCCCGTTGGCATTTTTCTCGATGAAATTGGCATCGCGGTCGGCTTTCATCAGGTCGACGATGCGATCAAGCGCTTCGTCCCAACTGATTCGCGTCCATTCACTGCTGCCGGGCTTGCGTGTTTGCGGGTAGAGCAAACGGCCGGGGCTGTGAATGAAATCGAGAAGGCCTGCGCCTTTCGGGCAGAGGGTGCCGCGGTTGACCGGGTGGTCGGCGTCGCCCTCAATATGAATGATGCTTTGCGCGACGTTCTTCGCGGCATCGCCCTGGCTGTACATGATCAACCCGCAACCGACCGAGCAATACGGGCAGGTGTTGCGGGTTTCATGGGTGTGGGCAAGCTTGAAGTGGCGCACCTGCTCGGCGAAGGCTGGCGTCGGGGCCATGCCCAACGCGCCCAGGCTAGAGCCTGCAAGGCCGATACCGGCGACCTTGAAGAACTGACGACGGCTGAGATCCATCGTGCACTCCTGATCAGGTGGAACCCGGTACTGGTGCCGGGTTTTATCTGGACAATCACGGTTGCGGCAAACGTCTGCCGACTTTTTCACTGTAGACAATGACCACACGATCTGTGTGAAAACCGACCGTCGGCCGTTTGTCGGCTCTTTAACTGAAGACCACCAAACCCTGTGGGAGCGAGCTTGCTCGCGAAAGCGGTGTGTCATTCGACATCGATGCTGACTGATACGACGCCTTCGCGAGCAAGCTCGCTCCCACAGGTATTGTGTGAACCTTATAAGCAGCAAGCTCGCCCCCACAGGGGATGGAGGCTTAGAATGGCCAGCAGGACCATTCCCGCCTTCACGAGACCGCGCATGACTTTCGATTTTGATCAGGTATTCGACCGCCACAACACCGGCAGCACCAAGTGGAGCCGCTATTGCGCCGACGTGTTGCCGATGTGGGTCGCTGATATGGATTTCGCCGCGCCGCCGGTGGTGATCGAGGCGCTGCAACAACGCTTGCTGCATCCGCTGGTGGGCTACAGCGTGGCGCAGGACAACTTGCGTGACGCCATCGTCGCCGACCTCTGGAGCAAGTTTTCCTGGAAGGTCAAACCGCAAGAGCTGATCTTCCTGCCGGGCGTCGAGTCGGGCTTCAACATGGCTTTGAAAGCGCTGGTGCAGCCACAGCAGAACGTCGTGGTGCAAGTGCCCAACTACCCGCCACTGCGCCACGCGCCGGGGCATTGGGGCTTGAACAAGGTTGAACTGGAGTTCGTCGCGCAGGCTGACGGCACTTACCTGACGCCGCTGGACGTATTGCGTGAGTCGCTGAACGGCGGTGGCGCGCTGTTGCTGAGCAACCCGCACAACCCGATCGGCAAGGTGTTTGGCCGTGACGAGCTGCAAGCCGTGGCCGACATCTGTGCGGCGCAGGACGCCTGGATCATCTCCGACGAAATCCACGCCGAGCTGTGCTTCGACGGTCGCGTACATATTCCGACGGCGTCGCTGAGCGCGGAGATCGCCGAGCGCACCATCACGCTGATGTCGGCGAGCAAGGCCTACAACATCGCCGGCCTCAAGACCTCGTTCATGATCATCCAGAACGCCGCCCTGCGCGAACGCGTCAATCACGCCCGTTGCGGCATGGTCGACAGCGTCAACCCGCTGGGCATGGAAGCTACTCGCGTGGCTTACAGCGAAGGCGGGCCGTGGCTGGCCGAGCTGAAAACCTACCTGCAAGCCAATCGCGACTGGCTGGTAGAAGCGGTGCGCAACCGCTTGCCGGGCGTGACCATGAATGTGCCGCAGGGCACCTATCTGGCGTGGCTGGATTGCTCGGCGCTGGACCTGGACAACCCGCAGCAGTTCTTCCTTGAGCAGGGCAAGGTTGGCCTCAGCGCCGGTCTGGACTTCGGCGATCAGCACCAGCAGTTCGTCCGTCTGAACTTCGGCTGCCCGCTTTCGCTGCTCGAAGAAGGCATCGCCCGCATGGAGCGTGCGCTGACACAACGCAACACCTGAAACCTCAGATGATCCCCTGTGGGAGCGAGCTTGCTCGCGAAGGCGGAGTGTCAGCCGACATCAATGTTGACTGAACCACCGCATTCGCGAGCAGGCTCGCTCCCACATTGGTTTTGCATTTCCAAGTCAGAAATGCAGCGTAAATCCGATCGAACTCACGGCAAACACCCCGGGTCAACCACCCATACCTGCCCTGAGACCTCGGAGACCCGCGATGACCGACTATCCAAAACCACCCTTCCCCGCACAAGCCCAAACCGTGCCCGGCGCCCAAGGCAAGATGCAGCCCTATCCCGATTGCGGCGAGCAGAGCTATGTCGGCTCCGGGCGACTGTCCGGCAAGATCGCCCTGATCACCGGTGCCGACAGCGGTATCGGCCGCGCCGTGGCAATTGCTTTCGCCCGTGAAGGCGCCGACGTTGCGGTCGCCTATCTGAATGAACACGAAGACGCCCAGGAAACCGCGCGCTGGGTCGAGCAGGCCGGGCGCCAGTGCCTGCTATTACCCGGCGATATTGCGCAAAAGGCCCATTGCCAGGCCTTGGTCGACAAGACCGTGGAACGCTTCGGCCGCATTGATGTGCTGGTCAACAACGCCGCGTTCCAGATGACCCACGAAACCTTCGAAGAAATCCCCGACGACGAATGGGTGATGACCTTCGACGTCAACATCACCGCGATCTTCCGCTTGTGTCAGGCCGCGATAAAACACATGCGCGCCGGTTCGTCGATCATCAACACCAGCTCGATCAACTCGGACATGCCCAAACCCACCCTGCTCGCCTACGCCACGACCAAAGGCGCGATCGCCAACTTCACCGGCGGTCTGGCGCAGATGCTCGGGCCAAAGGAAATCCGCGTGAACTGCGTAGCACCGGGGCCAATCTGGACGCCGCTGATCGTCTCGACCATGCCCGATGAAGAAGTGCAGAACTTCGGCGGCAACACCCCGCTCGGCCGCCCCGGCCAACCGGTGGAAGTGGCGCCGATCTACGTGTTGCTGGCCTCGGACGAAGCCAGTTACATCACCGGCCAGCGCTATGGCGTGACCGGTGGCAAACCGATGTTGTGATGACGCCTTCGCCAACGCCTACAGTAAAACTGAAGGCCCATTGAACACGGTGCGATTGCCGTCACATCAAACATTTGAGGGCGGCAGATCATGAGTTTTATCGTGTGGGTCGCCGTACTCGGCGCCGTGCTGCTGACCCTGGCACTGACGTCGTCATACCTGCGCTGGATGCCGGTGACCACCTCGGCGGTTTGTCTGCTGCTGGGTATCGGCATCGGCCCCAGTGGTCTCGATCTGCTGAAACTATCCCTGGAAGACGCCTCGCTGTGGATGGAGCACCTGACGGAAGTCGCGGTGCTCTTCTCTCTGTTCGTCTGCGGCCTGAAATTGCGCCTGCCGCTGCGCGACAAGCGTTGGCGAATCGCCTTCGGCCTCGCCGGCCCCGTAATGGTGCTGACCATCGCCGGGGTGTGCCTGCTGCTGCATTTTGCTTTGCGCTTGCCGTGGGGGCCGGCGTTGTTGATCGGGGCGATGCTGGCGCCCACCGACCCGGTGCTGGCGGCGCTGGTGCAGGTCAATGATGCGCGGGATGTCGACAGCGTGCGTTTCGGCCTTTCGGGTGAGGCCGGGCTGAATGACGGGGTGGCGTTTCCGTTTGTGATTCTCGGCTTGTTGTTGATTCACGGTGATGGCTCTGCCGCCGAGTGGCAGGGCTGGGTCTTGCGCAGTTTGTTGTGGGCGGTGCCCGCAGGTCTGCTCACCGGTTACTGGATGGGCCGTGGTATCGGCCGCGTGACCCTGTCGTTGCGTATTCACAATGACGACAGCACGCTCAGCCCGAACGACTATCTGGCGTTGTCGTTGATTGCCCTGGCGTATGTCGTTGCCGAGGCGATTGGCGGCTATGGTTTTCTGTCGGTGTTCGCTGCCGGGTTGGGCCTGCGTCAGGTCGAAGTCAAATCCACCGGCGCCGGGCAACCGCCCGCCGAGCACTTGGTGCAGCCGGTGGTCGGTCATCAGAACGTCGAACCGCAGCACGCGGTGCACGGCAACACCGAACGGCTGGAAAGCAGCCAGGTCGCCGCCGGGATCATGATGGGCGACATGCTGTCGTTCGGCAGTCTGGTCGAGCGCGCCATGGAAGTATTTCTAGTGACCCTGCTCGGCGTGGTGCTGGTGGCGCACTGGGACTGGCGGGCGTTGCTGGTGGGCGGCGTGCTGTTCTGCCTGATCCGCCCGGCCTGCGTCGCGTTGATGCCTTGGGGCGCACTGCTCAAAGGAAGGCAACGGCTGTTGATCGGCTGGTTTGGCATTCGCGGTATTGGCAGCCTGTTTTATCTGTTTTATGCCTTGAACCACGGGTTGACCGACACGGTGGCCAGCCTGTGTACCGATCTGACCTTGTCGGTGGTGGCGCTGAGCATCTTGCTCCACGGCATCAGCACGCAACCGATCCTCGCCCGTTACGAACAGCGCAAAAAACAAAAAACTGATTTTTGATTTGCGGATTTAACCGGGAATTGATCGAATTTTTTTCTATAAAAAAATGGATCCCTGATTAATGGCCGGCAGTCACAAGCATAACCCCTCGCCGGATATGTCCGGCGGGGCCTGGCAGGTTCGGTTCCCCTGCGGCGCTACGCCTATGAAACGGAATCCTTGAAGAATAAGGTCACGGTCATGAAAGAATGCTCGACTCCTGCGCAAATCAAGGCTTGCAGAGCACTGGCTCTGGAACGCAATCGTCAATTGTTCGATAACGCTCACACCCTCAACCGCGCGGCCAATGCGCTGCTCGACGTTGAACACCTGGATATCGAGCAATTCGAGCACTACCGGGCGCTGCGCAAGAAAGCCGATTTGATGTTTGAAGATGCCATCGATCATTTGTGCGTGTTGAACGAGGATTTTCCGCCGATCCCGATGTCCTCGCAGAATTCGGTGGCATTGCGTCGAGAGCTTGAAACTGTGGAATGAGCCAGAACAGCCCCTCACCCTAGCCCTCTCCCAGAGGGAGAGGGAACTGACCGAGGTGAATGGTCGAGGTACGCCGACCTGAGATACCGAGTCGAACGCAGATTCTGACCACGACATTGAGATACCGAGTCGAACGCAGATTTTGAGTACAACGAAGATCTGCTCCCTTCCCCCTCGCCCCCATTGGGGGAGAGGGCTGGGGTGAGGGGGATCGATCTGAATGGCAACACAAAATCCGAGCGAATGAAAAAGCCCGGCGATATAAGCCGGGCTTTTGCGTGAAGACCAATCATCCCCCCGGATTGGTCACCTGAATAAACACCGCATAACTCCCCAGCAACACCCAGAACGTCGCAAAGATCCACGGCGTACGCACCGAAAACAGCAGCGACTTGCGATAGCCCTTGTGGCTCGATTCCATCTCGCTGAACAGCGGCGATTCGTCATACGCCAGGCCCATCAGCGGCTCGCTGTGCAGCAAGTGGCTTTGCTTGAAATGCCAGTGGTCGATGATGTCGTACGCCGCGCGAATCCCCGGCCAGGCGTTCAGTGAGCTGAGCAGCCCGAGCAGCGCAAGAAACGGTGGCACCACCAGCGTGAACAACTTGCCCCACTCCGGGTTGAGGTTGGCCATGCACGAGGCAAAGGCAATCACCAGAAACGACTGCGCCGCCAGATAAGCGTCGGTACGGTTGGCGAGGATGCTGGTTTCGTACTGGATCTCCCGCCGATAGAAATCCAGCCGTTCCTTGGGTGAGCCAAACATCTTGGCGTCATGTTCGGTCAGGGTTTCTTCAGCGGTGGGCTCAGTCAGTATGCGAGACAAAAGATGCACGCTCCGGGGCGGGGAAAACGTTTAGAAGTCCCCGTTGGCGCGCAAGTTCAGACGGATTGACCGACGCCTTGTTTCATCGATTGGGCAATGATTGCCACCAGATTCATCTGCGTAAACGGCTTGGGCAATCGTGGCAGTTGCGCGGCAAAGCCTTCCAGACGTTCGGCGTAGCCGGTGGCCAGGATGATCGGCAGATCCGGTTTGAGCACGCGCACGGCATGGGCCAGTTGCGCGCCGCTCATCTTCGGCATGGCCATGTCGGTGATCATCAGGTCGATGACCTCGCCCTGATCGAACAACGCCAGCGCTTGCGCACCGGACGTCGCACTGACCACCCGATGGCCGAGGTCTTCGAGCAGCAGACTGGTGCTGGTCAACACCAGCGAATCGTCATCCACCACCAGCACGCTGAGTCTTGGTACCACCACGGGCTCGGCGTGTGGCTGCAGCGACTTGCTGACGGTACCCTCGCCGGCCACCGGAATCCACAGTTCTGCCTTGGTGCCCTGGGCCTTGGCACTCTTGAGAATGAAACGGCCACCGAGTTGTTCCATGAAGCCGTGGACCATCGACAAGCCCAGCCCGGTGCCCTTGCCCAAGCCTTTGGTGGTGAAGAACGGATCTCTGGCCGACGCCAGCGTGTGCTCATCCATGCCCTCCCCGGTGTCGATTACGCTGAGGCAGACGTAACGCCCCGCAGGCAGATCCGAATGCCCCAGTTCAAGCACCACTTGCGGTTCAGCGCTGATGCTCACCGTACCTCCATCGGGCATGGCGTCGCGGGCGTTGGTCGCCAGATTGAGCAAGGCCAGCTCCAACTGATTGGTGTCCGCCAGCACCGGCTCGAGATCGTCGGGAAACCGCGTGTCGACACGGATACCCGGCCCCAGCGAACTGCGCAGCAAACCGCTGATGCCCTGAACCAATTGCGCAATATCGACTGACTCGGTCTTCAATTCCTGACGGCGGGCGAACGCCAGCATGCGCTGGGTCAGCGACACGCCGCGCAAGGCGCCTTGGGTGGCGTTTTCCAGCAGGCGGCTGATTTTCGCATCGTCGCCCACGCGCTTTTGCACAATCTCGAGGTTACCGAGAATCACCGTCAGCAGATTATTGAAGTCATGGGCAATGCCACCGCTGAGCTGACCGATGGCCTGCATCTTCTGCGCCTGGAACAGCGCTTCACGGGTTTTCTCCAGCGCCTGTTGCGCCTGGTGGGTCTCGGTGATGTCGCGGGTGATCTTGGCAAAACCGAGCAATGTGCCGGTGTCACCACGAATCGCATCGACCACCACATGAGCGAGAAACCGCGTGCCGTCCTTGCGCATGCGCCAGCTCTTGTTCTCGAAACGGCCCTCGCGGGTGGCGATTTCCAGCGCCCGTTGCGGCTCGCCGAGTTCGCGGTCCTCGGGGGTATAGAACAGCGAAAAATGCTGACCGATGATTTCTTCCGGCAGATAGCCTTTGATCCGCTGCGCGCCCTGGTTCCAGTTGCTGACCCGGCCTTCGGGACTGAGCATGTAGATGGCGTAGTCGGTGACGCCCTGCACCAGCAAGCGGAACTGCTGCTCGCTTTGCTTGAGGGTTTCTTCGGCCATTTTGCGGTCGGTCAGGTCGCGGGTGATCTTGGCGAAACCGAGCAATTTGCCGTCGGGATCAATGATCGGGTCGATGACCACATGCGACCAGAAATTGGTGCCGTCCTTGCGCACCCGCCAGCCCTCGCCTTCGAAACGTCCCTCACGGATCGCCGTGTCGAGCGCACGCTGCGGCAGACCGGCGGCGCGATCCTCAGCTGTATAGAAGCGGGAGAAATGTTCGCCGAGGATTTCCGCTTCTTCGTAGCCCTTGAAGCGTTTGGCGCCAGAGTTCCAACTGGTGATGATGCCGTCGGGATCGATCATGTAGATCGCATAGTCGACCACCGCATCGATCAACAGACGAAAACGCATCTCTTCGATCGCCGCGGTCTTGTTTTTCTCGCTCATCACACTCACCAGCCATTGTCATGAGCAGAAGTATGCGGTAATCCGGCAAATTGGGAAGCGTCCGTCTCATGATTGATTGCCCACCAGCGCGGCAGCAGCTGTTTGATCCGGCTCTCGGCAAAGCGATCGTCAATCAGCATGACCACGCCGCTATCCTCACGGGTGCGGATGACTCGCCCGGCGGCCTGCACCACTTTCTGCACGCCCGGGTACAGGTAGGTGTAGTCGTAACCGGCGCCGAAGATGGCGGCCATGCGGTGTTTGAGTTGTTCGTTGACCGGATTGAACTGCGCCAGCCCCAGGGTGGCAATGAACGCGCCGATCAGCTGCGCACCGGGTAAATCGATGCCTTCGCCGAACGCACCGCCCAATACGGCAAAGCCGACGCCCTGGCTGTGCGCGGTGAACTGATCGAGAAAGGCCTGCCGCGCCCCTTCGAGCATGCCCCGCGATTGCTGCCACAGGCTGATGTGCGGGTAACGCTCAGCGAGTAACGACGCCACTTGTTGCAGATAATCGAAGCTGCTGAAAAACGCCAGATAGTTGCCCGGACGTTCGCTGAACTGCCGCGCGATCAATTCGACGATCGGCTCCAGCGAGGCCTGACGATGGTTGAAGCGTGTCGAGATGCGACTGACGATCTGCACCTGCAACTGCTCGGCGCAAAACGGCGATTCGACGTCGATCCACACGGTGTCGGCGGGCGTGCCAAGCAAATCGGCGTAATAGTGACGCGGGCTGAGGGTCGCGGAAAACAGCACGCTGCTGCGCGCCGCTTTCAGGCGCGGGCCAATGAACGCGGCCGGCACCACGTTGCGCAGGCATAACTGCGACAGCGGCTTTTTGCGGTCGAGGTCGCGCTTGCTGATGTCGAACAGGTAATGCTCGTCGTACAGCTCCGCCACCCGGGCGAATTGCAGCAGGTCGAAATAGAAGTTCTGCAAGGCGCTGTCGAGGCCCTGCGGATGGTCATTGAGGTAATCGCCAATGGCCGCGCAACACAACGAGATCGCTTGCAGGAGTTTTTCCGGGGCCTTGTCGTAAGCCTGATACGCCGCCAGTTGCGGCGCATGCAGCGCGTTCCATTCACGGTTGATCCGTTGCAGGGAGCTTTTCAGCGGTGCCGGCGCGGTTTTGCGCACGCTGCCCAGGGTGAACTGATCAAGACTGGCGCTGTACATCTGCCGGCCGCGTTCGACCAGGTTGTGCGCCTCGTCCGCCAGCACCGCGACTTTCCATTGATTGAGCTGGGCCAGACCGAACAGCATGGCGCTGAAGTCGAAGTAATAGTTGTAGTCGGCGATCACCACGTCTACCCAACGGGCCATCTCCTGACTCAGGTAATACGGGCACACCGCGTGTTGCGCGGCGATCTCGCGCATGGCGGCTTGGTCGAGCAGGCGGATTCGGCTGGCCGCTTCCCGCGCGGCCGGCAGGCGATCATAAAAGCCCTGGGCCAACGGGCAGGATTCGCCGTGACAGGCTTTGTCCGGATGTTCGCAGGCCTTGTCGCGGGCGACCATTTCCAGCACCCGCAAGGGCAAGGCTGGTGACTGATCGAACAGCACCTGACTGGCATCCAGCGCCAGTTTGCGCCCAGGTGTCTTGGCGGTCAGGAAGAACACCTTGTCCAGTTGCTGCGGCGCCAGGGCCTTGAGCATCGGGAACAGCGTGCCGAGGGTTTTGCCGATGCCGGTCGGTGCCTGGGCCATCAGGCAACGGCCGGTGCTGACAGCTTTGAACACTGACTCCGCCAAGTGCCGCTGACCGGGACGAAAATCGGCATGGGGAAACGCCAGTTGCTGCGCGGCCAGATTGCGCGCTTCGCGATGGGCCATTTCCTGTTCGGCCCATTGCAGGAACAGCGTGCATTGCTGTTCGAAAAAGGCCTTGAGGGTTTCGGCGCTGAAGGCCTCGACCAGGCAGGTTTCCTTCTCGCTGACGATATCGAAATACACCAGCGCCAGATTGATCTGCTCAAGTTCGAGTTTGCGGCACATCAACCAGCCGTAGATCTTCGCCTGCGCCCAGTGCAACTGGCGGTGATTGGCCGGTTGCTTACTCAGGTCGCCACGGTAGGTTTTAACTTCTTCCAGGCAGGTTTGCGCCGGGTCGTAGCCGTCCGCCCTGCCCTTGACCTTCAACTGCAGAAACTCGCCTTCGAGCGCCACTTCGCTTTGATACTTTTCGCTGCGCCGCGAGGCCACAGTGCGGTGGCCGGCGATGCCTTCCAGCGCCGTGGGCGATGGGGTGAAGCGCAGGTCGAGGTCGCCGGTCTTGGCGGTGAACTCGCACAGTGCGCGCACGGCAATGCTGTAACTCAAGCGCTCTGCTCCGCCCATTGCACGTAACACACGGCCACCGGCATCTGGTGTTGGTGACAGAACTCAAGCCAGCGCAGCTGGTTGTCCTGCAGGCGATCGCCGGGGCCTTTCACTTCAATCATTCGGTAGGTTTTGTGCTGCGGCCAGAACTGGATCAGGTCGGGCATGCCGGCGCGGTTGGCCTTGATGTCGAGCAGCAAACGGTTGAACCAATGTTTAAGGTGCTCAGCGGGTAGACAGGCCAACGCCTGCTCAAGCAATTGTTCATTCACCGCGCCCCAGAATACGAATGGCGACTGGACGCCCCATTTGTCGACAAAGCGCTGGCGAATGGTCGCGGCATAGCGGCCGTCGTCGAGTTCGCTCAGGCACGCCTGGAACAGCTCAGCGCGGCGTTGCTGGAAATCTTCGTTGAGCAGGTCCACCGGGCCACGCTGAAACGGGTGGAAGAATGCCCCAGGCAACGGTGCGAAAATCGCCGGCCAGCACAACAGGCCAAACAGTGAGTTGATCAGGCTGTTTTCCACGTAATGCACCGGGCCGTCGTCATCGTGCAGATGCGCCTGCACGTAAAACTCCACAGACAAGGCTGGGTCGGTGCGTGGCAATTGCAGATCCAGCCGCTCGACCGGTCTGGCCGCTACGCGTTTGAGCGGCGGGCCACCGAGTTTGCGCCGCACCCTTGGCAATATCCGTTGCAGGCCTTGCTGCTCGGCAGCGCTTTCCGGCGCCTGTTCGGCCAGCGTGGCGAGCTCCAGTGCCAATGAGTATTCGCCGCTGCGCTCCAGCACGCGGATCATGCGTAAACGGGCGCCGGGATAGGCGCAGTCGCGGTAAATGCTCAGGGCCAGGGCAAACTCGCCGATGCGCTCGCAATACTGGCCGATCTGGAACAGCACCTTGCCACGCCGGCGCTGCAGCCACGGGTTGTCGAAGTGCAAGGCGCTGACCTGCGCAACAATGGTGTCCAGTGGCTCACCGGCCTCGAAACGCAATTGACAGTTGTGCAGGAACAGGCACGCATCGACGTCATCGCGACTGCGCAGGCCCCGCGAGTCGGCGCAGAATTCGACTTTTTCATAAGTGAAGATGCCAAGGTCGGCGAGGACGAATTCCGACCAGTCCTGATACAGGTTGCCGAAGAACATCAGCCGCAAGCGATCGCACAGGTCCATGATGGTCAGGCTGAACAAGCGATCATCGAGCAGCGGCGCCCAGTCGCGCAGGCTGCGAGCGTCTGCAAACTGCTCGGCGAGGAGCGGCAGCCAATCGTCCTTGCGGCCCTTGGGTTGCTCGATAAAGGCTGCGAACGCTTGCAGGATCTCGGCCTTGAGCAACACATCGAACAACTCGGCGAGGACCAGCGGCGCGTGTTCGTCGATCCAGCCGTACTCCAGCAAGGGCTGCGCGGCCTCGGCGATGTCACCGATTTCAAGGTAATTGAGTTTGCCGGCACGAAAATGCACACCCTTGCGCATCACCATCCGCACCAGCAAACCCTGCGACGCGCGCGGCAAGGCCTTGAAGTCGCGGATGAACGCGTGTTCCGGTTCGCTCATTACATCGGCATAACGAAGCTCAAGCCAATCAAGCACTTGCCGGAAGTTGTTAAGGTAATAGAACGGATCGTCGAGGGGATTGGCAGTCACGGGGATTCTGGGCCATGGCAAGCGAGTACTGGTTATGCGTACAGATACCAGCTGTGCCCCGCCCGGCGCAAACGGAAAATGATCAATGGCATTTTTTCGCCGGGCTATCGAACTTTTCCTCCGGGGATGGCACCAACCGCGTTAGAGGGCCGACAATGCTCGGCATCACATCGAATGAGGATTTAGAGGTGGGTATGAAAATCAAAGCACTGGGCATCCCTTTCGCCATCGCCGCCGCGCTGGCACTGGCCGGTTGCTCGACGCCGACGGTGGTCACCCTGCAGAACGGCACCCAGTACCTGACCAAGGACATGCCGAAGACCAAAACCAAGGACGGCTTCTATGAGTTCGAGGATATTTCCGGGGCCAAGGTGAAGGTCCGTGCCGATGAAGTGGCCACTGTGCGCGAAGAAGACTAGGTTTCGCTCGCGTCGATCGTTCCCACGCTCTGCGTGGGAACAATCATCGCGTGTTATTCGAAAGTCGGCATGCCCGGCAGGCTGCCGTCGCACGGCATGTACGTGCCACCCCGCTTGACCACTTCGCCCTGCAAACGCCGACAACGATCCAGATCCTGCTGCGTCATGCGATCGATGCTCAGATTGCCGGTGGTTTGTGGCTGCTTGCCGTCACCCAGGCGCAGGGTCACGAACGGTTGTTCGGGCTGAATCTGAAAGCGACTCTTCTCCTCGACCGGTTCGACCACTTCGCTTTTCGGTGGGCTCGGCAGTTGCTCGGTGGTGACGCCGTAACGGCTCAAAATCGAACTTTGAGGCAGATCGGCGCAGGCATTGGCCGAACACAGCGCCAGTGCGACGAACCCGACATACCCCTTGAAACCTTTCACGTTTGAATCTCCTGTACCCAATGGCGGCTAGCTATAGAACGTGTGTGCACGTGCTGGCTTTAGGCCGCAATTCCTGTTTTGCAGGGGTTTGAGTCAGGTCGTGGCCATCGAGTCACTTTTGAAACCGAGTTGACTCCAATCGCTAGCAGGCTAGCTCCCACAGGGGATTTGTAAACGACACAGATCCAGTGTGGGAGCGAGCTTGCTCGCGAAGGGGGCCTTAAAGGCGCCCCATCAACATCAGGCAATCACAATACCGTCAGCACTCAGGCTATTCAGCGACACCCCGACCAACGTCACCGAATCGTTGCCAAACGTCAGCACCGTGTCCTGCCCGACAGTCGCAGCATGAGCCCGGAAATCCTCCGCCGGCAAAACGCCCTGCACACCGAGAAACACCAGTTTGTCATTGGATGTGAAACCGAGCACCCGATCCTGCCCAAACGCACCGTTGAACAGAAACGTATCCGCCCCGCCCCCCGACTCCATCAGGTCGTTACCGGCGCCGCCGACAAACACGTCATTGCCGACGCCGCCAATCAGGTGATCGTTGCCGTCCAGCCCGAACAACCAGTCGCCACCGGCATGCGCCTTCAACGTATCGGCGCCGCTGGTGCCTTTGACGCTGGATTCGTACGCGGTGACGTTGTTGCCGACCTTCAAGCCGCCGGCCGTGACGCTGTGGGTCACATCGTCCTTGAACAGGCCCCAGAGAAAGCCCGGTTCCTTGGTGACAATGCTGCCGATATCGCGGGTGATGCTGATCCCGCCGTTGGCGTCGCGCACGTACAAATTGCCGGCACCGTCATTGGCGAAGTCGAAGTTTTTCACCGCACTTTGCAGATCGAGGGTGTTGTTGCCCTGCCCGCCAAGGATGACGTTGTAGCCACCACTGTCGCGGAAGGTGTCATTACCGGCGCGGCCTTCCAGGTAATCGTTGCCGCTGCCGCCCTGGATCAGATCGTTGGCGTCACTGCCAATGATGAACGTGCTGCCCTTGTGGGTTTCGGCGTTGCGGTTGAGGTCCTGTACCCAGGTGTTGGCCCGCGCCGGGTCCGAGAGGTTGGCGACGATGATCGTCGAGTCGCGGCTGGTCAGGTCGTAGAATTTTGAGTCGATCACCCGGTTCATACCGTCGCCATACGCGGTCGGCAAGTGCGAGATCCAGGTGGGAATGTTGAGGATCGAGTACGGCAGCAGATTCCACGCGGTCGAGGCGTAGTGATCGTTGAAGCTGACGATGTTGTCGGTGGCCGAGACCTTGGGCGCATCGTGCACGCCGATCGAAGCACCGGTGAAGGTCGAGCCGTCGAGGGCGCGAAACACCGGGTCGTTTTCGTAGCCGACGTTGAGCACTTTGTCGGTGCTGCTTTGCGTTGGCGAGGCGTAGGCGATGTAGTTGGAATCGGCGAAGAAACCACCCCACTTGCCCCCGCTCAGGTCGGCCATGCTGTTGACCGCCAGGCCACCGAGGCTGTGGCCACTGACGAGAACGTCCTTGCCGCTGAGGCCGTTGGCCTTGGCAAACGCCACCACGTCATTGAGCAGATTGCCGAAGGCTTCGCCGACGTAATTCTTCGCGTAATCCTTGGGACCGAAGGCGGCGAGCAGGTCGTTGATCACGTCGCCGATGGAGTCGAGGATCAGGTTTTCCCGCGGGCCGCTGGTGCCGCGAAAGGCAACACCGAGTTCGGTGAGATGGCCCTGGGCGTCGTACTTGCCGAGGATTTCCACTTGCGCGGTGGTGTAGCCGGCCTTCTCGCCGAAGAAGGTTCCGCGCGCATCGGTCTTGCCGTCATAGCCCAGTTGCGAGGCGGTGATGGGCGTCCAGCCGGCCTTTTTCACCGCGTCGAGGGCGAGTTTTTCCGAGTCGGGGTTCCACGGAATGCCGGGAATCACCCCTTGCGAATCGCTGCCGCCGAGCAGCGCCGTGACCAGCGTGGCGGGCAGGCCGAGGCCGAAACCGTTGTGCTGATAACCGGCGGCAAAGCCGTTATCGAGGTTGTGATAGGAATACAGCGTGATCGCCATGGCATCGTTGAACAACGCCTTGGAATCGGCTGTGCCGAAGTTCTTGTAGTCATACACACCCATTGCTATTGCCTCTCTCTTGTTGGAATTGTTAGAGATAGCTCACAGCCAGGGCGCCCCACGGGGACGCCCCGGAGCATTTCAGTACTACTTGTTGCTGTTCACTGTGGGAGCGAGCTTGCTCGCGAAAGCGGTGTGTCAGGTACCAATACTTCAACTGACACTACGCATTCGCGAGCAAGCTCGCTCCCACATTGGATCTACGCGAACATGAAACTGGAGTCCGACAGGTTAGCCACTCCCACCCCGACCAGGGTCACGGCATAGTCGCCAATCTTCAGCACGGTGTCGTTGCCGGCCTGCGCCGCGTGCTGCTTGTAGTCGTAGCCCTGCCCCGCGCCTTCGACGCCCATGAACACCAGTTTGTCGCTGCCCTGATAACCGTTGATGGCATCAAAACCGAACGCGCCACTGAACAGGAAGGTGTTGTTGCCACCCACTGCGCTCATCACGTCATTGCCGGCGCCACCGACGAAGGTCACATGACCCTTGTCGCTGATCAGTTTGTCGTCGCCACCGAGGCCGAACAGCCAGTCACCGTCAGCCGTGGCGTGCAGCGCATTGCCGTAGCCATCGCCGCTCAGCGAGTGGTTGTACTGGGTCAGTTCGTTGCCATTGGTGAAACCTTTGGCCGTAACGCCCCAGGTGATTTCCTTGCTGCCCCACCACGAACCCGACTCCTTGCTCACCAGCGCGCCGATGTCGCGGGTCATGCTGATGCCGCCGTAGGCGTCGCGCACGTACAGCGTGCCGTCACCGTCGTTGGCGAAGCTGAAGTTCTGCAATGGTTTCTGCAGTTCGAAGGTGTTGTGGCCCTGGCCACCGAGCAGGATGTTGTAGCCGCCGTCATCACGGAACCGGTCATCACCGCCCAGGCCTTCGAGGAAGTCGTTGCCCGCGCCGCCCTTGAGCCAGTCGCTGCTCTGGGTGCCGATGATGAACGTGCTGCCGGTGTGCGGCTCGCCACTGCGGCCGAGATCTTCGACCCAGGTCTTGCCGCGAGAAGCTTCTTCCAGATTGGAGACGATGATCGTCGAGTCTTTATGGGTCAGGTTGTAGAACTTCGAATCGATGACCCGATTCAAGCCATCGGCATAACCCAGCGAGCTGTGGGCCGACCAGTTCAGCGGATTGACGATGCTGAACGGCACCAGGTTCTGCGCGGTGGACGCGTAGTTGTCGTTGAAGTTGACGATGTTGTCGGTGGTCGAATCGTGGGGCTTGTCGTGCTTGCCCATCGAGGCGCTGCTGAACGTGGTGCCGTCGAGCACGCGGAACACCGGATCGTTCTCAAAGCCGATGTTCAGCACATTGTTGCCGGTGCTGCTCTGGGTTGGCGAGGCGAAGGTGATGTAGTTGGCGTCCTTGAAGAAGCCGCCCCAGTTGCTCGCGCTCAATTCGGCGACGCTGTTGACGCCGAGCCCGCCGAGGCTGTGACCGCTGAGCAGCACGTCCTTGGCGGCAATACCGTTGGCAATGGCGAATGTGGCGACCGCCTTGAGCAGGTTGTCGAAGGCATTTTTCGCGTAGTTGCTCGCGTAATCCGACGGCCCGATGGCGGCCAGCAGGTTGTTTTTCAGGTCGCCGAAGGTGTCGCTGTAACCCAGCCCGCCGGTGCCACGAAAAGCGACGCCGATGCCGATCAATTTGCCGGCGGCGTCGTACTTGCCGAGCACTTCGGCCTCGGCGCTGGTGAAGCCGTCCTTCTCGCCGAAGAACGTGCCTTGCGGCCCGACCTTGCCCTGATAACCCAGCGCGGTTGCCGTGAGCGGCGCCCAAGCGGTGGCCGGCAGAGGCTTGCCGGTCGGCGTGTAGGCATAC
Organism: Pseudomonas sp. P4_D7; assembly: GCF_056401755.1. Classification (NCBI taxonomy): domain Bacteria; kingdom Pseudomonadati; phylum Pseudomonadota; class Gammaproteobacteria; order Pseudomonadales; family Pseudomonadaceae; genus Pseudomonas; species Pseudomonas sp. P4_D7. The sequence goes on along the minus strand of NZ_JBFUIR010000004.1, from coordinate 13,777 downwards.
AGCGTCAGTGCGATGGCGTCGCTGTACAACGCTTTGCCATCGGCATTTTTATAATCGAACAGTCCCATGTTGTGCTCTCTCTTCCTTCAAAAACCGGCAGTTCCGCAGAACTGCCGGTACGCCTTAGAACTGCCAGTTGAGGGTCAGACCCACGCCGTGGTCTTTCTCGTTGTTACCGATCAGGCCGTTGTAATCCAGGTTCACCCGCACATCGCGGTTGAGCGCCAGACCCGCACGCACACCGACCACCGCCGCATCGCGATCCATCGACACGCTCTGCACGGTGAACGCGCTGTTGCCATTGGCAAACGCCAGATGGCTGTCCGCGTCGACATTGCTCAGGTTGTGCTGCCAGCCGAGGCTCGCGCCCAGTTCCAGCTGATGCTGATCCGACAGCGCGAAGCTGCGCTTGGCACGCACGCCGAGGGTCGACAGCACCACATCGCGGTTGTCCTCACCGCCCTTCAGCGCGGCGGCGTCACCTTTTTCGGTGAAGCTTTCGGTGTTCAGGTGCACATAGGACAGATTGGCGAACGGCTCCAGGTTCATCGGTTGCAGGCCCAGATCATAGGCGGCCTCGGTGAACACTTGCGTGGTTGCGGCATCGTGCTTGGTCTTTTGTTTTCCGCTCACGTCCCCGAACTGCAGGTCACGTTTGACGTCGACACGGTGCCAGCTGTAGGCGCCGCCGACGGTCAGACGCAGCGCATCGATCTGATGGCCCAGGTACGCACCCAAGTGGTAGCTGTCGACTGACGCCGACGAATGCGTGCCGCTGCCCATGCTCAATGAGCTGTCGCTATAACCGGTAACGAAACCCAGACGGGTATCTTCAGCGATCAAGCCATCGACACCGGCCAGCAGGCCGCCAATGGAGCTGTTGGAGTCGGCATTGTCATGCCCGCCATCGCTCTTGCCCCACGAACCCAGGACCTTGACCCAGGCGTTGCTGCGATCGTCAGTCGGTGCGCCAGCGTTGAACAGATCACGCTCGCGCAGACGTTCGCCAACGGCTTCACGCAGGTAACGGCTGTCGTTGATCAGCATCGTGCCAATGGCCGGATGGATCTCGCCGGACAACTGCTGGAAGGCTTGCTGCGCCGACGCCGCATTCGGCGACAGCAACAGGGTTTCAAACAGCGCGTTACCAGCGCCCAGACGCTCGGCCGCCGCACCGACCGCACGCTGGTTCGGCGTCAAACCGACGCTGGCGAACGAAGCGTCGTTACGCCCGACCGCCAACTGGATGCCATCGGCCGAGTACGCCAGCGTGCCGCCGAGAAAGGCGTAATCCGGCAACACCTGACCGAAGCGGCCTTCAATACCGCCCGCCGCTTGCAGGATGTTGTAGCGCGTGCCGAGCAGGCTTTGCACTTCATTGGTGCTCAGCAGCGTCGGGCTGTTTTCCAGCGACATGCTCACTGTGGCGCCTTCAATCACGGCTTTGCCGGTAGCGATGATCTGATCGCTGCTGGTCGGCGATAGCTCTACGGCGTAGGTCGAACCCGGCTCGAAGGTCACATCCCCGGCCACGTTCATCGTGCCGATGGAGTTACCCGGAGCCACCGTACCGCCGCTGTTCACCGACAGCGCGCCGATGTGGCCATTGCCGCCGAGGATACCGCCGTCATTCACCGTCACCGCCGATTGCAGCGAACCGTTGATGGCCAGGCGCCCCTGATTGACCAGGGTCGGGCCGCTGTAAGTGTTGTTGCCGGTCAGCACCAGCGTGCCGATACCTTGCTTGGTCAAACCGCCGTGACCGGAAATGTCGTTGCGCCAGGTGTCGAGGCCGCAGGTGATGTCGGTGCACACACGCTCGGTCGGTTTGCCTTGATCGATGATTGCGCCGATGCCCGGCAGATCCGCGACAAACTGGCCGGAGCCGTAAGCGCCGTCGATGCGGAATTCGGCCGGGATGTCCTGCTCCGTGACGAACATCGACGGGCCGTCAATGCCTTTGCGCAGGTTGATCATGCCCCAGCCGTACAAGGCGTCGATGCCCGGTGCGCCGAGGTCGGTGGCCGTAGTGCGCAAGACCGTGGCGACCTGATCACCGCTCATGTACGGGAAGCGCTCCATCAGCACCGCCATGGAACCGGCGACATGCGGCGCGGCCATCGAGGTGCCGTTGTAGTTTTTGTAGCCGGTGGTCAGGTTGTCGGCGTTGGTGCCCTCGATGATCGAGCTGAAAATCTTTGTGCCCGGCGCCGAGACGCAGAAACTCGCGGTGTAGCCGCAACGCGAAGAGAACGTACTCATGATGTACGGATTGGCGCTGGCCAGGTCCGGGTTCTTCTGCAGCGCGGCGACGGTGATCCAGTTCGGCGCGATGTCCGGGACAAAATAGCCGAGGCCGGCGATGGCGTCCGGGTTGTTGAGGTTGTAGTCGTTGCCGGCGGCGAAGATCGTCACGATGCCACTGCGCGCGGCGGCAATCGCACCGTCGTAGGCGCCGCCGGGCTTGGTGCCGAGCAGCGTGCGGATTTCGTTGAACTGCACTTGCGCGTCATTGACGGTGAAGTGCGGGTACGCCGGATCGCGGCCGCCGAGGTCGAAACGGTCAGTGATGCCTATGCCCCAGCTGTTGTTGATGATCCGCGCGCCGCTGGCGATCAGTGCGTCCCAACCGGCCTTGTACACCGCGCCGTCGTTACCGCGAACGATGCCGTCTTCCGGGCCCGGGTCGCCGTTGTCGGCGCTGATGATCTGCGCACCGAATGCCACGCCGTGCATCGGCCCGCCGTCGCGACTGCCGGCGGCGATACCGCCGACGTGGGTGCCGTGGGCGCCGAGTTTGCCGTCGGAACCGACCGAGGGCGAACCGTCATAACGGAACGCATCGCCGGCTTTGACCGGGATGTACGGGTCGGTGTATTCGCGAATCCCGCTGGTGACCAGGGTGACGACTTTATTGCTGCCGGAGAACTCCGGGTGCGCGGCATACACCGGCTGATCAAAGATCCCCAGTTTCACGCCTTTGCCGGTATAGCCGGCGGCGTAGGCGTGATCGGCACCGATCGCGCCCAGGCCCCAATCGGCCTGGAACTCGGCACTGCGCCAACTCGACGGATCGCCCGTACGACCGCTCTCCACGTAGGGTGCGGCGTGGGCGGTGCCGATGGCACAGAGCACGGCGAGCGTGAGGGTTTTCAGGGCAAAGCGGCCTCCCGTTTGCGCGGGGGTATTGTTGTTATTCATCCAGCGACCTTCCTTAGTGATGTTGCGAAAAATCCGTCTCTTCAGCTGTTGATCGTTCCCACGCTCCGCGTGGGAATGCCTCTAGGGACGCTCTGCGTCCAGTGACGCGGAGCGTCACGGGCTGCATTCCCACGCAGAGCGTGGGAACGATCAGCGTGGGTTAGAACTGCCAGTTCAGGCTCAAGCCAACGCCATGCAGCTTTTCGCGACTGGCAAGTTGTCCGTTGTAATCAAGGTTGACCCGTACGTCCTTGCTCAAGGCCAGGCTGGCCTGCACGCCAACCAGCGCCGCATCGCGCACCAGCGCTGAACTCTCCACCGCGTAAGGCGTGCCACCGCTGGCAAAGCGCAGATGCTGCTCGGAATCGATGTCGCTGAGGCTGTGCTGCCAGCCGAGATGGCCACTCACGTCGAGTGATTGCGCGGGCGAAAGATTGAAGGTCTTGATCGCTCGCACACCGAGGGTGCTCAGCACCGCGTCACGTTGATCGCCGGAGCTTTTCAACGCCGCAGCGTCGCCCTTCTCGGTCAAACCTTCAGTGTTCAGATGCACGTAAGCCAGGTTGGCGAATGGCTCCAGCGCCAGTGGTTGCAGGTGCAAGCGATAAGCCGCCTCGCCGAATACTTGTGTGGTCGCCGCGTCGACTTTGGCTTTCTGTTTGCCACTGACATCGCCGTATTGCAGATCACGCTTCACATCGGCGCGATGCCAGCTGTAGGCCGCGCCGGTGCTCAAGCGCCACGCGCCGAGTTCACGGCCGGCGTACGCGCCGAGGTGGTAGCTGCCGACCTTGGCCGAGGAATGCGTGCCCGAACCCATGCTCAGCGAACTGTCGCTGTAACCGCTGACCAGACCGATCCGGGTCTGCTCGTCCAGCGCGCCGTCGACACCGGCCAGCAGCCCGCCAATCGAGGTGTTGTAGCCCGCCGTGTCGTGGCTCGAATCAGTCGTGCCCCAGGCGCCGAGCGCCTTGACCCAGCCATTGCTTTGCGCAGCAGTTGTGTCGTGCAGACGCTCGCCTACTGCGTCACGCAACTGGCGGCTGTCGTTGATCAGCATCGAACTCAACGCCGGGTAGATCTCGCCGCTCAACTGCTGGAAGGCCTGTTGTGCGGAACTCGCATCGGGTGAACGCAACAGGCTTTCGTACACCGAGCTACCCGCGCCCAAGCCTTCGACGGCAGCCGCCACCGAGCGCTGATTCGGCGTTTGCCCGACACTGGCGAAGGTGGTCGCGTTACGTTCGATATCGAGTTGAATGCCATTGGCGGCGTAGTCGAGGCTGCCGCCGATAAACAGGTAATTCGGCAGCACGGCACCGAATTGGCCCTGAATGCCGCCGGCCGCTTGCAGGATGTCGTACTGGCGACCGAGCAGGCTTTGCGCCTCAGTGGTGCTGAGCAGCGTCGGGCTGTTTTCCAGCGACAGGCTGACCGTGGCGCCGCTGATAGTGGCGGTGCCGCCGGCAACGATGCGGTCGCTGCTGGTTGGCGACAGTTCAACGGCGTAGGTCGAGCCCGGCGCGAAGTTCACATCGCCAGCGACATTCAAGGTGCCGATGGAGTTGCCCGGCGCCACGCGGCCGCCGCTATTGGCGGTCAACGCGGCGATGCGGCCGGAACCGCCGAGGCTGCCGCTGTCATTCACCGTCACGGCAGACGTCAGCGAGCCGTTGACCGTGAGCAAGCCGCCATTGACCGTGGTTGCACCGCGATAGGTGTTGTCGCCGGTGAGGATCAACTGGCCGCCGCCGGACTTGATCAGGCTGCCTTGATACACCCGGCTCGCCGCTGCCGTATCACGGGCAGTGCCGACCGCGTAATCGGTCTGATCCTGCTGACTGGCACCGGCAGCAACGCCGTTCTGCCAGCCCTTGACTTGCAGGGTTTGCTGCCAGGCGCTGTGCTCGGCGAGGTCTTCCGCCTGCCGCTGAATCAGCGCCTTGTCGGAGATGTCATTGCTCCAGACATCGCGCTGCCCTGCCCCCAAGTTGGCATCAAACGCACCGAGCAATTGCCCTGGCCCGCGCATCGCCCGGTTCAGGTTGGCCACGCCCCAGCCGACCCGCTCGGTCGGCGCAGCGGTGACAGAGCCATCCAGTTGCGTCGCGGTAGTCAGCAGCACTTCGAGCGCCTGCTGATTGGTCATGTACGGGTAGCGTTCCATCACCAGCGCCAGTGCCCCGGTCGCATGCGGCGCCGACATCGAGGTGCCGGACTTGATCGCGTAATCACCCCCGGGAATGGTGCTGTCGATCTTCGCCCCCGGCGTGGTGATGCACCAGTATTTGGCGAGGCCGCACTGGTTGTACTTTTGCTGATTGCTTTGATCGAGGCCCGACACGGCCAGCCAGTGGCCTTCCAGATCCGGCTGAAAGTACGGCAGCGCGGAACGCACGCTGGCGTTCGGATAGCCGCTGTTGCCGGCGCTGAATACGTTGATCACGCCGCGCCGGGAAACATCCGCTGCCGCATCGAGCCAGGTGCCTTTATTCCAGTGCTGAGCGTACGCGGCGTGCAGATCGGCCAGTGTCCGGTAGCTGACATCCGGCGGCTGGCTGCCCCAACTGTTGTTGATCGCGCGCACGCCGGCATCGGCGAGGGCGTCGTATACCGCTTTGAAATAGCGCGGATCGGGGTTGGGGCCGAAGAGGAAGCTGTCGTTTTTGTTGGTGTTGCCGACGTAGATCTGCGCGTTGTACGCCACGCCGTGCATGCCGGTACCGTCGCGTGAGGCGCCCATGGTGCCAACGACATGCGTGCCGTGGGAGTCGTTGTTGGGGTTGAGGATGCCATTGACGTTGAACAGTGAACCGTCAATGTAGCTGCCGCTGGCCATTACCGGGTGATAGCGGTCGCTGGCAAATTCCGGGTGGGCGGCATCGAAACCGGAGTCGAGGGCGCCGATTTTCACGCCTTTACCGGTGATGCCGGCGGCGTAGGCTTGCTCAGCCTGCATCCGGCTCAGGCCCCAGTCGCGGAGGAATTCGGCGCTGCGCCAACTGCCGGGATCGCCGGGTTGGCCGGTTTCAAGATATTGCGCCTGAGCCTGGGTTGCGAAAATCACAAGCAGCAGGGTACCGACCGAAATTGGCTTGATGCGTACGTCCATGTTCACCACTCACTTTTATTGTTTTATGCAGGTTTTTCTGCGGTGTTGCCTGTTCCCCTCACCCCAGCCCTCTCCCCCAGGAGAGGGAGCTGACCTAGGTGTTTTGCGTCTTACATCGACCTGAAAAACCGCGTCGCTYATCCCCTCACCCCAGCCCTCTCCCTCMGGAGAGGGAGCTGACGGCGGTGTCTTGCGKCATKCATCGASCTGAAAAACCGCGTCGCTTATCCCCTCACCCCAGCCCTCTCCCCTAGGAGAGGGAGCTGACCGCGGTGTCTTGCGTCATGCATCAAGCTGAAAAACCGGCTCGATGTTGGATTCGGTGCCGCTCGTTCAGGTCGGCGTACTTCTGCAATATCCCCGGATCAGTCCCCTCTCCCTCTGGGAGAGGGTTAGGGTGAGGGCTGTTGAGCGACCACAAATGCCTCATCCACCCGCGCCAGATCCTGCTCGTTCAAGGTCCCGGCGTAATAATGCAACTTGGTCCAGGCCATCAAATAGTCGTACCGCGCCTGCGCCAGATCGCGGCGGGTGGTGAACAACTGCTGCTCGGCGTTCAACGCGTCGAGGTTGGTCCGCTCACCACCGAGGATGCTTTGCTTGGTGGACAACACCAGCGCTTCCGCCGAGCTCAATGCCTTCTGATAAGCGCGCAATTTGCTCACCCCGGACAAACAAGCGCTGAACTGCCGCCGCAGTTCAATCAACGTCTCACGCGTCTTGCCGTCCAGCTCGTACTCCGCCTGCTCCATAGTGCGGCTGGCCTGACGCGTCGACGCCGACACCCCGCCACCGGCATACAACGGCACGCTGACTTCAAAACCGATGGTGTTGGTTTCGTAGCGCTGGTTGTAGGTGTTGCCGCTTTCCGATTCGTTCTGGCGCATCGACGCGTAAGCACTGACTTTCGGCAAATGCCCGGCGCGATTGCGTTCCACTTCATACCGCGCGACTTCCACGGCCTGGCGTTGCGAAGCCAGATTCGGGTTATTGCTCACCGCCATTTCATGCCAGGTGTCGTAATTGGCAGGCATCAGCGCGAATGTCTGGAAGTTCTGATCGAGCGGCGCCAGATCACCGATGTCCACCGCCGGCGTACCCACCAGCGCACCCAGCTCCCGTAGCGCGGCGTCCTGTTCGTTACGCGCCTCTATCTCCTCGGCAGTCGCCAGTTCATAACGCGACTCAGCCTCGAGAATATCGGTACGCGTGCCCTCGCCTTGCTTGAACATGTGTTCGTTCTGCTGGAACTGCTGCTCGTACGCCTTTTTCTTCGCCTGAGCGATGTCGATCTGGTCCTGCGCGAACAGTGCCTTGGTGTAGTTGTCCAGCACGCGAACCAGCAACTCCTGGCTCTTGCCGCGAAAGTTCTCGTCGGCAAACAACGACTGCGCGACACCTTTGCGATACGCGGCATAAGCCTCGTAGTCGAGCAGCGGTTGTTGCAGGGTCAGCGCCGAGCCGTAACTGCTGTAGTTACGATCGTCGGTACGGTTACGCGCGCGCTCATCGAGAGACGTCGCTTTCGACGAGTTGCGACCCTTGTTGTAGGTGTAACCGATGCGCGGCAACAGGCCGGCGCGGCCAATGGCGCGGTTTTCCAGGCCGGCATCGCGTTCCTTTATCGCGCCGAGGAACACCGGGTCATTGCGCAACGCCTGTTCGTAGATCTCGAACGGCCCCATGGCCGCCACTGCCGAGTGACTCGCGAGCAGCAAGAATGCTGCTGCGAGCGTGGAAAGCTTATTCATACAGCCGCACATCCTTATTCTTCGGTCAGCGCAGAGCCGGCCCGGTCAAGCAGCGGTTTGAACAGATAGTTGAGCAGTGAACGCTCACCCGTACGCACGAACATTTCTGCCGGCATGCCGGGCTTGATCACCAGACCGTTGAGTTTTTCCATGGCCTGGTCGCTGACACTGCTACGCAACACGTAGTACGGCACGCCGGTTTTCTCATCGACCATCTGGTCGGCGGAAATCAGGCTGACTTCGCCCGGTACACGCGGGGTTTTGCTCTGGTTGAACGCGGTAAACAGGATGTCCACCGGCAAATGCGCGCCGACCTTGTCGATCAGGTTGATCGGCAAGTGCCCTTCCACTTCCAGCGTGGTGCCTTGCGGGACGATCTCCAGCAACGTTTCACCCTGACGCACCACCGCGCCTTCGGTGTGCACGCCGAGGTTGACCGCCACGCCATCGGCAGTGGCGATGATTTCGCTGTGTTGCAGGTCGAAACCGGCGGAAGTCAGTTGCTCCGACAGAGTCACGCTTTTCAACTGCGCGTCGGCCAGTTGCGTGCGGACTTCCTTCTGGTATTCCTCGGCGTGCTGTTGCAGTTTCAGCCGCGACTCGAGGATGCCCTGCTCGACCCGGCCGCTTTCGCCGGTGTTTTCCGCCAGTTGCTGCTGCACTTGCGACAGTTGCCGCTGGTATTCCATCAAGCGGTTGCGCGGGATGTAGCCGTTGTCGGCGAGCGGCTGCAGATTGCTCAACTGTTGTTGCAGCGAGTCGGCCTGGGCATTGAGATCGGTGCGGGCGCGGCGCATGCCGGCCAGTTGTGCGGTGGCGCCTTCGATGCTCGCACGCAGTCCGGCCTGCTCGCGGTAGTAAGCCTCGCGACGGCTGCTGAACAGTTGCCGCTGACCTTCCAGCACCAGCGCCAGGCGCGGATCCGGGTCATTGCTCAGCTCAGCCGGAAAGGTCACTTGCTTGAGGTTGTCACGCTCAGCCTGCCAGCGCGCGAGACTGGCCCAGGCCATGCGGTATTGCGCTTGCAGCGACTGCACGTCAGCGGCGACTTGCGTTTGATCGAGGCGGAACAGCGGCTGGCCCTGCTTCACGATTTCGCCTTCGCGCACCAGAATCCGGCTGACTACGCCGCTGCTCATCGACTGCACGGCTTTGCGCTTGCCCGAGACCACGACCGTGCCTTGCACCGGAATGCCTTGATCCAGCGGCGCCAGGGCCGCCCAGGTGAAGAAACTGCCGGCGCCAACGATCGCCAGAATCCAGCCCATGCGCGCGAAAAACTTCGCATCGCGCTCCGGGCGTTCGGTGATGTAGGCGTGTTCCATGCTCGCTTCGTTTTCAGTGTTCATGCTTGCGCTGCTCATACACCCGAATTCCTTGTCGAGGGCTGATACTGTCGGCTCATGCTGAGCCCGCCCGGTGCCGGTGCAGCTTTTTCCCGTTGTTGTTCTTGCTGGCCGGAAAGTGCCTTAAGCACATCCTGACTCGGGCCGAAGGCTTGCAGACGCCCGTCATTGAGCACCAGCAGTTTGTCGGCCTGGGCCAACACCGAAGAACGGTGCGTGACCAGCACCACCGTAGTGCCTTGGGCTTTGAGCGCGGCGATGGCGCTGGCCAGTGCCGCTTCACCGACGGTGTCGAGGTTGGAATTCGGCTCATCCAGCACCACTAGACTCGGCGTGCCGTACATTGAACGCGCCAGTGCCACACGCTGCTTCTGGCCGCCGGACAAACCACTGCCGTCCTCGCCCAGTTGCGTGTCGTAGCCTTGCGGCAGGCGCAGGATCATTTCGTGGACGCCGGCCTGTTGCGCAGCGGCGACGACTTTCTGCGGATCGGCCTCGCTGAAACGCGCAATGTTCTCGGCGATGCTGCCGCTGAACAGCTCGATGTCTTGCGGCAGATAACCGATATAGGGACCGAGTTGGTCGCGGTTCCAGCGATGGATATCCGCGCCATCGAGACGCACGGTGCCGCCGAGAGTCGGCCAGACCCCGACCAGCACACGGGCCAGCGTCGACTTGCCGGAACCGGAAGCACCCAGCACACCAAGCACTTCACCGGCGCCCAAGTTGAAATTGACCATCTGCAGGGTCGCCGCACGTTGCCCCGGTGGACCGGCGCTGACTTGTTCGAAGGTGATCTGGCCTTTCGGCGCCGGCAGCGCCATAGCGTCGTCACTCGGCGGGAACGCTTGCAGCAATGCGTCGAGACGGCGGTAAGCCAGCTTCGCCCCGCTCCACTGTTTCCACACCGCAATCAACTGGTCGATCGGACTGAGCACGCGGCCCATCAGGATCGAACCGGCGATCATCATCCCGGCGGTCATGTCGCCCTTGATCACCAGCAAAGCGCCCAGGCCCAAGACCAACGATTGCAGGCACAGGCGCAGGGTTTTACTCAGCGAGCTGATCACCGCACCGGTGTCACTGGCCTGATTTTGCAGACCGAGGAAGCGCGAGTGCACCTGGAACCAGCGCTTGCGCAGGGAACCGAGCATGCCCATCGCCTGAATGGTTTCGGCATTGTGCAAATGGCTGGTGGCCAACTGGCTGGACTTCTGCGAATAACCGGCCGCTTCGCCCAGCGGCTTTTTGGTCATGTATTCGTTGAGGCAGGCCAGGCCGATCAGCAGCAGTGCGCCTGCTGTGGCGAGCACACCGAGCCAGACGTTGAACAGGTAAATCACAAACAGGTAGACCGGGAACCATGGCGCATCGAAAAACGCGAACAGCGCCGGCCCGGTAACGAATTGACGAATGTGCGTCAGGTCGCCCAGTGATTGCCCGGCGTTGCCCTCGCCCTTGAACAGGTTGCGCTCGAACGCCGCCTGGTAGACGCGCAGGTTGAAGCGGCGCTCCAACTGGCTGCCGATGCGAATCACGATAAAGCTGCGCACCACTTCCAGCAGGCCTATAAAGGCGAAGAAACCGACCACCATCAGCGACAACATCGCCAGGGTCGTTTCGTTCTGCGACGACAGCACCCGGTCATAGACCTGGAGCATATAGATGGAGGGCACCAGCATCAGCACGTTAATCAGTGCGGTAAAACAGCCGACGCTGATCAGGATACTTTTGTAGTCACCCAATGCCTTGAATAAGGGAGCGGTGGCTGGGGCCTTCGCCATCTTCATCGATTTTTCCTGAAATGATTGGGCCCGCCACACTTGGGCGGGGCTTCAATTAATGTTCCGCTTACCTGCGAAAGATGACTTGCAAGTACCCGTTTACACTTTCATAACAACTTGCGCAAATAACAGCGGTGCAGTTGTCGTTCGGCGTTTCTTATAACCAGCTTGTGGCGCTTTATATTAAAACCTTGTCGAAAACTGGATCATCATTACTATTGCGCTGCGCGCTCAAGTGTAATCACCAGGCCCGACTTCAAAGTGGTCAGATAAAGCCCGTCACGTTGTCGGCTGAAGAACTGGATTCTTGAGCCTTCCTTGCCGGTGATGGACAGGCCGTCAGGGTCGGGAAACCAGCCGATCGATGCTTGCTCAAGCCATGCACCGAGGCAATCGGCGCCCTCTCCCAAGGTCTTGTTTACATTCAATACCAGGGCGCAGGTATTGGAAGGTTTGTCCTGCTGCTTTTGCGCTTGTGGGTCCTCACCTCGGGTGGACAACGTCGCTTGCCACTGCCCGGCAAATACTGAAGGTTCTTCAAGTCTGAGGCTGCTTGCCATGCTGGTTTCTCCTGAAATCATGATCAGCGCCGCCGAGAGCCACGCCATTGCCTTGTAGGTAAAAGCTTTATAGATCATGGGAATATTCGCTCCGGCGTGTAGCCTTGCTTACCGAGCAACACGATGCAAGTGGAGAAAGCGGCGTATCACACGCCGCTTTCCACTTCTACATCACGCCACGATGTCGCTGGTGACTGCCTGGCCAACGGTGCTGACCTGGAAGTCCGCCACGCCGTGCCCGGAGAAGTCCACCGACAGCAGGCTGTTGCCGCCCGACGAAGTCAGGATGGCGTCACCGGCAGAACCGGTGAAGCTACTGACGAAGTGCAGGCCGGCACCGTTGGTGATACCGGTCAGATCGATTTTGTCGAGACCGCTGACGAAATCGAGGATCTGATCGATTGCACCTGGCTTGGAGTCCGAGCTGGCCGCGAACACAAAGGTGTCGGAACCGGCGCCACCCCACAGTTTGTCGGCACCACCGCCACCCCAGAGGATGTCGTTGCCGGCACCGCCCTTGAGTTCGTTGGCCACGCTGTTGCCGATCAGCAGATCGTTGCCAGAACCACCGATAGCGTTCTCGATGATCGCGCCTTTGGCGATGGATACGTTGCCCACCATGCCGCCAACGTCGGAGAACGAGGCATCATTGAGGTTGATCTTCTGGTTCTGGGTGAAGCCCGAGAAGTCCAGAGTATCCTTGCCGCCCGCGTCCCACACTGAGAACACCACTTTGTCACTCGACGACGAAGCGCTGAGGAAATCACGGCCAGTGTTGGAGTTGAAGCCGTAGGTGGTGTCACCGGTACGGGTGGTGGTGTTGGCACCGTAAAGCTTCTGGATAGCAGCGATATCGTCCATCAGCGGGCCGGACGAATACGCTTCGACACCGCCCTTGCTGAAGTTCTGACTGGTGTTGCTTTCGCTCCAGTAGCTCATGACGCTATAGCCGCGAGTGTCTTGGCCGTAGGACGCGTCGTTGTAGGTCGGGTTGCCATTCCCGGCGTTGTAGTCACCAGGGTGAGCGAGGCCCAGGCTATGGCCGATTTCGTGAGTCAGGGTCTGACGACCGTAGTTGTTCAGATCCGGATTCTTGTTCTGCGTGTAGCCACTGTTGATCAGGTACCACGAGGTGCCGTCATAACCGGCGCCGGTGCCTGGCAGATAGGCGAACGCTGCAGCGCCATCCTGGCCACCGCTGTAGTTACCGAAGGTCATGTGGCCGTCACCGCCCGAGGCTTTCTCGGTGAAGGTCACGTTGGCCACGTCAGCCCAGGATTGCATGGCGAGCTTGGCCTGGGCCTGTTGTTGTGCACTGAACTGACTGAACCCAGTGATCCCGTGCTTGTTCATCGTGCTGGACGATGCCGAGGTCAGGAACGTATAGGTGAGTTCGATCTTGCCGCTGCCATCCTTGTCCTGGTAGGCAGCGCCGTCGCGCAGCAACTGGGTTGCGGCCTGGTCGACGGAAAAGGAGGGTTTGCCATTGACCGTGAGGTTGCCACCGCGGTCGTACTGATGGCTGAAGCTATTGATCTGGTTGTACGCCGAGCTGAAGGCTGACAGCTGGAAAGCCTGTTCGGCGGTATCAATAGCATTCGTTTTAACTTTCGACATAAACACACTTCCTTGTTTAGCAATGGAACAGTTTTTGTCCGATAGGACTCTCTCTGGCGAGATCGTCCTATCACTCGCCCAATGAAGGCGTAAGAAACCTGACACAATTTGAAATCTGCCGTAAAGGATTTTTTTGAGATCAAATCGAGCTGTTTCCGGAAACTGCCGTAAACAAAGCGTGCGAGGTCGAAAGAATGTTTTAGTTGCGAAGCTTTTGCCTAATTGTCTGACGATTTTCTATTTAAATATTAAATATGGGTAAGTTGTTTTTTGTTAGCCGCGTCTCACTTTCCTGCACTTTATTAGTGCGATGCCAGTGTATTGATATCAACCCTTTAAACGCTGAAAGACATTGTGGGAGCGAGCCTGTTCCGGGCGGCGTTCCGACGAAGGCGTCGAGTCAGAC